>JAHHQV010000037.1 GCA_020026175.1 Phocaeicola sp. | reverse complement strand
GTAAAATATTTGGTTAGGAATGATAGGTTTCCCACGGAATATTTAAACTGCGCCTCTTTTAGCTATAATATGCGACAATTTTCTTATTTTGAAGAGCTTAAATTAGCTTTTGGGGCAAATGTAAATATTGCACGTATTCTTGATATTGATATTAGTGTTGATAAAGGAAAAATCAGAAGAAAAACAGGGTTGTTTGTGAAAATAATACAACGGAATTATACAGTTGACATGGATCTTCCTATTGATGGAAATCTGCTTTTAAATCATGATGAAATAAATAATATAGGTAGATACGATCCAGTATATATTAGTTCTATTACTTATGGAAGGATGGCTCTAATTTCTATGGAATCTTTTGAAAGTTATGATAAGTTAAGAGTTGCGTTACAAGTGGCTTTACAGGCAAAAGTCATAAATGGGGAATTAGACTTTAGTCTTGAGCAAAAAAAAATTCTCAAAGAAGCGGAAATAAATGTTGTAGTGTATAACGGAGAAGGTGAAGGCACTGTTAAAACTATTAAAGGTTGGGATGAGTTTCAGAAATTCATAATCCAAGGAGGACGATTTTCTAAAGATTTGCCGGGAGATGCCATATTCTATACTGCCAGTTATCTGTCTGATAATTCTCCTTATTATTCAAAATTCAAAATTCATTTAAAAAATCAACAATAATCTGGAGCTATGAGAATCTTAAGATATACTCTGTTTTTATTTGCTATAGGATTAATTTCATGTGAACAAGAATTTGACAAAAAAGAACAGCAATCTGATTGCTGTTCTTTTCAAAATCTACCTAAGTATCCCGAACAAGTGGTGAATATAAATGTGCATAACTATATTCCTGATATGGGAGATAAGGTTTTATCTTCTCCTTCGCATATCCATACAAGAGCTTCAGAAATCATTTCCGAGACATTATGGGATAATGGGTTTGGTAAAACAATTCATGCACAGGCAGATGAGTCGATAGTTTTGGATAATCTGAATCGATATATTTATCCTGGCTCTATCTTGGATGGGGCAAGCGTTGCCAATCAGGATTATAAAACAATCAGTGTCCACTATAAGCCTATAAATGTCTCTGTGTCCTTTCCTGCCCAAAAAGTTACAGGTGTACTTGAAAAGCCCTCTTTGTCTTCATGTTGGCAGTTGGTAATGGATTTGATGCATCAGAAAGGTATAGGGCAACAATCAGCTTCCGTACACTTTGATATACACCGTTTTACATCTTATGATGAGCTGAAAATGACTTTTGGATCAAATGCCAATACGAGCTTTTTATTTTGGGGGTCGTCATCTTCCCAACAAGAACATAAGGAACGAATTAGTAAAAGTAGTGGCTTATATATAAGGTTTATTCAGAAATATTTTACGATTGATATGGATATTCCTGAGAAGAGTTTTATTGAAGGTAGTATCAATGCCCAATACTCTCCTGTCTATGTGAGCTCCATAGCTTATGGAAGGGTCGGCATATTAACTCTTGAAACCGATGAAATATACGAGAATGCGGAGTCTATTGTAAAGAAGGCCGTTAAAGGCTTTTTATATAACAAAAAAGAATTTCTGACAGTTGAAGAAAAGGGCTTTTTTGATGAGGCCAGAATGAAAGTATATGTAGGGGGAGGAAATGGTGACAGTGGTGTAAAGACCCTTACCGGATTTGACGATTTTATCAAATTTATAAGTGAAGGAGGGCATTTTTCTGCAGAGACACCTGGTAAACCTATATTTTGCAGCTTTGCGTATTTGTGCGGATCATTCACCTTATAAAGTTAAATTTAAAATTGATATTGATAGCGATCCTGTATATGCAAGAATTGAATATCGGAATCTAAAAAATGACTCCTATGTGGGTAGATCTTTACAAAGAGAAAAGATAATTGGCGATGTACATCTTGCCTTTTATGCTGATAGAACGGCTAAGATTCCGACAGTTGCTCCAAGATACATTTCTTTTAATATTGTAGAACATAGCAGACATTATTTGAAGGCTCGAATACCAAGAACAGAAAAGGATGATACAACAGTAGAAGAATTTGTTAAGAGTAATAATAGCCGTGGGACTGAATTACAATTAAAACATGATTTGTTGCTCACAAAATTTGTTTGGACGCATAATAACCCAAGAAGAACTCAATATGAACAAAACACTTTCAGATATAGTCTTAGTGAAGGTGGTTTTTACAAAATTCTCCCTGCTATAAATGAGCCAAAGAAGTGGCGATAATTTGAAGTTAGCCCTCCTTGTCGGACAAATAAATAAGAGATATGGTATTAAAAGATAAATTGGTTATGAAAAAAGTATGTATGTTACTTCTTTGGTTATTTATATGCAATATTGGGCTGGTATTAGCACAAGGAAGGAGATTCGAATTTGAATTAGGAGCCAATTATCCAATTGGGCTACAAAAGAATTGATATAAAGAAAATCATGTTGTTTTTTTTTAAATGGAATATATAGGGAGGATGTAATTTAAACTGTGTCAGCAAGGAATAAAATATTAACTTTGCTAACACAGTTTTTTTATGAAAGAAGAATTTGATTTTGAAAGTATCAAGAACAAGGCAATAGAGCAGCTGAAAGCCGGTAAGCCTTTGTTAGGTAAGGATGGTGCTTTTGCCCCCTTATTGGAAAGTATCTTGAATGCAGCATTGGAAGGTGAGATGGATGCCCATCTTACAGATGAAGAACGTCAGTTGGGCAATCGTCGTAATGGTAAAATGCAGAAGCAAGTCCAGACTCCATTGGGTGAAGTCACAGTGTCTATCCCTCGTGACCGTAATTCTAGTTTTGAGCCTCAGTTTATAAAGAAACGTGAGACCATCCTGGCGGAGGGCGTAGCGGACCGTATCATCGGACTTTATGCCCTTGGTAACAGCACACGCGAGATCAGTGACTGGATGGAGGAAAATCTCGGCAACCGTGTCTCTGCCGAAACGATTAGTTCCATAACCGACCGTGTTCTTCCAGAAATAAAGGCTTGGCGTTTCCGTACCCTTGATCCTGTCTATCTGATAGTCTGGATGGACGGTATCGTATTCAAGGTACGTGATAACGGCAAGATTATAAACAAGACCGTGTATCTTTGTGTCGGACTGAAACAGAACGGCCTGAAAGAAGTTCTCGGTATGTGGGTTGGCAAATCAGAAAGTTCTTCTTTCTGGATGGGTGTGCTGACTGATTTAAAGGCACGTGGAGTATAGGATATATTGATTACATGTACCGACAATCTAAATGGATTTACGGATACCATACGCAGCGTATTCCCTCAGTCTTCAACCCAAATCTGTGTGGTACATCAGATCAGAAACTCCTGTAAATATGTAGTTTATAAGGACAAGAAAGAGTTCACGGCAGATATGAAGAATATCTATAATGCACCTAACAAGGAGGTTGCTGCCGCAGAACTTGATAATCTGGAAAGGAAATTGGGAGGAAAGTATCCTTATGCCATACTATCTTGGAAAAACAACTGGGATGACCTGACCGTTTTCTTCCAATTCCCGCTGGAAATCAGGAAAATAATCTATACTACAAATCTCATTGAAAATCTGAACGGAAAAATTAGAAAGTACACCAAATCAAAACTTTCATTCCCTTCGGATGATGCCGTCAAAAAGACCGTGTATCTTTCACTTATGGAGATTGAGAAGAAATGGACACAACCGATTCATAACTGGGGCTTGATTATGAATCAATTTATGCTTATTTTTGAAAACAGAATCCAGATATAAGAAGAACTTACAACTGAATCCTGTTTCCATTTACACAAAATTTTGGAAAGTGTCTTTTTTTCTTGAATATTTTTATTGGTTCTATTTCTTCACTATACAGTCTACAGGATATTTGTTGCCTTCCATTTTGGTAAGGAATGCTTTGGCAGAACCGAAGTTGAGGAACATGTCGAGACGTACAGGAAGATGGTTCTTGTCGTCAGTCACGAAGAATGTAATGACTTCCTTTTCTTCGTTGTGCTTGTTGTATTCCACCAATGAGAATACCAGGCAGCGGTATGTAACTCCATCTTTAACTTTGCAGTTTTTCTTGCCTCTGTAGATAAGAGTCTGTTTTTCCACTTTCTTTCCTGTAGCCATGGAGAAAAGGATTTTGTCTCCCGGCTTATATTCCGAAGCATCATACGAGCGGGTCTGAAGGAGTATGCTTAACATGTCGTATACACATACATCAAACTCTTCTTTCGACTTTACAGTCCTTTCTTTGGTCTTTCTGTATTGGTCTACTATGCACTTGCCGTTCTTGTAGCTGAAATCTATATTGTCTACAGAATATCTTTTGCCTTCTTCGGCTCCCTTGCGGAAGTATAGTGGAACGAGTTCTTCTGTAGTTATAGAGACGAGAGTATCACGCATCTTGAAAAAGAAGTCAATCTTTTTGTTTGTGTATGATTCAAGATCTGTTCTCAGACATCTTTTCCCATTATAGTCAATGGTGTCAACTGTCATATTTGCCCATCCGGCATTAATCCAGATAAAATTCCAGTTAAACTTAAGTTCGTACGAAAGTTTTTCTCCCGGCTTTATAGCATCATTATATGCCCCGCATTGTGCGCTGGCATATGTAGCTGATAGTATTGTCAGCAGTAATCCAATAAAGAATTTTCTTATCATTTTTTCAATCCGAGTTTTTTGGCACGTTCTTTATTTCTGTTTTTTATCTCTTTGGCTACTTCCGGCTTTTGTTTCTTTATCTCGTCAAGTTTTTGCTTGTCGAGCGAGAACTCTTTTACATTCCAGTTTTCCTCAAACTCAAAGTTAGCTTTCATCTCCCATACCTTAGGCAGATAGAAAACTTCTTCTGGCTGAATTTTTTCTGCATAATTGCCGGTATCCCATTTTCCGTTGTTGTTACTGTCGACAAACATTCTTATGTAATATTTGGTGTTGGGCTGTAGGAAATAGAAATCGCATGTTCCGTTTTCCTTTACCTTCTGTTCTCTTACTATTCCGTCATTGGAGTTGAGAAGCTGTACATAAGAGTTTCCTTTTACTCCCTTTATGTTGAGATACAGAGTACCGTATTCTTCCAGAGTCTTTACTTTGATGAGGCTTTCGGCCTTGTTTGTGTGCAAGCCATAAATGCTCTTTATGGCAGTAGAGTCTATGGTAAGTTTATATTCATGTCCAGGCTTCCAGTCGCTCAGTATGTAGTACTGACGTGGTATTACACTGTCTTTCATTAGTATGAATCTGCCCGGTTTCCATATGGTGTCTATCTTATGTTCTATATGTATGGCCGATGTATCTATAGAGTAAACCGGTTCGTCAAAGTTTATGGTTATATTCCTGTTTATATCCATTGTAGAAGGAGCGTCGATGCGCATGTTGAAGAATTTGGTTTCCACAATATTTGTGGTATCTCCTTTTCTTCTCCTCTTTTTCCTTTCCTTTTCTTTCTTTTCCATAGCTTCCTTTGCCATGGCCAGTCTTTTGTCTCTGCTTATCTTGTTCATAAGCGACAATGTATCACGCTTTGGAACAAGATGTCCGAGGGTATCTGTGTATAAATAGTCTAATTGCAGTGTAAGAGTGTCTCTTTCACTCATCAGACTGTCTTTTATCCAATATTTTATAGTGTCGTTTGTGGTATTGGATTCTACTATGAAAGCATCCTTTTCGTCAAAGTCAAGACCTTTTATTGTAGGAAGAGTATCGGCCTTTGAGCTGAAGTAAAGAGAGAACTTGTTGGTCTGTTCTCTTTCCGACTTGGTGAGATACTGAATGTTGTTTGTTTCTTTAAAAGCTCTCAATATTATATTGTCGGGTATGAAACGGGTGTAGTTGATGCTTCTGATAGTATCTATTTTCAGCGTATCAACTTCGTTCCATGTAGTGTCTTGCTTTATAGCCGGTTTCATTGACGGGATGATGATGGAGTCGGAAAAAGCAATGACCTCAGTCTTCGAGTCGAATATATAGTTTTGATTTCCGTCTTTCAGTGCATATATCCTGTATGAACCTGGGGCAATACCTTTTATGATGAATTGCCCACGGCTGTCTGTCCTCGAAATCCTGTCGAATGGAAGTTTTGTGAAAGCAGTATCGTTTATGTTTTTATGCAGACCTACCTGTATACCTTTTATCGGTTCAAGGTCTTGTGCATTGAGTACAACTCCCGATACTTCCATAGAATCGATGCTTTCGCCGGTAGAAAAAGAATAAGAAAAGTTGCCCATAGGGTTACCCTCATTGTTGTCTACGATAGCATCGCCAAAGTCAATGGTATATGTAGTATTGCTTTTTAGCGTGTCTAAAAATTCTATCTGTACTTTCTTTCCGTTTGCTTTCACTTCAGGCATTTCTGCTTGTGGTGGAGATATTATGACTTTTTCTGCAGCATTTTCAAGTTTTATGAATTCATCGAATTCTATAGCTATCTTTTTCTTTTTGTTGTTTCTTGCACCTGGTTCAGGTGTTGACCTGACAAATTTTGGTGGTGTTTCATCGTACGGGCCTCCATCCGGATTTCCAGGATTGGCACAAGCATATACAATGAATATAATAGCCGCTATTGGTAGTGTATGTAGTGGTGCTAATTTCATCTTTATATTTTTGCTTTTATTCTGTTACTATTTATTCAGTTCGAGCATGCTTTCAATATGCTCTCTGTTGTTGCTTAGTCTGGGAACTTTATGTTGTCCGCCCAATTTTCCTTTTGCTTTCAGCCAGTCGTGGAATAGATTGGGTCTTGCTACTATAATTTCCGGTTCCTGTAGTGTAATGTCTTTATGTCTTTTTGCTTCGTAGTCTGAGTTGATTTCTTGAAGTGACTTGTCGAGTATATGTCTGAACTTGTTGACAGAGTCTGGCATCTTGCTGAACTCAATAAGCCATTGGTGCCGGCACTTGGCATTTTCATCCATGAATACCGGTGCAGCTGAGTATTCCAGCACCTGTGCTCCGGTTTCATTACATGCTCTTTGCAGTCCTTTTTCGGCATTGTCTACCATAAGTTCTTCGCCAAAGGCATTTATGAAATGTTTTGTTCTGCCTGAAATAATGAATTTGTATGGGTCTTTTTGGGTGAATTTTACAGTGTCGCCTATAATATATCTCCATAAACCGCATGAAGTACTGATGACCATTGCATAGTTTTTCCCTATTTCAACTCCCCAAAGTGGAATAATTGTAGGATTATCGTTTCCCAATTCTTCCAACGGGATGAACTCATAGAACACATCATAGTCTGTCATAAGCATCATGGCAGTATCTGACAGTGAATTCTGAAGTCCGAAAAATCCCTCACTTGCGTTATAGGTTTCCATATAATGCATCTTGTCTGATTTAATCAATACTTTGTATTGCTCTCTGTATGGTGTGAAACATACTCCTCCGTGAAAGAAGACTTCCAGATTAGGCCATACTTCATCTAGAGTTCTTGCATTTGTCTTTTCCAGAACTCTTTTTATGACGGCAAGCATCCATGAAGGTACTCCAGATATATTGGTGATGTTCTGATGTATGGTTGTTGAGGCTATCTTCTCTACTTTTTCTTCAAATTCGCTAAGTAAGGCTATCTCTTTTTTAGGAACTCTAATCAAGTTGACCAGAGGATTTACGTTCTGAATAAGTATAGCCGAGAGGTCGCCAACCAGACTGTTCTTGAAATTGTAGTTCGGACTATGGCTGCCTCCAAGGATGAGTCCTTTCCCTGAGAAGAAACGGCTGTTGGGATTTTCGCCAAGGTATAATGCTACAGCATCTTGTCCTCCTTTGTAATGTATGTTTTTAAGTCCGTCGGCAGAAACTGGGATGAATTTGCTCTTGTCGTTTGTTGTACCTGACGACTTGGCATACCATTTTACTATGCCTGGCCATAGGATGTCTTTCTCTCCGTGGCGCATGCGATCAATGTATTCCTTCGTGTCATCGTAAGTCTGTATAGGTACTTTGTTGAATTCAGTGTAAGATTTTATATTGCTATAGTTGTGCAGCTTCCCCCATTCTGTAGATGAGGCTTTGCTTATAAGTCCTTTTAGTACTTTGCTTTGAATCTCTTCTGTGTGTTTGAAGTTCTTCTCTATTTCTTTTCTTCTAGGTGAGAATATATTATCAATGATTTTTGTTGTATTCATTGTTATGCTTTGTTTTATGTCTATTGTTGCAAAGGTATGCTTTTTCTACATTAATCTTTAGTTGTATATATATTTTTTTTGGTAAATGGAACTAAATCATGTTTTTTTAATACCTTTACATAGGCATATTAAAATCAGAAGGTTATGAAAATAGGTATATTGACGTCAGGAGGAGATTGTCCTGGACTAAATTCCACTATAAGAGGAGTTTGTAAGATTGCAATGAACCATTATGATATGGAAGTATATGGAATATATAACGGTTTCAGAGGACTGTTGGACGATGATATCACTCGCCTTACAGACGAAAGTACTACAGGCCTTCTTACTATGGGCGGAACTATACTTGGAACATCTAGAGAGAAACTGTTTAGAAAGCGTTCTTCTTCTATAAACGACCACAAATCGGCTGCTATGCTGAAAACAATAGAAAAGCATGAACTGGACTGTCTTGTATGTATAGGAGGTACTGGAACACAGAAGACAGCTTTTGACCTTATGGAAGCAGGGATAAAGGTTGTGACAATTCCTAAGACAATAGATAATGATGTGTGGGGAACGGATATGTCTTTTGGCTTTGACTCTGCCGTGTCGATAGCTTCCGATGCTATTGATAGACTTCATTCTACTGCCAGCGCACATCAGCGTGTAATGGTGATTGAGGTTATGGGACATAAGACTGGTTGGCTTGCTCTATACTCGGGAATGGCAGGTGGGGGAGACATTATTCTGTTGCCGGAAATTCCTTTTAATATTCACAGTATAGGTGATACTATAATAAACCGTCTTAAAAAGGGCAAGCCGTACTCTATAGTGGTTGTTGCTGAAGGAATAGCCACTCCTGAGGGAAAGAAAGCCGCCCAGTATATAGCCGAGGAAATAGAATATGAAACAGGCTTTGAAACTAGGGAAACTGTATTGGGATATATACAGAGGGGAGGAAGTCCTACGGCTTATGACAGGAATATAGCTACCTTGATGGGGGGACATGCTGTTGAACTTATATCAAGTGGTGATTTTGGAAAAATGGTTGCACTTCGTGATGGGAGAATAGTGTCTGTACCTCTTGCCGAAGTTAAGGATAAATTGAGAGAAGTAACTTCAGACCATGACCTGATAGTTCAAGGAAAGAAAATGGGAATCTGTTTCGGGTAGATTATCGTCCGTTATTTAGAGATAAAAGAGCCGCATCATACTCAATTGTAGTTGGGATATGGTGCGGCTCTTTCTGTTGCTTTGAATGATATGTTCGTTTTGTTACAGCTATTGTCTGTAGCAACCGTAAACTCTCTTTCGGTTTTCCTGGTTGAAGTTTCAATAGATATAAGAATATTTCATTTCACACAGACTGTCATTGTTCTGATGTACTGACTCTATAGCTTGTTGTCATTATTCTCATTTGTAACTTCTAGATTGAATGCAGCTTTTTCTGCTTCGGCTATGATTTTTTCATCATCATTATATCTTTCAGGCATTGCATCGAATTTGTAGTCTTGTTCTTCAATGCCTGCTTCATGACTAGCCTTTTCAGTTTCGGCCTTAACATCTAAACGTGGATCATCCTTGTGTTCCCTTTCCGATTTTGCAGCAAATATTGCATCAATGAATATTGAATCTTTTTTTATCATATCCATTGTGATATGGGCTGCTTCTTGCTGGGATTCTTTTTTAGAATATCCTTTTCCTGTTCCTCCTGTAATGTTCTCAACCAAAACCTGAGTCTCAAAAATAGGGTTCAGACATTCATCAGTACTTTGTTCTACAAGCTTGAATTCTATTTCAAATTTATTTTTCTGACTCCATTCTATCAGTTTTGATTTGAAGTTAACCTCTTTACGGGATATTTTATCAAGATTCAGATGCTGATTGATGATACGTTCCTCCATAAACTCTTTACAGGCATTGTATCCTCTGTCAAGGTATATAGCTCCGATTAGAGCCTCAAAGGCATTGCCTGTCATGTTGCTGTTATGAGATGATTGTTTTGTTGTAAATTTTATAAGCTTGTCCAGACCTATATTTACTGCAACATGATTTAGAGTTTCTCTTTGAACTATTTTAGAACGGGTATTTGTAAGGAAACCTTCTTTTTTACCTTCAAATTTTTTATATACAATATCAGCTACTACGGCATCAAGTATTGCGTCTCCAAGAAATTCCAGACGTTCGTTGTTTAGTAATCTCCCTTTGGCCTTGATTGATGATGATTTGTGAAGTAGTGCCTGTTGGTATAGTTCTATATTTCGAGGGTAGAATCCTAAAATCTTATAAAAACAAAGATAAGGCTCCTTGTCCTTTCGGAAAAGAAGTCTTATCTTATCTGTAATATTTTTTAGCACAACTTATTCGGTGTATTTTTTAACGATTACACATGCATTGTGACCACCAAAACCAAATGTGTTGCTTAATGCAGCACGTACTGTACGTTTCTGTGCAGAATTGAAGGTGAAATTCAGATTATAGTCGATATTCTCATCATTGTCATCTTCTTTATGGTTGATAGTAGGAGGAACAATGTCATTCTTGACAGACAAAACGCTTACTATAGCTTCTACTCCACCTGTAGCACCAAGTAGATGGCCAGTCATAGATTTTGTAGAGCTGATATTAAGCTTGTAGGCATGTTCTCCAAAAACTTCCTTTATAGCCTTAACTTCAGATATGTCTCCTACAGGAGTAGAAGTACCGTGAACATTGATGTAGTCAATGTCTTCTGGTTGCATACCTGCATCTTCAAGGGCATTCATCATCACAAGTTTGGCGCCAAGTCCTTCAGGATGAGAAGCTGTAAGATGGTGTGCATCGGCTGAAGCACCGATACCGGCTAATTCGGCATATATTTTGGCTCCACGTGCTTTGGCATGTTCAAGTTCTTCAAGAACAAGTATACCAGAACCTTCACCCATTACGAAACCGTCGCGACTAGCACTGAATGGTCTTGAAGCATGAGTAGGGTCGTCGTTTCGTGTAGATAGAGCATGCATTGAATTGAAACCACCAACTCCAGCTGGGAAAATAGCGGCTTCTGCACCACCGGTTACAATAACATTAGCCTTGCCTAAACGAATGTAGTTAAATGCGTCAGCTATTGCATTTGACGCAGATGCACATGCAGATGTTGTTGTAAAGTTTGGTCCGTGGAAACCATACATGATTGAAATTTGTCCAGACGCAATGTCGGCTATCATTTTAGGAATGAAGAACGGATTGAACTTAGGACCTAAAGTGTCTTTAGTCTGTTCGTAGCTTCCTACTTCCTCTTCGAAAGTACGGATACCGCCTATTCCTACACCCAAAATAACACCCACTTTATTAAAATCAACCTTTTCTACGTCTATAGCAGCATCGGCTACGGCTTCTTTAGCAGCAGCTACTGCATATTGAGTATAAAGGTCCATTTTACGGGCTTCTTTACGATCTATATAATCTGTTACATTGAAGTTCTTTACTTCACATGCAAACTGTGTTTTAAACTTTGAAGCATCAAAGTGAGTAATAGGTCCTGCTCCACTTACTCCGTTGATGATATTGTCCCAAAATTCAGGAACAGTATTACCTACCGGTGTTAATGCACCAAGACCTGTTACTACTACTCTTTTTAATTCCATAGACTGGATAATTAATTATTTGTTAGATTCGATGTAAGAGATAGCGTCGCCTACAGTCTGGATCTTTTCTGCCTGATCATCTGGAATAGAGATACCGAATTCTTTTTCGAATTCCATGATCAATTCAACAGTATCCAAAGAGTCAGCACCCAAATCGTTTGTGAAGCTTGCAGTAGCTACTACTTCTGATTCTTCAACGCCTAATTTATCAACGATGATTTTCTGTACTTTTGATGCAATTTCAGACATAATTCTAATTTTTTAAGTTTATAAAATAATTTTACTTGTTTAAATTAATTGTGCAAAGGAATAAATATTTCTCCTTTCCACCAAATATTCATGTAAATAAATGCACAAATCTGCACAAAAAAGCGCATTATGTGCAAAAAAGCCTCTTTCGGATTCAGAATATTGGCTTTTATTCTCTTCTTAGATTGTAATTTCCACGCATTGATTCAAACTTTTCTGGATTCTGAAGTAGTGCATTATAATCATTATGAGGATTATATTGTTGTAGAATCCTTGTATTTTCGTCTGCAGAGTATGGAGCATTAGGATCTGGTGGCAGCGAGATTTCTATTTTTGTATTAATATTGAAAAAACTGCATAATGATTCGAGAGTCATTCTTGTTGCATTTATTTTCCCGTCTGCCGAGTATCCTGCAATATGTGGAGTGCCGATAAAAACTTTTTCAAGTAGTTCAAGATTGATGTTTGGCTCATTTTCCCATACATCTATCACCGCATCTGAAATCTTTTTGTCGTTTATAGCTTCAAGTATAGCTTCTGTGTCTATAACCTCTCCACGTGAGGTGTTTATTATGACTGGACTTTTCTTCAGATTGTTGAAGAATTTTTTGTCTGCAAGATGTTCGGTTTTATATAAACCTTCTCTTATCAATGGAGTATGGAATGTTATTATATCGCATTTTTCTGCTATGGTGTTTAGTGATACAAAACCGTTTTCTCCTCTGTCTTCTCTTGGGGGATCATTGAGCAGAATTCTCATACCAAGCCGTCCTGCCATACTTAGTATATGCGAACCAACATGTCCTACTCCCACGATGCCTAGGCAGGATTTGCTTAGGTCAATACCTTTTTCTTTCTGTAACAACAGGAGTATGGCATGTAAGTATTGCTCTACGGCTCCTGCATTGCATCCAGGACAATTTCTCCATGTTATTCCGGTCTCGTTGCAATATTTTGTGTCTATGTGATCGAATCCGATTGTAGCTGTACCTATAAATTTCACTTTACTGCCTTCCAGCAGTTCTTTGTCGCATCTGGTCCTGGTTCGGATTATTAAGGCATCGGCATCCCTGACCGTTGCCTTGTCAATGTCTTTTCCATGTACATAAACTACTTCATCCGCTATTTTTTCAATAGTTTCACTTATGTAAGGGATTTTTTTGTCCACTACTATTTTCATTATTTAAATTTATATAGTTGCATGTTATAGTGACTGCATATCATTAAGTCTTTTGTAATATCCGTTTTTCTGTAACAGTTCTTCGTGTTTGCCGCTTTCTACAATTCTTCCTTCGTATAGAACATGTATTGTATCTGCATTCTTGATAGTGGAAAGTCGATGAGCTATCGCAATTGTTGTTCTGGTCTTCATCAATCTTTCAAGGGCTTCCTGTACCAGTCTTTCGCTTTCTGTATCTAGTGCCGAAGTGGCTTCGTCCAATATCAGTATTGCCGGGTTCTTTAGGATAGCTCTGGCTATGGATATTCTTTGTCTTTGTCCTCCGGATAGTCGGCATCCTCTATCTCCGATATTTGTGTTATAGCCTTCTTCTGTTTCCATTATGAAGTTATGGGCATTTGCAATCTTGGCAGCTTCGATGACCTGCTCCATAGTTGCATTCTCCACGCCAAAGGCTATGTTGTTGAAAAATGTGTCATTGAAAAGAATAGCTTCCTGATTTACATTTCCTATGAGAGATCTCAAATCTTTTATCGAAAGGATTTTAACGTCATTGCCGTCTATAAGTACCTGACCTTTGTTGACATCGTGAAAACGTGGAACCAGATCTACCAGTGTTGATTTCCCAGAACCGCTTTGACCTACTAGTGCAATGGTTTCTCCCTTCTTTATCTGCAGGTTTATTTCATGTAGAATCTCGTTTTCGCCATAACTGAAAGATACGTTTCTGAATGTTATGTCTTCATTCAATTCTTTGATATGTATAGGTTTCTCTGACTCCTTGATGTTGTTTTCTGCATTAAGGATTTTATCTACTCTTTCCATAGAGGCAAGTCCTTTAGGTATATTGTATCCGGCTTTTGAAAAATCTTTCAGCGGATTTATAACACTATATAGAATTACCATGTAGAAAATGAAAGTAGGTGCATCTATTGATGATTTGTCTCCCAATATCAGCGAGCCTCCGAACCAAAGTACTATGACAATTAGTATAGTTCCTAAGAATTCACTCATAGGGTGGGCAAGTGATTGGCGTATTGCAACTTTGTTTATTGCCTGACGGTATTCGTTGCTGCATTTCTCAAATCTGCTTATCATCTTGTCTTCTGCTACGAAGGCTTTTATGATTCTCAGACCACCCAATGTCTCTTCCAACTGAGACATGGTTTCACTCCATTTATCTTGGGCGTGCAGCGACTTTCTCTTTAGCTTTCTGCCAACTTGTCCCATTACCCATCCCATTGAAGGCAAGACCAACAAAGTGAATACAGTTAGCTGCCAACTGGTTATGAAGAGGGTAGCAAAGTATGATAATATTAAGATTGGATTCTTAAGAAGCATATCCAGTGAACTTGTTACGGATGTTTCTATTTCTGTCACGTCACCGCTCATTCGTGCTATTATATCTCCTTTCTTTTCGCTAGAGAAGAAATTCATTGGTAAATGTATTATTTTGTTATATACAAGAGTCCTTATATCTCTTACTATGCCTGTACGTAGTGGAATCATTATTGCCGATGAACCAAAATAACATAATGTCTTTATCAGTGTCATGACTGCAAGGAATATACCTAACCATAGTAGTGTAGTACTTGCACCAAATACTTCTATCATTTTTGATGCATAATAATAGAAATTATTTACTGCAGCATCTTTAAATGGGGCATCTCCCCACTCTATGAAGTTGTATACTTTTGAACCTCCGTCTGTCTTGAACAGGATATTGAGGATAGGTATGATGAGTGAGAATGAAAATACATTGAATATTGCTGAAAGTACATTTAGTACTATAGCCCATACTAGATACTTTTTATAAGGGGAAACAAATCTTTTTAGTAGTGAGAAAAATTCTTTCATTACTTATTTCTTTAAAACGTGTGATTTTTATTCTTTATTATCTTCTTCTTTAAACCATGACGAGTACATCAGATATCCGTTGGCTATCTTCTTGTTAAGTTCCTTACTTTGTCTGTCATCTACTTTTTTTATGAATTTTGCCGGAACTCCTGCCCAAAGTGTATTAGGTTCAATTATAGTATTGGCTAGTATAAGAGCTCCGGCTGCAACTATTGCGCCTTCTCCTACTACGGCGTTGTCAAGTATAGTCGAGCCCATGCCTATAAGAGCATTGTTTTTTACACATGCTCCATGAAGTGTTACATTATGTCCTATAGAAACATCATTTCCTATTTCTACAACAGATTTCTGATACAATGTATGAATGATAGTTCCGTCCTGAATATTCACTCTGTCTCCTATCTTTATCGGATTGACATCTCCACGGAGTACTGCATTAAACCATATACTGCAATCTTTCCCTATCGTAACATCACCTATAATTGTGCAATTATCGGCCAGATAGCAGTTCTCTCCAATTTTCGGAGTGAAACCTCTTACTGATTTTATTAGTGCCATAAATTATTTGTTTACAATCTAATTGATAAATACATACATCGATACAAAAGTACTAATTATTCTTTTACACATTAGATAGAAGTATATTTTTTAATATGATAATATAATAATCAATATATTTGGTGTAATCATTCTGTATATAATAAAATAAATTAATAAAAAACCGTGATTCTTTTTGTTATTAAAAAAATACTTTCTATTTTTGTATAGAAATCATTAATCTATATGGCTATTTTTGTTTTAATTTTAAAATAGCTGTATATCTTTAAGAGTTTTAACTAAGAAAAAGGAATAAATCTATTAAAGAAAAAAATCACATCACTTGTTTTTCATTCATTCTAAAAGTGTCGTCTTTACTCTAGATGGCACTTTTTTTATGTATTTCTATATTTTAGTGTATAAAAGAAAGGGAGCTATAAAATCATAAGCATAACCCTATAATTTTATAACTCCCTTTTACTTTTTATTGGGAAATGAATTATTCTACATCGCTATAGTCTAAAACATTCTTCTTGTTAGCCATTATTCTGTCATATTCATCTTTTGAGCCAACAATAATCTTTTCAAATTCGCGCTGACCTGTACCAGCTGGTATCAAGTGACCGCAGATTACGTTTTCTTTCATACCTTCAAGACGATCAATCTTACCATTGATAGCTGCTTCGTTAAGGACTTTTGTAGTTTCCTGGAATGATGCAGCCGACATGAAGCTTGATGTCTGAAGAGCAGCTCTTGTAATACCCTGTAGAATCTGAGTAGATGTTGCAGGTATTGCATCACGTACTTCTACAAGTTTCATATCACGGCGTTTTAGCATACTGTTTTCATCACGAAGTTTACGAGCTGTAACAATCTGTCCTGGTTTTAAGTTTTGAGAATCTCCTGCATCTACAACAACTTTCTTGCCCCAGATACGGTCGTTTTCTTCATTGAAATCCTGACGGTCTACCACCTGAAGTTCAAGGAATCTCGTATCGCCAGGTTCATTGATTTGTACTTTACGCATCATCTGTCTTACGATGATTTCAAAGTGCTTGTCGTTGATTTTAACACCTTGCAGGCGATATACATCCTGAATTTCGTTGACGATGTATTCCTGTACAGCAGTAGGACCCTTGATGGCAAGGATGTCTGCTGGAGTAATAGCGCCATCCGAAAGTGGAGTACCTGCACGTACATAGTCGTTTTCTTGTACAAGAATCTGTTTTGACAATGCAACAAGATATTTACGTACTTCACCAGTTTTTGAAGTCACGATGATTTCACGATTACCACGTTTAATCTTACCCATTGTAACTTCACCGTCAATTTCAGATACGACTGCAGGGTTAGAAGGATTACGAGCTTCAAACAATTCTGTTACTCGTGGAAGACCTCCGGTGATATCGCCCGCTTTACCAACGGCACGAGGAATCTTAACCAAAATGTCACCTGCCTTAACAGTTTCCTTGTCTTCAACTACAACGTGACCACCTACAGGTAGGTTGTATGTACGGATAATACCGCCGTTCTCATCAAGGATATGTAATGAAGGTATCTTAGTTTTGTCTTTAGATTCGGTAATGATTATTTCTTTCAAACCTGTTGCTTCATCAGACTCAACTTTATAAGTAACGTTTTCTATAACTGCTTCAAAGTCAATCTTACCACTAACTTCTGTTACGATAACAGCGTTAAAAGGGTCCCACTTGGCGATGAGTTTACCTTTTTCTACGATTTCACCATCAGCTGCATAAAGCTTAGAACCATAAGGCACGTTATGAGTAGACAGGATGATACCTGTGTTGACATCAACAAATCTAACTTCAGCCAGACGGCCAACAACGATTTTAACAGGTTCTCCTGTTTCTTCAACAGCATCAACTGTACGAAGCTCTTCAAATTCCAGTCTTGCAGGATTCTTGGCAACGATAGATGCATTTGCAGCCATGTTACCTGCGATACCTCCAGCATGGAATGTACGAAGAGTCAACTGAGTTCCAGGCTCACCGATAGACTGGGCAGCGATTACACCGACAGCTTCACCTTTCTGTACCATCTTACTTGAAGCAAGATTTCGTCCGTAACACTTGGCACAAACACCTTTATTTGATTCACAAGTAAGTACAGAACGTATTTCTACACTTTCTATAGGTGATTTTTCGATTTCTTCTGCAATAGCTTCAGTAATTTCTTCACCTGATGCAACAAGAAGTTCTCCTGTGGTAGGATGTATTATATCATGTACTGATACACGTCCCAATATACGTTCATATAATGTTGCAATGACTTCATCATTATTCTTGAGTGCAGTACAAACAAGACCACGCAAAGTTCCACAGTCTTCTTCATTGATGATTACATCGTGCGATACGTCAACAAGACGACGAGTCAGGTATCCTGCATCGGCAGTCTTCAAGGCTGTATCGGCAAGACCCTTACGGGCACCGTGAGTAGAAATAAAGTACTCCAATACCGAAAGACCTTCCTTAAAGTTTGAAAGGATAGGGTTTTCAATAATCTGCGCACCTTCTGCACCAGCTTTCTGAGGCTTGGCCATCAAACCACGCATACCCGACAGCTGACGAATCTGTTCTTTAGAACCACGGGCTCCTGAATCAAGCATCATAAATACTGAGTTGAATCCCTGATCATCATTCTTGATTGTCTTGTAAAGGATATCAGAAAGGTCGCTGTTTACGTGAGTCCAAGTATCAATAACCTGGTTGTAACGTTCATTGTCAGTAATGAATCCCATGTTATAGTTCATCATAATCTGTTCAATTTCTTCGTTCCCTCGTTTCACAAGTTCTTCTTTTTCCTTAGGTATAATAATATCGCCAAGGTTGAATGACAAACCACCTTCGAATGCCATCTTGTAACCAAGATTCTTGATTCCATCAAGGAACTCACATGCACGAGCCACACCTACGGCTTTAATTACATCGCTGATGATATCGCGCAATGATTTCTTTGATATAATAGTATTAAGGTATCCACATTCGTCAGGAACTATTTCATTTACAATGATACGTCCCACAGAAGTTTCCTTAATCATTTTCTTAACGATATTTCCGTTTTCATCAAGGTCATTTGCAATGACACTGATGATGGCATGTATATCTACTTTCCCTTCGTTGTAAGCAATCAAGGCTTCTTCAGGTCCGTAGAAAATCAAACCTTCACCTTTTGCACCCTTACGTAGCTTGGTGATGTAATAAAGACCAAGAACCATATCCTGTGCAGGCACAGTGATAGGGGCACCGTTGGCTGGGTTAAGAATATTGTGTGACTGAAGCATCAGCATCTGAGCCTCTAGTACTGCTTCGTTGCTCAAAGGCAAGTGAACGGCCATCTGGTCACCGTCGAAGTCGGCATTAAACGCTGTACATGCAAGCGGGTGCAACTGTATAGCTTTTCCTTCAATCATTTTAGGCTGGAATGCCTGTATACCTAGACGGTGAAGGGTAGGGGCACGGTTAAGCAACACAGGGTGTCCTTTCATCACATGTTCCAGGATATCCCATATAACAGCTTCCTTGCGGTCTACAATTTTCTTTGCAGATTTAACTGTTTTTACAATACCACGTTCTATCAACTTACGGATGATGAATGGTTTGTAAAGTTCTGCTGCCATTAGTTTAGGAATACCACATTCACCCATTTTCAATTCCGGTCCTACAACAATTACAGAACGGGCAGAGTAGTCAACACGTTTACCGAGCAAGTTCTGACGGAAACGTCCCTGCTTACCTTTCAAACTGTCTGAAAGTGATTTCAACGGACGGTTAGCATCAGTCTTGACTGCGCTTGCCTTACGTGAGTTGTCGAACAATGAATCGACAGCTTCTTGAAGCATACGTTTTTCGTTACGTAAGATCACGTCTGGAGCCTTGATTTCGATAAGTCTCTTAAGACGGTTGTTACGGATGATAACTCTTCTGTAAAGGTCATTCAAATCGGATGTAGCAAAACGGCCACCGTCCAATGGAACAAGCGGACGCAATTCTGGTGGAATTACAGGTACATTTTTTATAATCATCCATTCCGGTTTGTTTCTTCCCTTAGAAGAACGGAACGATTCAACCACCTGAAGACGCTTCAATGCTTCGTTTTTACGCTGCTGTGAAGAGTCGTTGTTTGCTCTGTGGCGAAGTTCATAAGACAAAGCGTCAAGATCCAATCCAGCCAACAAGTCGTAGATAGCTTCAGCACCCATCTTGGCGATGAACTTGTTAGGGTCTGTATCGTCAAGGAACTGGTTGTCTTTTGGAAGTGAATCCAAAATATCCAGATATTCACCTTCTTCAAGCAAGTCGAATTTGTTCAATCCATCTTCAGACTTGATGCCTGGCTGTATTACTACATAACGTTCGTAGTATATAATAGCATCTAGTTTCTTTGTTGGCAATCCGAGCAAATAACCTATTTTGTTAGGTAATGAACGGAAATACCAGATATGAGCTACAGGCACTACCAACTGGATATGTCCACTACGTTCACGGCGAACTTTCTTTTCAGTAACTTCCACACCACAACGGTCGCAGACGATACCTTTGTAACGAATACGTTTGTACTTACCACAGTGACATTCGTAGTCTTTTACAGGACCGAAAATACGCTCACAGAATAAACCGTCACGTTCCGGCTTATATGTACGGTAGTTAATGGTTTCTGGTTTGAGAACCTCACCGTAAGAGTTCTCAAGAATTTCTTCCGGTGAAGCCAGACCAATAGTAATTTTAGAGAAATTACTTTTTATTTTAGTGTCTTTTTTAAAAGCCATACTTAATTCGATTTTTGTTTTATTCCATTGTAATGCTTAAGCAAAGTCCTCTTAATTCATGTAGCAATACGTTGAGTGATTCTGGTATACCAGGAGTAGGCATAGGTTCACCCTTGACGATAGCTTCATAAGCTTTAGAACGACCTACTACGTCATCAGACTTGATAGTCAGGATTTCCTGAAGAACGTGTGCAGCACCGAATGCTTCAATTGCCCAGACTTCCATTTCTCCAAAACGCTGACCACCGAACTGAGCTTTACCTCCAAGTGGCTGCTGAGTGATAAGAGAGTAAGGACCGATAGAACGAGCATGCATCTTGTCTTCAACCATGTGTCCAAGTTTAAGCATGTAAGTAACACCTACAGTAGCTGGCTGGTCGAACTGTTCACCTGTACCTCCATCATAAAGATAAGTCTTACAGTAGCGTGGCAATCCAGCTTTGTCAGTAAGGTTGTCAAGATCTTCAAGTGTAGCACCGTCGAATATAGGAGTAGCAAATTTCAAGCCAAGTTCCTTACCGGCGCGTCCTAATACAGCTTCAAAAATCTGTCCGATGTTCATACGCGAAGGCACACCCAACGGGTTCAAAACAATATCAACTGGAGTTCCGTCTGCCAAGAACGGCATATCTTCCTGTCTTACGACTCTCGAAACGATACCCTTGTTACCGTGACGACCGGCCATCTTATCACCTACACCGATTTTACGTTTCTTGGCGATGTATACCTTAGCCATTTGCATGATACCTGATGGCAATTCGTCACCGATAGTAAGAGCAAATTTCTTGCGTTTAAGTTCGGCATCCAGTTCCTTATATTTCTTAAGGTAGTTCATTACAAGCGAACGGATAAGACCGTTTTTGTGTTCGTCTGTAGTCCATGAGCTCAACTGTATTACAGTATAGTCAAGAACTTCAAGATCGTACTTGTTGAACTTGGCACCTTTAGCTATGATTTCAGTACCCAAGTAGTCTTTTACTCCTTGAGAAACAAGACCGTTTGTAAGAACCAAAAGTTTTTCTACAAGAATATCCTTCAGTTTTGCTGCCTTTTCTTCGAATTCTTCATTCAGTTTAGGCAGGATAGCCTTGTCTGCATTCTTTTCGCTACGTGTCTTTATTACTCTAGAATATAGTTTCTTGTTGATAACCACACCACGTAGAGATGGAGAAGCCTTCAGAGAAGCATCCTTTACGTCACCGGCTTTGTCACCGAAGATAGCGCGAAGCAGTTTTTCTTCAGGTGAAGGATCAGATTCACCCTTAGGTGTTATCTTACCGATAAGGATATCTCCCGGCTCGATTCTGGCACCGATACGAACGATACCATTGTCGTCAAGGTCTTTTGTAGCCTCTTCGCTTACATTAGGAATATCCGAAGTAAGCTCTTCCATACCACGCTTAGTTTCTCTAACTTCAAGAATGTATTCGTCCACATGAACAGAAGTAAGTATATCTTCACGTACAACACGTTCGTTCAATACTATGGCATCCTCATAGTTGTAACCTTTCCAAGGCATGTATGCAACAAGCAAGTTCTTCCCAAGTGCAAGTTCTCCGTTTGCAGTAGAGTAACCTTCAGTAAGGATATCCCCCTTCTTCACTTTCTGTCCCTTTGAGCAAATCGGACGCAAGTCGATAGTCATGCTCTGGTTAGTCTTGCGGAACTTAGGTATCTTATATTCTACTATTGCAGGTTCGAAGCTTACAAATTCTTCATCTTCAGTACGGTCATAAGCAATACGTATAGTAGTAGCATCTACAAATTCCACAACTCCGTCGCCTTCAGCTGCAATCTGAGTTCTTGAGTCCTCGCACAATTGTTTTTCAATACCAGTACCAACGATAGGAGCTTCAGAACGCAGCAATGGAACTGCCTGGCGCATCATGTTAGAACCCATCAATGCACGGTTGGCATCATCGTGTTCAAGAAAAGGAATCAATGACGCTGCAATAGAGGCAATCTGCTGTGGGGCAACGTCCATAAGTTGAACTTCTTCAGGGGTTACAACCGGATAATCAGCATCACATCTTGCTTTTACTTTGTTGCGGATAAATGTACCGTCGTCATTAAGCGGTGCATTACCCTGTGCTATGATAACATCTTCTTCTTCTTCAGCAGAAAGATATTCGATTCCTTCAGCAGAAAGATCAACAACGCTATCTTTTACCTTACGATAAGGAGTAACGATAAATCCAAGATCGTTGATTTTTGCGTATACACACAAAGAAGAAATCAAACCGATGTTCGGACCTTCAGGAGTTTCGATAGGGCAAAGACGACCATAGTGAGTATAGTGTACGTCTCGAACCTCGAATCCGGCACGGTCACGAGAAAGACCACCAGGACCAAGTGCAGACAAACGGCGCTTGTGAGTTATTTCGGCAAGTGGGTTAGTCTGGTCCATAAACTGAGACAAAGCATTTGTTCCGAAGAATGAATTAATAACAGAAGAAATTGTCTTCGCATTGATCAAGTCAATAGGAGTAAACACTTCATTGTCGCGTACGTTCATTCTCTCACGTATAGTACGGCTCATACGTGCAAGAGCAATAGAGAACTGGTTTGAAAGCTGTTCGCCTACAGTACGTACACGGCGGTTGCTCAAGTGGTCGATATCATCAACATCAGCCTTTGAGTTTATAAGCTCGATAAGGTATTTGATGATTTCAATAATATCCTGTTTAGTCAGCACTCTTACATCCATAGGAGTGTCAAGTGTTAACTTCTTGTTTATTCTGTAACGTCCCACTTCACCCAAGTCATAACGCTTTTCAGAGAAGAACAGGTTATTGATGACTTCACGTGCACTTGCATCATCGGCAGGGTCAGCATTTCTCAGTTGTCTGTAGATATAAAGCACCGCTTCTTTCTCAGAGTTAGACGGGTCTTTCTGTAGGGTGTTATATATGATAGAGTAGTCAGATGCATTTGCATTTTCGTTGTGAACAAGAATGTTCTGAACATCAGAATCCAAAATCATGTCTACATGTTCAGGTTCGATGATTGTTTCACGGTCAATAATCACTTCGTTACGTTCAATAGAAACAACTTCACCAGTATCTTCGTCAACGAAATCTTCAGTCCATGTCTTCAATACACGGGCAGCAAGCTTTCTGCCTACAATTTTTTTCAAGTTCTGCTTGTTTACCTTAACTTCTTCTGCCAGGTTGAAGATTTCAAGTATATCCTTGTCATTCTCAAAACCTACAGCTCTAAGAAGGGTAGTTACAGGTAACTTCTTTTTACGATCGATGTACGCATACATCACATTGTTAATGTCTGTAGCAAACTCAATCCATGATCCCTTGAATGGTATGATACGTGCAGAGTAAAGTTTAGTACCGTTAGCATGAACGCTCTGTCCGAAGAAAACACCTGGAGAGCGGTGAAGCTGTGATACAACAACTCGTTCAGCACCGTTAATGACGAAAGTACCCTTTGGTGTCATATATGGGATAGGACCCAAGAACACATCCTGAATCACTGTATCGAAGTCTTCGTGATCGGGGTCAGTACAGTAAAGCTTCATTTTAGCTTTCAAAGGCACACTATAAGTCAAGCCACGCTCCAAACATTCATCGATAGAATATTGAGGCGGATCGATATAGTAGTCAAGGAACTCGAGCACGAAGTTGTTACGGGTGTCCGCAATAGGGAAGTTTTCAGAGAAAACCCTGTACAGTCCGTCTTTTTTTCGTTTCTCAGGTGGCGTGTCCAATTGCAGGAAGTCATGGAACGACTTCAATTGCACTTCCAAGAAATCCGGATACTGCATCGGATTCTTGATGGAAGCAAAATTAATTCTTTGATTTTGAGTGTTTATAGACATCTGTAATTCAATTATTGAATTAAAAATAAATATCATTTTATTGTATCCCGACAACCATAGGTTGTGAGACGCAAAAAGGTTAAGAATCCTCAGTGCAGAGGACTCTTAACCGAACTACCTGATTTACAGGATAATCTTATTTAAGCTCAACTTCAGCTCCAGCTTCTTCCAATACTTTCTTCAAAGATTCAGCTTCGTCTTTAGCCAAACCTTCTTTTACTACGCTAGGAGCACCGTCAACCATGTCTTTTGCTTCTTTCAAGCCAAGACCACATGCTTCTTTAACGGCCTTAACTACCTGCAATTTAGCAGCGCCTGCGCTTTTCAAAACTACATCGAAAGATGTTTTTTCTTCTTCAGCGGCTGCACCAGCAGCAGCAGGACCAGCAGCAACTGCTACAGCAGCAGCAGCAGGTTCAATACCATATTCTTCTTTAAGGATAGTTGCAAGTTCATTAACTTCTTTTACTGTCAAGTTAACTAATTGTTCTGCAAAAGCTTTCAAATCTGCCATTTTTGTATGAATTTAATTGTTTGTTACTAAATTGAATATAAAATTAAATTATTTGTTTTTTTATTCTTAAGATTTATGTAGTGTGAATTATTCAGCACGTTCACCCAAAGTCTTAAGAACTCCGTGAATGGTGTTTCCACCAGACTGAAGAGCTGAGATGATGTTCTTCGCAGGAGATTGCAACAATGCAACGATATCTGCAATAACTTCGTTCTTGCTCTTGATTGTAGCGAGAGCATCCAACTGATCTGCACCTACATAGAATCCTTCTTCTGCATAAGCAGCCTTCAATGAAGGAACTCCGTCTTTGTATTCCTTGAGCAACTTGGCAGGAACGTTTGCTGTCTCAGTAAACATTACTGAAGTTGTACCCTTCAAAGAATCAAAAAGAGGTGAGAAGTCACCATCCAAGCTTAACAATGCTTTGTGAAGCAAACTGTTCTTCACAACAACCAGCTTGATACCAGCCTTAAAACATTTTCTACGAAGTTCGCTAGTAGCAGCAGCATCCATAGCTGTTGTATCAACGATGTAGAAATGTCCGTATTGCTTAATAGTATCAGCTAACTGACTTATAATTACGCCTTTATCTTCCTTTCTCATGATTACTCCTTATTTTTTAATTTTCGTCTACTGATTTAGGGTCAATTTTGATACCCTTACTCATTGTACTTGAAAGATAAATACTCTTTATATAAGTACCCTTAGCTGTAGTAGGTTTCAGTTTAATGATAGTTGCGATAAATTCTTTCGCATTTTCACGGATCTGCTCAGCAGTAAATGAAACTTTTCCGATTGAAGTATGAACGATACCGCTCTTGTCAACTTTAAAGTCGATTTTACCTTGCTTAACTTCCTTAACAGCTTTAGCTACATCCATAGTTACAGTTCCACTCTTAGGGTTAGGCATTAATCCACGAGGACCTAATACACGACCTAGAGCACCGATCTTACCCATAATAGATGGCATAGTGATAATCACATCAATATCAGTCCATCCACCTTTGATCTTTTCAATATATTCATCAAGACCAACATAGTCAGCACCAGCTTCTTTTGCAGCAGCTTCAGCATCAGGTGTACACAGAGCAAGAACTCTTACCTGTTTACCTGTACCATGAGGAAGAGATACAACGCCTCTTACCATCTGGTTAGCCTTACGAGGGTCAACACCAAGACGTACGTCAATATCTAGTGAAGCATCAAACTTAGTGAAAGTGATTTCTTTTACAAGTTCTGAAGCTTCTTTTAGTGAGTATGCTTTCCCTGCTTCAATTTTTTCTGCAGCCAACTTTTGATTTTTTGTCAGTTTACCCATTCTTAATTGAAGTTAATTAATTATTACCCGGGAAGTCACCTTTTACAGCGATACCCATACTTCTAGCTGTTCCTGCTACCATTTTCATAGCAGCTTCGATTGTAAAGCAGTTCAAGTCAACCATCTTGTCCTGAGCGATTGTACGAATCTGTTCCCAAGTAAGTTCAGCAACTTTCTTACGGTTAGGTTCTGCAGAACCGCTCTTCAATTTAGTTACCTCCAGTAATTGGATTGCTACAGGAGGAGTCTTGATAACAAAATCAAAAGACTTGTCTGTGTAGTAGGTAATGATTACAGGCAATACTTTACCTGCCTTGTCCTGGGTTCTGGCGTTGAATTGCTTGCAAAATTCCATGATATTGATACCTTTAGAACCAAGTGCAGGTCCTACTGGTGGTGATGGATTTGCAGCGCCTCCTTTAATCTGTAATTTGATTAGTCCAGCAACTTCTTTAGCCATTGTTTTAAATTTTAATATAAAATTGATTAACGAATAGAATCACTTCACGTAACAGAATGAAGTTATTCCTTTTCTACATCCGTAAAGCCTAATTCAAGCGGAGTTTTACGCCCGAATATTTTGACCATAACTTTCAGCTTTCGTTTTTCCGCATTAACTTCTTCAATGAGACCACTGAATCCGCTGAACGGACCAACGCAAACTTTCACTGTTTCTCCTTCTGTGTAAGGGATACTTAAATCCTCGTTTACATCTTGCAGTTCATCTACCGTACCCAAAATACGATTCACTTCCGATTGTCTCAATGGAACAGGATTTTCCTGACCACCAAGGAAACCTATCACGTTAGGAATGTTTCTCAAATAATGAGTGACCTCACCAACGAGGGCAGCTTCAACCAAAACATATCCAGGAAGATAACTTCTTTCTTTCACAATTTTTTTTCCATTGCGAATCTGGACATACTTTTCGGTAGGAATCAATACCTGAGATACAAATTCGCTAAGTTCATTGTGTCTTAAATCAGCATCAAGATATTCCTTGACTTTAGCTTCTTTTCCACTTACTGCACGAAGTACGTACCATTTCTTAACAATCTCAGACATTTTATTCTATTTTTAGTGCGGATAGATAACATCTCCCATTATAAACTGGAAGGCAGAATCCATAAGAAAAACAACGAGTGCAATGAGTAGGGAAGCAGTTAAAACAACCACTGCACTGCTTGAAAGCTCTGAACTTGTAGGCCAAGAAACTTTATGGACTAGTTCGTCGTATGATTCTTTACAATAATTCGTTATCTTTTTAAACATATCCAAATAATTTTTGCACGGGAAGAGAGGCTCGAACTCCCGACACTCGGTTTTGGAGACCGATGCTCTACCAACTGAGCTATTCCCGTAAAAAAGTTCCCGAAATGAAGTTCGGGAACTATATTTTATTTATTGACGGTATTAGTCAAGAAGTTCTGTAATCTGACCAGCACCTACTGTACGTCCACCTTCACGGATAGCGAAACGAAGACCTACGTTCAATGCTACTGGGTAAATCAACTCAACCAAGATAGTCAAGTTATCACCTGGCATTACCATTTCTACTCCTTCTGGCAATGTGATTTCACCAGTACAGTCCATAGTACGCAAGTAGAACTGAGGACGATATTTGTTGTGGAATGGAGTGTGACGACCACCTTCTTCTTTCTTCAAGATATAAACCTCAGCTTTGAATTTAGAGTGAGCTTTAACCTGTCCTGGGTGGCAAAGAATCATACCACGTTTGATTTCATTCTTGTCAACACCACGAAGCAACAAACCTACGTTGTCACCAGCTTCACCCTGATCCAACAATTTGCGGAACATTTCAACACCAGTTACAACTGATTTCTTGTCTTCACCAAGACCAAGGATTTCAACTTCATCACCAACCTTGATGATACCAGCTTCTACACGACCTGTAGCTACTGTACCACGACCTGTGATTGAGAATACGTCTTCAACAGGCATCAAGAAAGGTTTATCGATATCACGTGGAGGCAATGGAATCCAGTTGTCTACAGCTTCCATAAGTTCCATAATCTTGTCTTCCCACTGTGCAACACCGTTCAAAGCACCAAGAGCAGAACCACGGATGATAGGAGTGTTGTCACCATCGAAATCATAGAATGAAAGCAATTCACGCATTTCCATTTCTACAAGTTCCAACATTTCTTCATCATCAACCATATCACACTTGTTCAAGAATACAACAAGACGTGGAACGTTTACCTGACGAGCCAAAAGGATGTGTTCACGAGTCTGAGGCATAGGACCATCAGTAGCAGCTACTACGATGATAGCACCGTCCATCTGAGCAGCACCAGTAACCATGTTCTTAACGTAGTCGGCGTGTCCCGGACAGTCTACGTGAGCATAGTGACGGTTAGCAGTCTGGTATTCAACGTGAGAAGTGTTGATTGTTATACCTCTTTCTTTTTCTTCAGGAGCGTTGTCGATAGAATCGAATGAGCGCAATTCTGAAAGACCATTCTTTGCCAATACTGTTGTGATAGCAGCTGTCAAAGTAGTTTTACCGTGGTCAACGTGACCAATTGTACCGATGTTAACATGCGGTTTTGAACGTTCAAATTTCTCTTTAGCCATAGCTTTACTTGTTATTTATT
>JAHHQV010000036.1 GCA_020026175.1 Phocaeicola sp. | reverse complement strand
CGTCCAAAATTGTATGACGGAAAGATTGACTTTGAAAATCTGGACATCACAAGATGTACCGAATACAAAGTGAACAAGGGTAAACTTTACGGACTGAAAGCATACTCCAAAGCACTCAAACGCTTTGTGAGTCTGGCTGTATGGTATCCCATGGATGGAAGAACGGACAAATGGCAGCTGTATTTCTCTACAAACGAAATACAGAACGCACAGGATGTCCTGGACTTTTACAGGACACGTTTCCAACTCGAATTCTGTTTTCGTGATGCCAAGCAATATGCCGGAATAACAAACTGTCAGTCTACTGACCTCAGGAAACTGGCTTTTCACTTTAATGCATCACTTGCAGCGATAAACCTTGCAAAAGCTGCCTGTAAGAGGATGGGAATAAAATATTCCATATCATCATGCAAGTCAGTCATACACAATGCTTACATGCTTGAACGATTTATTTGCGTGTCTGGGATTGAACCAAACACGCAATTAATTGACAAACTTTTCAAAGAACTCATTTTATTTACTGCCAGAGCCGCTTAGGCTTGGCGAATTTTTAACGAACTATTGAAAATATAATAGATTCTCTTATTATTTGTTTTTCTATATACTATCATTAAGACAACAAGCATATTTGCAATTGTTAATATTAACACTCTTTGTTTAAAAACAAATTCAAAGTAAAAATATTTTATCCAATTATTACATTTTTTCTATATTCCATCTACAAAAAAAACATTTTTTCAGAATTATTATACGTAAAATATTCAAAAAAACACAGAAAATTAAACACATTATTGTTAATTTATATTTATTTTATTTCATCCAAATTGCTATTCAATAAAATTATCATATCTTTGCCTGTGATTTGAAACTTTGGAATTGAAGAACATACTGCTTATAAAAACACATTCTATTTATAAGCTCTCACTATTCTTTAAATCCAATTAAATTAATTATTTTACTTAAATAACAATCTATGCTAAAACGTTTAGAATTAATGTGTTACGCCCTTCTTATGGGGGGGGGTATAGGAACAGTGACTGCATCTCCTATGCCTGGATTAGCTCTTTCAGAAGCATCACAACAAAATGGCCAGATTAATGGTCTGGTAAAAGATGCAACAGGCGAACCTGTTATAGGTGCATCCGTTATGGTAAAAGGTACAACAAATGGAACCATTACCGACTTTGAAGGCCGTTTTTCTCTAAGCAATGCCAAAAAAGGTGACATTATTCAGATTTCTTTTGTAGGCTTTAAGACCTATGAGGTTCAATGGGACGGTTCTCCATTGGAAGTTACATTAAAAGAAGATTCGGAATTACTGGATGAAGTTGTAGTTGTAGGTTATGGTACACAGAAAAAAGTTAATGTTACAGGTGCTGTCGGAATGGTAGATTCTGAAGTTCTTCAAGCACGTCCTGTACAAAACGTATCTCAGGCCCTACAAGGTGTTATACCAGGACTTAACGTAAACGTAAACAATACCGGTGGCTCATTGGACGGAAGAATGAACATCAACATACGTGGTACTGGTACTATCGGTGACGGTTCAGGCTCATCTCCACTTGTACTTATTGATGGAATCGAAGGAGAACTAAATACAGTAAACCCTAACGATATTGAATCTGTTTCTGTATTAAAAGACGCTGCATCAGCTTCTATCTACGGAGCTAGAGCATCATTCGGTGTTATTCTCGTAACAACAAAAAGCGGTAAAAGCGGTAAAGCAAAAATTAACTATTCGGGAAACGTGCGTTTCAACAATGCCATCGCCATACCTGAAATGATGGATTCTTATACATTTGCCCAATACTTTAACCGTGCTGCTGCCAACTCGGGAGGTACACCTGTCTTTACTGACGAAGTAATGGAACGTATTAAAGGCTATCAAGATGGATCATTCAAAGAGACAACTATTCCAGACAGTTCTGGAAGATGGAGTAAATGGAAAACATCAAACGGTAATACAGATTGGTACAAGGAATTCTATAAAGACTGGGCACCTTCTCATGAACATAATATCAGCATAAACGGCGGTAGTGAAAAGATCCAATATCTGGTTAGCGGAAGCTTCCTGAACCAAAATGGTCTTATCCGTCATGGGAAAGATGAATTTCAAAGATATACATTGAACGGAAAGCTTACTGCCGAAATCACAGACTGGTTCAAGATGACTTATTCTACCAAATGGACACGCGAAGACTTCTCTCGTCCAACTTATCTGACAGGTCACTTCTTCCATAACCTTCCTAGAAGATGGCCTAACCTTCCTGCATACGATCCAAACGGAAACCCTATGGAAGAAGGTGGTATAGAGCAGATGGAAAATGGTGGAAAACAGAACAGTCAGAAAGATTTCAATACAAACCAGATAGCATTTGTATTCGAACCTTTAAAAGATTGGCACATCAACATCGAAGGTAGCTTACGTACTACTACACAATACCAGCACTGGGCAGTATTGCCTACATATGCATATGATGTAAAAGGCGAACCATTCCCTATAGAATGGGATATGGGCTATGGAACATATGCTCCGGGGGCATCAAGAGTAGACGAATATTCATGGAAAGAAAACTACTACACTACAAACATTTACTCTGATTATTCGAAAACATTCAAGAGCGGACATTACTTCAAGGTGATGGCAGGTTTCAATGCCGAACTATATAAGACAAGAAGTATAAACGCCAATAAAAACACATTGATAACTCCAACAATTCCTACTTTGGATACTGCAACAGGTGAAGCCAATGCATTCGGAGCGTATAACCATACCTCTGTAGCAGGTTTCTTTGCACGTGTAAACTGGAGCTACAAAGACAGATATATGTTTGAAGCCAACGGACGTTATGACGGTTCTTCTCGTTTCGTAGGTGACAAGCGTTGGGGATTCTTCCCTTCATTCTCGGCTGGATGGAACCTTGCACAAGAAGAATTCTTTACTCCTATAGCAGAAAAAATAAATTTGGGAAGTCTTAAGATAAGAGCATCATGGGGACAGTTGGGTAATACAAATACCAACGACTCATGGTATCCTTTCTATCAGTCAATGCCTGTAGGGGTAAACTATGGATGGCTGGTAAACGGAGTACGCCCTAACTTTGCTTCTATGCCTGGAATTATCAGCACAAAGAAGACATGGGAAACTATTGAGACATGGGATGTTGGTGTAGACTGGTCGTTCTTCAACAACCGTTTAACAGGTTCGTTTGACTATTTTACACGTTTCACTTATGATATGATTGGTCCTGCTCCTGAATTGCCTTCTACTTTGGGAACTGGAGTACCTAAAATAAATAACTGTGACATGAAATCTTACGGATTCGAATTGCAGTTGGGATGGAGAGACAGAATAGGCGAATTTAACTATGGAGTTTCTGTAAACCTTGCAGACGACCGTCAGAAAATATTGAAATACCCTAATGAAGACAAAACACTGTCACGTTACTACAAAGGACGTATGCTAAATGAAATATGGGGTTACAAGACTATCGGAATAGCACAAACACAGGAAGAGATGGATGCACACCTTGCAAAAGTAGACCAGTCTGCTTTAGGTTCTAACTGGGGTGCAGGTGACATCATGTATGCAGACTTAGATGGAAACAAAAGAATTGACTCAGGCTCTAATAAGGCTGGTGACAGCGGTGACTATCAAAGAATAGGTAACAGCACTCCACGCTACAAGTTCGGTATAACATTGGATGCTGCATACAAAGGATTTGACTTCAGAGTTTTCTTCCAAGGAGTGGCAAAACGCGACTTGTGGCTAAGCGGTAACTATTTCTGGGGTGCAACAGGAGCAGGAAATGAATGGCAATCTGCCGGATTCGTTGAACATTGGGACTTCTGGCGTCCTGAAGGAGACCCATTAGGAGCAAATACAAATGCTTATTATCCTCGCGTAGCATTTAATGGTGGAAAGAATACAAATGTTCAGACCAGATATTTGCAGAATGGAGCTTATATGCGTATGAAGAATATCCAGTTGGGATATACACTTCCTTCAGCTTTAACTTCAAAAGCAGGAATGTCTTCGGTACGTTTCTATGTATCAGGTGACAACCTACTTACATTCAGCGGACTATCTAAGATATTCGATCCTGAGGCTACAGACGACATGGCTGGAACAGGTTCTGGAAAACTCTATCCACTACAGCGTGTAATTTCTTTCGGTGTAAATGTAAACTTCTAATTTTAAACTCATGAAAACAAAAAATATATTATTACAACTCTGTTTGGTTACAGGATTTTCTATATTAGGAAGTTCGTGCGAAGATTTCCTTGACAGAAAACCTCTTTCTTCTGTTACACCTAAAGAATATTTTCAGACAGAAGACCATTTTGCTGCATATGCCATTTCCCACTATCAGGGCTTATTCCCTACTCATGGAGGATTTGGTATGGGTATAGGCAATGGAGACAGTAATACAGATAATGCCATTACAGGAATGGCAAATACAGGTTACTTTGTAAAAGGACAATGGAAGGTTCCTGCAGATGGAGGCGGTTGGAATTTTGGTACTATAAGATCTATCAACTACTTTTTTGCAGAAGCTCTTCCACGTTTCGAACAGAATTTGGTATCTGGGAAAAAAGAAAATATCTTGCACTATATAGGCGAAATGCATTTCTTGCGTGCCTTGACTTATTTCAACTATCTGAAAACGTTTGGAGACTATCCTATTATTACTGAAGTTTTGCCAGATGATTCAGCTGTATTGATTGAAAAGAGTAAAAGACAACCTCGTAATAAGGTGGCAAGATTTATTCTTGAAGAATTGGATAAAGCTATTGAAAATCTTTATGGTCAGGGATTCGGTGCAAATAACAGAATCAATAAAGAGACTGCCTATCTTCTGAAATCAAGAGTTGCACTTTATGAAGCCACTTTCGAAAAATACCATCAGGGAACCGGACGCGTACCTGGAGATGCCAACTGGCCTGGTAAAGCCATTCACCCTGACTTCCAGATAAATGTGGACGAGGAAGTAAAATTCTTCTTGAAAGAAGCTATGGAAGCAGCCGAAAAAGTGGCAGATAAAATAGAGCTTACTGAGAATACAGGTAATATTGATCCAGAAGCAGGACAATTAACTACATCGAATCCATATTTTGATATGTTTGCACAAGTAGACTTGAGTAAAAACAAAGAAGTTTTGATGTGGAGAAGCTACGCAAAGAATTCAGATTTTACCATTACACACGGAACACCTGCTTGGGTTCAGTCGGGGGGTAACAACGGATTGCTGAAAACATATATAGAAAGTTTCCTTATGGAAGACGGAAGACCTTGGTATGCCGCATCTAATGAAAATCCTTATATGGGAGATGTAACTTTGGATGATGTGAAGAAGAACCGCGACGGACGTTTGCAATTGTTCGTTTTCTCTGAAAGCAACAGACTTCCTAATATTTCAAGCGAATCTATAGATATGATAAAGAAGTTTGTCCCTCATCCTGCAGCAGGTAGAGGTGAAATGAGAGACCGTACTTGCTATAGATTGAGAAAATATGCAAGCTTTGACCCTGTTCAGAATGTTTGGGGTAAAGCAGAATCGTTTACCGGATGTATACTTTACAGAGCTGCCGAAGCTTATCTTAACTATATTGAAGCATCTTATATGCTAAACAATAAGATAGATACTAAAGCCGACAAGTATTGGAAAGCGATACGTAAACGTGCAAAGGTTAATGAAGACTATAATCAGACAATTCAGTTTACTGACTTGACAAAAGAAACAGATTTTGCCAAATATTCAGGAAACAATTTAATAGACAAGACTTTATTCAATATCAGACGTGAAAGACGTTGTGAGTTTATTGGAGAAGACATGCGTTGGGATGACCTGATTCGCTGGAGAAGTTTCGACAAGATGATTGACACCAAGTTTATACCTGAGGGTTGTAACTTCTGGGACAAGATTTATGAATATGCAAACAAGGATGAAAACGGAACTGTAATTGAACTTATTTCTGATGGTAGTTCTAAAGCTAATGTATCCAGCAAGGATTTGTCAAAGTATTTCCGTCCTATGTCAATAAACAAGACAAACAACGAGCTATACAATGGATATACATGGTCTAAAGCTAATTATCTTTCACCAGTGCCTATCCGCCAGATAGAATTGCTTTCACCTGATGGCAGTATCGAGAATTCTGTAATTTACCAGAATCCTTACTGGCCAAATAAGATTGGTGATTCTGCAATTGAATAATAGAAGAATTATCTATAAAACAAAAGAAGAGCCGCTTTTTCGTAAAGCGGCTCTTCTTTTGTTTTATAGATAATTGGGATCTTGAGTAAGAACTCCGTTGGCTTTGTCTATTTCTCCTTGGGGAATAGGCCAATAATAAAATTCAGGCTTGAATACTTTCTTGTATGTAGGCAACGCCGGGTCTACAAGACCATTCACCAGTTTTTCCATAAGCTTCCATCTTTTCAACTGGAAGTAACGGTGTCCTTCGAAAGCAAACTCTACTCTCCACTCATGACGTATGCGTTCTCTCATATCATCCTGTGACAATCCTTTAGGCAATTCAGGCATCTGCGAACGTTTTCTCACGGCATTTACTGCATTATATACTTTCTGGGTCGGTCCATTAAGTTCGTTTTCTGCTTCGGCTATCATCAACAGAACCTCTGCATATCTAAGAATTATTACATCCTGATCGGAAATAGTAGAATACCCTATCAGTTCTTTTGTAGGCTGCACTAATTTTACCATGCCAAAATCTGTCTGAGTACTGGATGTTTGTGAAACATTTTCAAAACCTGCATCTGGGAAAATCAGCTTATCGCTGTGAGTGATAGTCTGAACAAGCCTTGGGTCTCTATTCTTGAACAGCTTTGCTCTCTCTTCTGTTGCTTCAGGAGTGCTTCCCTGCAACAGTAATTCTTCGTTTATCTTTTCTGTGAGCGGTGATTCGCCCCATTTCTGTCCGTCTGTACATTCAAACTCGTCTACCAGATTTCTGGAAACCATATTAGTACCCCAACTTCCGTAATACAAATCTATACTGTTAAGAATGTTTGGCTTGAGGTATCTTACAGAGAACATTATCTCCGGTGATGTCAGCTGATTGTCTCTTATAAAATTGTCACGCATCGATTTTGCCAAAGAGTATCCTGAAATTGACTCTAACAAGGAAACTACTTCTTTCAGTTTTTCCTTATCCGTAGCATTGCCCTTTTCGTCATAAGCATCGTTCAACAATATTCTTGCTTTAAGAGCTTTTACGGTAGAGACAGTAAATCTTCCACTTGTTTCTTCATCCGAATATAACTTGTCGGGAAGCTGGTCAATAGCCTCATCATAATCTTTCATTATCTGCTGGTATAATTCAGGGCGTGAAGATTTCTCGCGATACATATTGTCGGTATTAAGCACTTCTGTAACCAGAGGAACTTCTTTATAGCACAAGTATAGCCACGAATAGAAATATCCTCTTAGTGCCTTACACTGTGCTACTATAAATTTGCGGTCGGAATCGCTCATGTCTGTTCCCGAATATTTTTCTAGATTTTCGAGCAGTATCTGCACTCTGGCTATACCTTGATAACAATGAGCATACATATTTGTAACAAACCCGGAAGTATTTGGGGTTAAATCGCCTAATGCAATGGTCTTCGACTTTCCATAAGTCTCTTCATCATGCTGGCAGATAGAATTGTCTGTAAGATTATCAAAGCAGGCTATTGTCTGCGACATTTCTCCAGGTACAGAATAGAATATGGAATAGCATCCTGCAAGTGCCGAATCAAAATCGCTTTTCTTTTGCCAGAATACTGACTGTGAAGGAGAACTTAAAGGGTCTTTCTGCAAGAAATCTTCACAAGAGGTAAACCCCATCAATATTGTCAGTCCTGCCAGTAAATATAGTTTATTTTTCATGTGTCAATGTTTTAAAATTCTACATTAAGTCCAAAAGAGTATATTTTGTTTTGAGGGTATTGAGCATCTGTTCCATCCCCGCCACGTTCAGGGTCCAATCCTGTATATTTAGTGAAAGTCAACAGATTATCACCAGAGAAATATACTCGTACTCTCGACATTTTAATCTTTTCTGTTATATTTTTGGGCAATGTATATCCCAATGTAATATTCTTCAGACGGAAGAAGGATGCGTTTCTGAGGAAATATGTGTTTGCCCTCATATTTTTACTTCCTCCCATATCATCCCAATATAGTTTAGGGTGTTTGGCATTGTTTGGATTATCTTCTGTCCACATACCTTCGATATATTCTTTTGTAGGAGCAGAACCCTGTCTGAAAGGCTGTACGCCCCATCCTGTAGTAAAATACTTCTTGTCTGCTACTCCTTGTCCTATCAATGACAAATCAAATCCTTTCCAATATGCACTTGCTGTTACCCCATACTCGAAAGAAGGGAATTTTCCACTCATTGGAATTCTATCCGAATTGTCTATTATTCCATCATTATTCTGGTCTTTGTATTTAAGGTCGCCAGGCATTGTATTATCGTTAAACTGTTTTGGAGAAGAGTTTACTTCATTCTGGTCGGCAAATACTCCTATACATTCCAACATATAATATTCACCATAAGGAAGTCCTTCTCTAAGGATTGTGTTTCCTCCTATTTCTTCGGCACCAAATGTAACAAGCTTATTACGTGTACGGTCTACATATCCACCTATATTATAGCGTAATCCATCGAAAAAACCTCCGATTATGTTATTGGAATAATTCATCGAGAATTCTATACCTCTATTTTGTACCTCTCCACTGTTTATGGTAGGAGCTTCCAATCCTAAAAGTCCGGAAACCTGTGACAGTCTTAATATATCTGTGGTGAGTTTATTATACCAGTCGAAAGTAATATTCAGATTACCGAAAAGTGTAAGGTCAGCTCCAAAATCTGTAATAGTCGTAGTTTCCCATTTTATATTTCTGTTGGCATATGCTACCTGCTGATAGCCCATAGTCACATTTGTTTTATCAAAAGGATAATCTGAGACATGAGAAATCATAGCCTGATAAGGGTAAAGACCTATATTCTGGTTACCCAATTGTCCCCATGAACCTCTTAGCTTAAGGTTGTTCAGCCATTTGAGATTCATCTTCTTGACAAAGTTTTCTTCTGTGATACGCCATCCTGCCGAGAACGAAGGAAAAACTCCCCATCTGTTATCCGCTGAAATTCTGGATGTTCCGTCGTATCTCACGTTTGCCTCAAACAAGTATTTGTCTTTAAAAGAATAATTGAAACGTCCGAACAACGACATCAACGACCATTCTTCTTCCTTTCCTGCATTGCTCCAGTCGTTAGTAGACCCTGCATCGAGCACAGGAAGGTCGAAAGCAAAATCCTTACGGTATCCATTCAGATTCTCAAATTTTTCATATTCCTGGCTATATCCTGCCATTAAACTGAAATTATGAGATTTATTGGAAGTTGACACATCGTATTTCAAATAAGTGTACAGATTGGAATAGAATCTTTTTGAATCTTCCACAGTGAGTCCAAGTCCTCCTTTATCCAATTCGCCGGTCACTTCTCCAGTATGATAATTGTAGACAGGTGTTGCTCCACCCTGCCAGTCTTTTGTTCTCAAAGCCTGCAATCTTGCAGCTCCCTTAGTATACCAATGTAACCCTTTAGCAAGAGTTATATCCATCCATATCTGAGCATTGATATCATAATTCTGGTATCTTTTCAAAGCATTTTCTCCCAATATGGCAGGCATATTCTTATTATGCGGTTCAAATTCGTATGCAGAACTTGTCCATCGTCTTACTCCAGTACCATCGTCTGGAAGCCACGGCATATATGTAGGAGCTTGCGACAATGTAGAAAGGAAACTATCATTCTGCCCCTGTCGTGGTTCTTCCTTATCACCATACATCATACTGGTATATGTTCCTACTTTTATAAAATTAGTAATGTCTGATGTAAGGTCTACTGTAGCATTGTATTTCTTGTATGTAAATCCCTTCATCGTACCAGGCTGATCAACGAAGTTCAATGCAATATTGTATGTTGTTTTTTTTTCTTTTCCTGCATTCCCAGCTATAGACAAGTTGTGATTTTGTACTGTAGCTGTATTGAACATATAATCCAGCCAATCGAAATTAGGATACTGTACAGAACCATTTCCGTTTCGATATGAATCAATCATTTCTTCGGTATAGAAACCTGTAGTTCCAGAATTCTTCTTGGCCATATTAGCCAATTGCATATACTCTACAGAATTGGTTACAATATCATACATATTTGTAGGAGTATATAATGCTATATTTCCATGATATGCTATATGAGCCTTATTGTCACCATCGCCAGCACCTTGCTTTGTAGTAACCAGTATTACTCCATTGGCCGCACGTGCTCCATATATTGAGGCAGAAGCAGCATCTTTCAATACTGATACACTTTCTATCATACTAGGGTCAAGATTGGTGATACTTCCCTCTACACCATTGATAAGTACTAAAGGATCGGAACCTGCACCCGAGAATGTTCCTTGTCCACGAATACGGAATGAAGCCCCTTCACTTCCCGGCTGTCCGCTTCCCTGATTAACACGAAGTCCTGGAATCTGCCCTTGAAGCATTGTTGCAGTATTTACGACAGGTCTTCTTGTAAGTTCGGAACCCGAAACAGCCGTTACAGCTCCCGTAAGGTTCAGTTTTTTCTGTGTACCATATCCTACAACTACAACCTCCTCCAATGCTTCAGAATCCTCCTTTATAACTATTTTGTAATAATCCTGACTGGTTATTTTTACATTCTTCTCAGAGAAACCTATATATGATACTACAAGAACATCCCCCTCACTGACATCTAATTCAAAATTTCCGTCAATATCGGTAACAGTACCCAGACTGGTACCCTTAATGAGGATGTTTGCCCCTATAACAGGAATAGCAGTTCCGTCCAACACTACACCTCTCACTTTCTTTGATTTGGTATCAGCATTGACCAATGATACAGAAAGGCTATCATTTTGCTGCTGATAAAAAGGCATGGAATAAACTTTACTTGCTGTTCCGATAAAAAAGAAACAGGAAATGCCTAGAAATGCCAGATTTCCATCTAATAATCTACTTCTTTTCTTAGACGGCTTTAAAATTGGTAATTCTTTCATACGATAATTTTAAGTCTAGATTGGTTTTTTAATAATTGTGTTTTGTTTTATGTTTAGTACAATATGCGTATGATTTTCATTGCAATTTTTATGCCATAATGTGCAAGAAGTATTTCTACTTATATAATTTGTTTATTATAAGCGACATATCATTTTTATGTTGTAGCTTATGAACTTATCTTCCCAATGTGTATTGTAGAAAAAATCCACACTATTCTCCGCAAACTTATGCAACTATCATATAAGTTTGCTTATTATAACTATCTATGTTTTTAAGGATAATGAGGTTTATTTATATAAAAAAACTCCCTTGCAGAATACAAGGAAGCCTAAACAATATAATATATCATAAACTTATGTTGGAGTAACAACTTTCCAACCATTACCCCATCTTACCGGTAAGGTAAGCCTTAGTTCGTTCATCATCGGGATTTTCGAACATCTTGTCAGTATAATCATATTCCACCAAATCACCAAGATACATGAACATGGAACGTGATGATATTCTCTTTGCCTGTCCCATATTGTGTGTCACTATAAGTATAGTTACTTCTTTCTGCAATTCGAGCAACAGTTCCTCTATTCGTTTAGTCGCTATCGGGTCAAGAGCGGAAGTAGGTTCGTCCATCAAAAGTACATCGGGTTTCATAGCCAAAGCTCTGGCTATGCAGAGACGTTGCTGTTGCCCTCCGGAAAGAAATGTACCTTTCTTATTCAAAACATCTTTCACTTCATCCCACAGTGCCACACTACGAAGACAACGCTCTACTGTTTCATTTTTTTCATTCTTTGGAAGACGTATTCCATTCAATGTAAATCCCGCCAACACATTTTCGGCTATACTCATTGTAGGGAAAGGAGTAGGACGCTGAAAAACCATTCCTATACGGCGACGTACATCTATTGGGTGCATAGAAAGTATATTCTGTCCGTTGAGAAGTATTTCGCCTTCCACTTGTATGTTAGGATAAAGGTTGTGCATCAGATTGGCTGCCCTAAGCAACGTACTTTTGCCACAACCCGAAGGTCCCATAATAGCAGTTATGGTATTTTTTTCTATTGCAGCAGAAACATACTTAACTGCCATTGTCTGTTTGGTATATGATACACAGGTTTTCTTAAATTCTAATATAGGTGTTATGAGTTCCATTTTTTTGCAAAATATTTAGCTGAAAGATTTAACGTAAGAACAAACAGAAGCAAGAACAATGATGCTCCCCAGATAAGTTCCTGAAGGTTGGGGTCATTGAAAAACTCCCATATAAGAAGAGGTACAGCCGAAATAGGCTTGTCAATATCCCATCTTATCAATGAGCAACCCAATGCTGTAAACATAAGAGGGGCGGTTTCGCCTATCACTCTGGATATAGCAAGCAGTACTCCAGTAAATATTCCACCAAAAGCCGAAGGGATAAGCACTTTTAGTGTGACCTTGGCATCGTTGCCTCCAAGTGCAAGACCGGCTTCTTTCAGTGAAGCTGGAAGTATCTTCATGGTTTCTTCGGTAGAACGTATTATAAGAGGAAGCATCATTATAAACAGAGCTACACTTCCTGCTATGGCAGAATACCCTTTCATGGGAACTACTACCCACACATAGGTTATTATACCTATTATCACGGAAGGGGTTCCCTGAAGAAGGTCTGTGAGATAGCTGACTATCGAAGCAAAACGCTTCTTTCTGTTTTCGGCAAGATATACTCCACACAAGATTCCTACAGGAACAGCAACAGCCGTAGCCATGCCCAACATCAGTATCGTACCTATTATACCGTTAGCTATACCTCCTGGTATAGGTTCGCCTGCCGAAATTGCTTTCATGGCCTTGAATGCCGTAGGGGTAGACTCGGTAAAGAAAGACCACGACAACTGGCTATATCCCTTAATCAGCACCTCTCCGAGAATGGCAAACAATGGTATCACCATTATAATGGCCAACGTACATACTACTGCCTTGAAAGCCTTGTCGGCCATCAACCGATGTTTTATTTTCATTTCATTCATAATCAAGATATTCTAGCACGTTTTATCATTATCTTACCTATCATATTTATGACTGCCGTTATTAGAAACAGAATAAGACCTATGGCTATAAGTGAGGAAAGGCGTAATCCGTCTGCCTCGCCAAACTGATTGGCTATTATAGAAGCCATAGAGTTGCCTGTGGCTGTTATTGAATCTGGTATCTGATTGGTATTTCCTATAAGCATTGTGACAGTCATTGTCTCTCCCAATGCTCTTCCTATAGCCAATATGTATGATGAAAATATCCCCGACCCGGCTACAGGAAAAACCACTTTTCTTATCACTTCAAATCTAGTAGCTCCAAGACTGTAAGCTCCTTCCTTCATGTCGGACGGAACCATCTTGATAAACTCGGCACTCAATGAGGCTGCATAAGGTACAATCATTATCGCCAATACAAGCGAAGCTGTCAGTATGCTGGATCCTTGCGGTGATATATCAAGTGCCATTATAATAGGACGTAATGTGAAAAATCCCCAAAGTCCATATATGATAGACGGTATACCAGCCAAAAGATCGGTCACTGTACTTAATACTGCTGCTATACGTGTGCCCTTGAAATATTCTCCTACAAACAATGCTACAGGCAAGGAAAATGGTATGCAAAAAAATAATGCAAGTGCAGTAGTCATGAGTGTACCTACGATAAAGGGCAATGCGCCGTAAATTTCGTTACCCTCCGTATAACTCCATTGTGAAGAAAAAAGGAAATTGAAGAAGCCGAAATTATAGAAAGCATCGTAAGCATCTGTCACCAAGGCATATAATATGCCTCCACATACGAGAGGCATTATACATGCCGTAAGTATCAATATTATACGAAAGAGTTTGTCGTTCATAACTGAATTTTATTGGATAACCGGAACTCCGTCGAATGTTACAGTTTTTAGATTGTTCATACTAATTTCTACAGCTTTCCTTGGCAGTGGAGCATAGTGGACTTCTGATGTCATTTTTTGTGCTTCGTCCGAAATGATGTATTTCATAAGGTCTAGTGTTGCCTCTGCTTGCTCCTTTGTACGTTTTGAATAGTTTTGTTCCTTATATATCACCAACCACGTAAATGTACTGATAGGATATGCTCCTGATGCAGATGAATTTGTTATAGAAGTTCTTGTGTCGGAAGGAATATCACCTGATGCAGAAGCTGATATTGATGCAGCATTAGGCTCTACAAACTCACCTGAAGCATTGCGGATGGATGCATAGGATATTTTCTGTGCAAAAGCATACTCCGAACCTACATATCCTATAGAATTGGCTGTATGTGAAACTATTCCTGCTACTCCAGGATTTCCTTTGGCTGCCTGACCTACAGGAAAGTTTACCGACTTGCCTGAACCGTATTTTTCTGCCCACTTACTACTTACTTTTGTTAGATAATCGGTAAATACAAAGGTTGTTCCTGAACCGTCTGAACGAAACACAGGGATTATAGTTTCCGACGGAAGAGTCACACCTGGATTCAACTCGGATATACGAGGGTCATTCCAAACTTTTATCTCTCCAGAGAATATGTCTGCCACCAGTTCTCCCGACAGATTGAGCTTTTCAACACCTTCAAGATTATATGCTATCACTACAGCTCCCATACATGTAGGAATGTGTACCACAGGAGACATCTCTGACATTTCTTTATCTGAAAGGAAAGCATCACTTCCTGCAAAATCCACAATCTTATCTTTCAAGTTACGGACTCCACCGCCCGAGCCGATTCCTCCATATGCTACCTCATCGCCTTTTACTGTCGCAAACTGTTCGAACACCACATTGTAAAATGGCAGAGGGAATGTAGCACCTGCACCCGCCAACGATTGTGGTTCACGCCCACCATTGCTGTTTCCTCCACACGATGACAATGAAACCAATCCTAAAAACATCATTGCAACAAATTGATAAATCTTTCTCATATATTAATCACATTTTAAATTATATCACAAAGATATCGTCATATTGTTTCATATGCATTTCATGATTGTTAGCAAAATGTGAAATTATAAAAAGCCAGACATAGCGGTGTATCAAAGATTTAAGGAAATATTAAATTTCAATTAAATCTTTATTTACACGTTATATAGTATATGGAAAACACTTATTTTTGCCGAAACTAATGATTCTGATTATGGACACTAAAAAAATACTTGTTGTAGACGATGAAGAAATTTTATGTGAAGTTCTGAAACTGAACCTCGAGAATGAGGGATATGACGTAGATATTGCAGATAGTGCAGAACAAGCTCTTACTTTCGACCTTACCAAATACAACCTTATATTGCTTGATATAATGATGGGAGAAATAAGTGGTATAAAATTTGCCAAAATCATAAAGAAAAATCCTCTTACGGCAAATATTCCTATTATATTCTGTACAGCTAAAGATACTGAAGACGATATGATTATGGGACTTGACCTTGGAGCCGACGACTATATAACCAAGCCTTATACTATAAGAAATGTAATAGCCAGAGTGAGAAGTGTACTGAGAAGAACATACAAGGAAAACACAGCTAACACGGAAGTGAAACAATATGTAGTGGAAGGCTTAGTAGTGGATATGATGCTGATGAGATGTACTGTAGATGGAGAAGAGATAAAACTGGCAAAAAAGGAATTCGAACTTCTGGCATTCCTTATGGCAAACCAAGGACGCATTCATAGTAGGGACGAAATATTGGAAAGAGTATGGAAAGGAGAAACTATAGTGCTGGACAGAACTATAGATGTTAATATTACAAGGTTAAGACAGAAAATAGGAATATATGGAAAGTATATAATAACTCGTTCAGGATATGGATATGGATTCAATATATAGAAAAGGGATATCAAGGATAATAATTTATCTACTGCCTGTAATTCTTCTATGGTCTCTTGTATTGATTTTCACTTATCATCAATATTCAAATGAAAAAGACCATAAAGTAAGGGAACTGAACATACAACTACAGATGTTCAATCACTTTCTGTTGAGCAACTTGGAAGACGGACACGATATAGACTCTGTGGTAAAAAACTACAAGACTTTTACGAAAGACATTAGGGTGACTTTGATACTGAAAGACGGGAAAGTGATATTCGACAACAAGGTCAACATAAATGACATGGAAAACCATCTTGACAGAAAGGAAATACAGACAGCCATGAAAAACGGCAGTGGATTTATCATAAGAAGATTGTCGGAAACGAACAATATACAATACTTTTACTCTGCTACCATAAACGACAAATATATAATAAGAAGTGCACTGCCATATTCAGTATCGCTACAAAATGTACTTAAAGCCAACAGTACGATATGCTGGATGGTAATAGGACTTACATTTGCCATCACTATGGTAATTATAATGCTTATCAATACAGTTAAGCAAAGTAACATAAACTATATAAAATTTCTGGAACAGGAACAGGAAAAAATACGTATAAAACGACAACTTACAAACAATATCAACCATGAACTGAAAACTCCTGTAGCTTCCATTCAAGTTTGTCTGGAAACTTTGATAAATAATGACAGTCTACCTAAAGACATACAGACAAAAATGATAGACAGATGCTATCAGAGCTGTCAGAGACTGAGAAACCTACTTAGAGACATATCGCTAATAACAAGGATAGAGGAAGGTAACAACCAGATAGAAAAGGAAGAGGTGAATATCAATTATATAATAAACGACTTGAAAGAGGAACTGGATATTTATCCTCCTGACAAACGGATGAAACTGATAGATAACTTCGATGAAAAGGTTAACATCAAAGGCAACACTTCATTGCTTGTGTCTATCTTCAGAAACCTGACAGAAAATGCTATCGCTTATTCTGGAGGAGATACAATAATCATTTCTCTGCTGGAAAATAATGATGATGAGTGCAAAATTTCATTCGAAGACAATGGCAACGGCGTAAATGAAAAACATCTGCCTCATTTGTTTGAAAGATTTTACCGTGTAGACAAGGGACGGTCAAGACAGACTGGAGGAACCGGGCTGGGATTGGCAATAGTGAAACATTCTGTGCTTTATCATGGCGGAAACATCAGTGTAAGCAACAGAAAAGATGGTGGACTGGCTTTTGTTTTTACACTCAAGAAAAATTGATTGTATGTGACAGATTTTCAACATAAAGAAACTTTAAGACTATCAAACTGTTATCATTATCTTTTCTTTATTATCTTTGCGCTTGTCTTTTAACGAAAACAACAGAGATATATAAATTCATGAAACAGTATGACAAGATTAACAATCTGGTAGGATGGCTTACTTTTGCAATAGCCGCTTTTACTTATTGCATGACTATTGAGCCTACCGCCAGTTTCTGGGACTGCCCGGAATTCATTACAACTGGTTATAAATTGGAAGTCGGTCACCCGCCTGGTGCTCCGTTCTTCATGCTAACAGCTAATTTCTTCAGTCTGTTTGCTTCAGACCCCTCAAAAGTCGCTTTGATGGTAAATATCATGAGTGCGCTTATGAGTGCTGCTTGTATCTTATTCCTATTCTGGAGTATAACGCATCTGACAAGAAAACTAGTATGTCCCAACATAGAAAATATGACTGCTGGAAAAATGATTCCAATAATGGGATCAGGAGTAGTTGGAGCTTTGGCTTATACATGGAGTGACACTTTCTGGTTCAGTGCAGTGGAAGGAGAAGTGTATGCATATTCAAGCCTGTTTACAGCATTGGTATTCTGGCTAATACTGAAATGGGAAAATCGTGCAAACGACCCTCACAGCGACCGTTGGCTTATTCTTATTGCTTATCTTACAGGACTGTCTATCGGAGTGCACCTGCTCAATCTATTGTGTATACCTGCCATAGTATTGGTTTACTACTACAAAAAGAATCCTAACGCAAATCTTAAGGGTAGTATGTGCGCTCTATGCGGGGCTATGGTTATTATAGCTGCCGTACTCTACGGAATAGTTCCAGGTATTGTGAAAGTGGGAGGATGGTTCGAACTATTGTTTGTAAACAATCTTGGAATGTCTTTTAATACGGGACTGATAATATATATCATTATCATGGCAGCATCTCTGATATGGGGCGTTTACGAAAGCTATACAATGAACAGCCGTAAGAAAATGAACCTGTCGTTCTTGCTGACTTTAGGACTTCTTGGTATTCCTTTCTACGGCCATGGATGGGGAAGTGTCATTATAGGTATAATCGTTCTTGGAATCATTGCAGCCTATCTGTTTACCAATATAGACGAGAAATATCGTATCAGCGCACGTACAATGAATACTACTCTGCTAGCATTAATGATGATTGTAGTGGGGTATTCTTCATATGCGGTAATAGTAATACGATCTTCAGCCAATACTCCTATGGACCAGAACTCTCCTGAGGATATTTTCACTCTTGGTGAATATCTTGGACGTGAACAGTATGGTACACGCCCTTTATTCTACGGACAGGCTTATGCTTCTAAACCTGCACTGAAACAGGTAGACGGAGGTTGTGTTTATGATGTAGAAGAAGGAGCTCCTGTATATCAGCGTAAGGAAAAAGAAAATCCAGAAGAAAAAGACAGCTACGAAGTGGTAAGACACAGAACCGAAATAAAATATGCACAGAACATGCTCTTCCCTCGTATGTATAGCGATGACCCTAATCACATTAAGGCTTATGAAGCATGGCTGGGGGGAATAAAAGGCAAACAAGTGCCTTACGACAGATGTGGAGAGAATATTATGGTAAAAATCCCTACTCAATGGGAAAATATCAAGTTCTTCTTCACTTATCAGGTGAACTTTATGTACTGGAGATATTTCATGTGGAACTTTGCAGGTCGTCAGAATGACTTACAGAGTCATGGTGAAATAGAACACGGCAACTGGATTACCGGTATATCATTTATCGACAAAATACTAGTGGGAGACCAGACTCTACTGCCCGACAGCATGAAGGACAACAAAGGACGTAATGTTTTCTACTGTCTACCTCTTATACTTGGTATTATAGGTCTGTTCTGGCAAGCTTATAAAGGAGACAAAGGTATCCAACAATTCTGGATAGTATTCTTCTTGTTCTTCATGACAGGACTTGCCATTGTAATTTATCTTAACCAGACACCTCTTCAGCCTCGCGAACGTGACTATGCTTATGCAGGTTCGTTCTATGCATATTCTATATGGATAGGGCTCGGAGTGGCTGCTATATCGGAATATTTGCAGAAAAAGAAACTTAATGAAACTACTGCTGCCATAATAGCATCTGTAGCATGCCTTATGGTTCCATTGCAGATGGTAAGCCAGACTTGGGATGACCACGACCGTAGCGGACGTTATACCTGCCGCGACTTCGGACAGAACTATCTTAACAGTGTTCAGGAGGAAGGTAAACCTATCTTGTTTACAAACGGCGACAACGATACATTCCCATTATGGTATAATCAGGAAACCGAAGGATTCCGTACCGATGTACGTGTATGTAACCTAAGCTATCTGCAAACAGACTGGTACATCGACCAAATGCGACGCCCGGCTTACGATTCTCCTTCTGTTCCTATCAATTGGGAACGTATAGACTATGTTCAGGGACACAACGAAGCTGTATATGTACGTCCGGAAGCAATGAAGGCTATAGACAACTACTATAAACAGGATCCTGAAGGGGCTAAAAAAGAGTTTGGAGATAATCCGTATGAGCTGAAGAATATTCTTAAATATTGGGTTAGAAACTCAAAAGACGGACTTCAGATGATTCCTACAGACAGTATCGTAATGAAACTGGATAAGGAAGCTATCAAACGCTCGGGTATGATGATTACTGACTCTATTCCTGAATATATGCACATCTCTCTTAAAGGCAAGAAAATGCTTTACAAGAGCGAACTCATGATGCTGGAAATGCTTGCCAATACAAACTGGGAAAGACCTTTATATATGGCTATCACAGTAACTTCAAGCAGTCATATGAATCTTACCAACAACTTTATACAGGAAGGTTTGGTTTACAGAATCACTCCTTTCAACAATGTCAAGGCTGGAAAGAATCTAGATACCGAAAAGGTGTACAACAACTTGATGCACAAATTCAAGTTTGGAGGTATAGAAAACAAGGGCATTTACCTTGACGAAACCGTATCGCGTATGTGTGACACTCACAGAAGACTGTTTGTTCAGCTTAGTACACAACTCATCAAAGAAGGCAAGAAAGATAAAGCTAAAGAAGTGCTTGACTATTGTGAAAAAGTTATACCAAGCTATAATGTAAAGCACGACTATATGTGGAGTGGCTCTAAGGAAATGGCAGACAACTATATCACCCTCGGCGAAGGTAAAAAGGCAGAGAATATACTTGACCAAATGGCTAATGACAATACTCAATACATTGCATGGTACTTAAGCCTTGATGATGAAAGATTTGCATTATCATATGATAATTGTATACGAAATGTAATATACCTAGACGAGATATGCAAGAGTCTTGAAAAAATAAAGGATGAGAAAACTGGTGAAGTATGCCAAAGTGCGGTAAACTATAGTCAAAGATTCCAGGAACTTTACTCTATTCTTGAAAGTAGAGTTGGCAAGAACAGGTAAAGACATACAAATAAAAAGAACAGATACCGGCTACCGGAGATATTCGGTATGCCGGTATTCGTTTTATAAGATAAGACTTTGTATATCTATAAATATTTTTATGAAACAATTTAGAATTATACAGAAGGAAGAACAATGTTTTTTGAATACCGAAGCATTAAATCCTTGATTTGTAATTTGTTTATTATACAAAAGAACTGTAAAATATATGTTTATAGAACAACCACCGGAAATAATAAGACTGCTCTACCCTTCTGCTTTTTGGAGAATGGATAAAAAAGAAAAAGCAGTGTATCTGACATTCGACGATGGACCTATACCCGAAATAACACCTTGGGTTTTGGATATTCTTGATAAATACAACATCAAAGCTACATTCTTTATGGTAGGAGACAATGTAAAAAAACATCCAAAAGAATTCAATATGGTTGTAGAAAGAGGACATCGTATAGGTAATCATACATTCAACCATATACGTGGATTAGGATATGATGTTTCTTCTTACATGGAAAACACCAGAAAGGCTGGAGATATAATGCTTGATACAAATCTATTCAGACCACCACACGGATATATGAGTCCAAAGCAATATAAAGCATTGAAAAGCAAATATAAAATCATAATGTGGGACCTCGTAACAAGAGACTATAACAAAAAACTAAATGGTGAACAAGTTTTTAACAAAGTAAAAAAATATGCCAGAAACGGCTCTATAATCACTTTCCACGACTCTATCAAATCGGAAAACAACCTGAAGTATGCTCTCCCTAAATCTATAGAATGGTTAAAAGAACATGGATACACCTTCAAAGTTTTTGAGTGAAAAATACTTTGAAGATATATCCATGCCAGTGTTTATATAAAACTTCCTCTACATTAAAAACGATGCAACATAAAAAATATATTATCATCTCACTGTAACCTGTAACGGATTTCTGATTTTCCTATTATAATCATCCAGATAAGAATTCCATTTATTATTATCGAATCCGCATTTGCTCCATGAAGCTCCCCAATAATAAATAAAGTCATAACCTGGCTGATATGTATTGAAACCCAATACATGTCCGATACCTTTTCCTCTAGGTTTATCAAATTTCCATACCTTTGCAGATTTCATTTCATGAGGAAAAACCACTCCTACATACACGGTTCCATTGTCTGAATCAGGATTGGTGGTAGGATCTGCATATGACATATATCCATTGGCCGAATCAATATAATAATTACTCTTATTAGGTTCGTGAACTACTATACCTGCTGCAATAGGGTAATCTTTTGTCACATTAGAGTACGAAACTATAGTTTTATTAAGATAAGAGCCTTTGTCAAGCTGTATAATACGTTTTTCTACAACATTACTGTCGGCTGCTATAACAGACGGATTGAACTCAAGCCTTACGGTGAACCTCAAAGGTCCGTTGTCAAGTATTTCATAATCTCTATAACAATAAGGATATGCTATAACAGAATCTGGCATCAAGGCTGCAGTACCCCCACCAAGAGTAGGACCTACTGCATAGCAATCCATTCCATTGCCATGATTGATATGATAAGAAATGGCTTTTGCTATTTCTGCTGCCTCTTCATGTTTTCCAGACTCTTTAAGTCCCTTTATCTTCGCTCTTGCATCCTTATCAAGTTCTTTTGCATACCTGTCTTCTATAACAAGCTCTGAAACACTTTTTGTCAATATATCATATCCATAAGCCTTCTCACCTGTAGCCTGTAATGATGGTCCATAAACTCTATAAGCCATTTTATCATTCTCCCAAGCTATGTCATCCAGTCTTTCAGGATATCTGCGCCCATATACAAGTGTATTCACAGGAGAAGGGTTTCCTTTGACAACATTATACACTGCAGTAGATTTACCTGTTACATTGGCTGGAAAAACAACCTTACCATCATATGTAACCTGATATGGTACCTCCTGGTTTTTATCATCCAATATTATAAAATCTGAACTATCACTAAGGTTGAGTTTTCTGTAAACTTCATCTGCCGAGATTTCAACAATCTCTTCTACTCTATCGGATGACAATGAATTGGAAACAAACACCTGCATACTAAAATCCTGCTTGCATGATACTGCAAGCATTATCATCACTGCTGCTAAAGCAAATAATCTATTCATTATTTATATCACTTTATTTTAAAAAACGGATAATTTTAATTATAATAATATTATGCCACACCACTAACATTACTTTATATCCAAAAGAATCTCACATAATCTGTCTTGAAACTTTCTAGCCGATACATATTTCAGAACATTCTGATTAATTATAACAAAAGCTATAGTATGTTTCGACTCGGACGTTATATATCCGGCAAGTGAGGAAACACCTGTTATTGTACCAGTTTTTGCCCTTACATTTCTGAAACACCTGCTTTTACCCATCCTGTACTTCAATGTGCCGTCTATACCGGCTATAGGCAAGCTATCATAAAAAGGAGGAAACACAAGAGGAGAGTAGAATGCATATTTCAGATACTCCATTACAAGCTCTGGAGATACATAATTATAATCGGAAACGCCACAACCGTCCACTATCCTATATTTACGGCTATCCATATTCAAATCGGATTCCATAAAGCGGTATATAGCTTTCTGTCCGTCTTTATGACTGAGTTTTTTCTTTCCACCCAATATTTCTCTTGTAACATGAAAAAACAAAGATTCGGCAGAAAGATTATCACTTTCCTTTAATGCTCTTTTCAGAACTGCATCCACATTCCGGGTTACGGTATAAAGTCCCTTTGTATCAGATGGAACGACACCATAAAAAATACTATCGTGAGAAGCAAATATATTCTTCTTCTCCAACTGATAACGGAAAGTATTCATAAAGAATCCCTTTGCATCAAAGACATTAAGTACTGAACCTGATTTTCCTCTTACTCCACCTTTTATAAGTATTGTATTGTCATTATACAGCCATTTTCTTGTCACAGAAACATTTCCACCAGAAGAAGTGTTGCTTTTTGTAATGTTTTCAACCATATAAAAATCCGACTCAGGATTTATCTCTACATCTGCCTTTCCTTTGCCGGACGAAGGTGAAATGCTTATATTCACACAGCCTCTATTAAGCATGAGAGGAGACAAGTATGGCTGGAATGAATCGGGAGTATCGTCCCAAGCCCATCCCGGTCCCCAATACACCGAATCCATCATCGAGACATCACCTACCAGTCTGCCGTCTACATAATGTATCCCTGTATTATATACTGCATTGACCAAAGACTCCATGTCTTCCTGCATAAATTCAGGGTCGAAATCACCCTTTACATATAAATTACCATGCAAAGTATCATTATCAATATATCCCGAATAAGACAGACTTGTCTTGATATCATAATCTTTTCCCAAAACAGACAATGCCGTTACAGAAGTTATGATCTTCTCTACAGAAGCCGGACGGTAAAGTTTTTCAGCCTGATGCCTATATACCTCCTTCTTGGCTGTAAGGTCATAAATCAATATACCTGCTTCAGATGTTTCAAGAAAAGAAGATTTATTTATAAGAGAATCTATGCGTCTGGATACATTTTGTGAATACATGTTACTACAAAATATAGCTAAAGCGCACATTACTAACAGTTTTTTGATAATGATTGTCATATCTTATTTATATTTAAAACCAAATCTACATCTCACGGAAAATCTCTCCTACCGTAGGATGAGGGAAAACATACTTCTTGATGTCTTCAAGCTTCTTCCCGTCCTCTATCATAATTCCGGCTATTACAATAAGCTCTGATGCCGGATTTCCCAACATATGGACACCAAGAACCACACCATTTATGTCAGTAATAACCTTGCATACTCCATTAACCCCTTCATTTTCGGCTACAAACCGTCCGGCAAAAGCCATCGGAAGCTTTGTTAGCTTATATTCTATCCCCTTTTCGAAAAGACTTTCTTCGGTTTCGCCCACTCCAGCTATCTCAGGATTAGTGTAAACCACACCCGGTATGGCATTATAACGCATACAGTCATTCTTTCCTGTGATATGGTGTACAGCTACCTCACCTTCTCTTACGGCTGTATGTGCAAGCATTGAAAAACCTGTTATATCTCCACAAGCATATACACCCTCAACACTTGTCATCATATTAGAATCGACCTTGACTTTATTGTTCATGGTATATTCTATATTAAGATTTTCCAAACCGAATCCTCTCAACACAGGCTTTCTACCTACACTCAACAGAATCTTGTCTACTACCAAACATATTTCTCCATCCTTTGACGAACAGCATAATTCTACCCTGGAATCTCTCTGTACAAGTTTTTCTACTTTTGTATTCAAAAGAAAATCTATTCCTTTCTTGGCATATTCACCCCTTAGCATAGATGATAGTTCTGCATCCATTCCTCCAAGAATTTCGGACATCATCTCTATCACAGTAACCTTTACCCCCAGACTACAGAAATACGAAGCTAATTCCATTCCTATAACTCCGCCTCCTATTATAGCAATACTTTCAGGCAATTCCTTACAGTCCAATGCATCTCTGTGAGTCCAGTATTCAGTCTCACCTATACCGTCAATGTACGGAACAAAAGTTTCACTGCCAGTACATATCAGCATTTTATCGCATTTATATGTTTCACCATCACATACCACCGTGTTCTTGTCTTGTATAAATGCTTCTCCTGCCACTACCTTCACTCCTGCCACATTCATCTTGTTCTTAATTCCCAAGACCAGCTTTCTTACAACTTTCTGCTTACGGCTTACAATCTTCGATACATCAAAAGAAACATTATCTGCCTTTACTGCATATTTTCCGGCATTCTTTGCCCCATCATATACTTTGGCTGAATAAAGTAAGGTCTTGGTAGGTATACATCCTTCATTAAGGCATACACCACCCAATGACGATTTCTCAAATAATACCACTTTCAAACCTGAATTTCCGGCAATTTCTGCAGCAGAGTATCCTGCAGGACCTCCACCAATAATAGCTAACTGATATTCCATAGTAGAAAAAAGATTAATTATAGTGTTTATATTATATTGATATCCGAATTCATCTTCTTCAGACGGTCTATAAAAGCCTCCTCATTCTGAGGTGAAATATGAACAGTCAAGTTGCTGCTCTTTCCACTGAATTTTATCTCAAGCCTGTCGGGTGACAATGACGGTTGCCATAATGACATCGACCTTATCTTGGTTATAGATTCAATGTGTGATATTTCAATAGAAAGATTCTTCACAAACCTACCGGTTTCTATTATAAGCCTTCCGTCCGAAGTAAGGACATATTGGGTATGTATAAGCATCTCAATCTCATATATGGCAAACAATGCCATAACTGCAGCCAACACTAAATAATGCATCCAGAAAAAATAAAAAAGAAGCACTGATGTCATAATGATAAGTATCCAGTACCACCATCCCACAACTGTCTTAAACGTTCTGTTCATCATACAAAAAATTTATTGAATATTCATCTTGTTTTCGTTACAGATATTATTCCGTACAAACTTCATCAAAATAATTATTTTGATTGTGAAGATAAATATTTATTGGTAATATTCCGATAATTAATATACTCTTTTTCTGTTTTTATAATTTATCGAATGATAAAGTACATAAATATGCCTAAAAATAGAACTAATATTTAACTTTTTAGTAGTTTTGCGGTATATACTTTAACATCATGGTAAGAAAATTTGATTTCCTCGTTATCGGTTCAGGTATTGCCGGAATGAGTTTTGCACTGAAAGTTGCGCATAAAGGTTCGGTTGCACTTATTTGTAAAGCCGGACTAGAAGAAGCAAATACCTACTTTGCACAAGGCGGGATAGCTTCTGTTACGAACCTCAAGGTGGATAACTTTGAGAAACATGTTCATGACACAATGGTTGCGGGTGATTGGATAAGTGACCCAGCAGCAGTAGAAAAAGTAATCAAAGGAGCTCCAAAGCAGATTGAAGAACTTATAAATTGGGGAGTTGACTTTGATAAAAAAGAAAATGGAGACTTCGACCTACATAAAGAAGGAGGACACTCTGAATTTCGTATTCTGCATCACCAGGACAACACTGGAGCCGAAATACAGACAAGCTTGATAGAAGCTGTAAAAAACAACCCTAACATAACAATCTTCAAGAATTTCTATGCGGTAGAATTAATTACACAGCATCATCTTGGCATAATAGTTACACGTCATACTCCGGGCATCAAATGTTTTGGAGCATATATCCTAAACGAAGAAACCGGTGAAGTTGATACATTTCTTTCTAAAGTTACCGTAATGGCTACAGGAGGTTGCGAAGCTGTATACAGACATACTACTAATCCGCTTGTTGCTACAGGTGACGGAATTGCAATGGTATACAGAGCCAAAGGTGCCGTAAAAGATATGGAATTCATTCAGTTCCATCCTACAGCTCTTTATCATCCGGGCGACAGACCAAGTTTCCTGATTACTGAAGCAATGAGAGGATACGGAGGTGTATTGCGAAATCTGGCTGGAGAAGAGTTTATGCAGAAATACGACCCTAGACTTTCGCTTGCACCTAGAGATATTGTGGCAAGGGCAATAGACAACGAAATGAAACAGAGAGGTGAAGATCATGTTTATCTTGACGTAACTCATAAAAAACCTGAAGAAACAAAGAAACATTTCCCTAACATTTACAAGAAATGTCTGAATCTTGGTATTGATATCACAAAAGACTATATACCAGTAGCACCTGCCGCACATTATCTTTGTGGAGGTATAAAGGTAGACCTTGACGGACAGTCAAGCATACGCAGACTATATGCTATAGGTGAATGTTCATGTACAGGGCTTCATGGCGGCAACAGACTTGCTTCCAATTCGCTAATAGAGGCTATTGTTTATGCAGAAGCGGCAGCACAACATTCAATGAATGCCATAGACAGATATGATTTCAACGAAGATGTACCAGAATGGAATGACGAAGGAACTATTAGTACAGAAGAAAGAATTCTGATTACTCAAAGTATGAATGAAGTAAACCAGATAATGGAATCATATGTCGGTATAGTCAGAAGTAACCTCCGACTAGTACGTGCATGGAATCGCCTGGATATTCTATACGAAGAAACAGAACGCCTGTTCAAGCATGTAAAGGCTTCAAGAGAAATATGCGAATTGCGCAATATGATTAATGTAGGATATCTTATTACACGCCAGGCTATGGAAAGAAAAGAAAGCAGAGGACTGCATTACACCATAGACTATCCAAAACATAAAGATGAACAATAAATAAACTATTGACAAAAATGAGAAAGGCTGTTTCATTTATAAAAACAATGAAACAGCCTTTCTCATTTCAATATATATCACAAAAATTGTATATGATTCATTTATTTCTCTACTAAAAGCTAAACAGCTCCCTTTATAATATCAATCATTATCGGCTTGATACCTCCAACAAAACATTCTACGGCTATCACCATCAATATCAGTCCCATCAAACGCATCATGACATTATTACCGGTTTCTCCTATCAACCTTACTAGTCTGGTAGACAACCGAAGGATTATGTAGGTAAGGATATAAACAATAGCAATCACTGATACAAGGGTTATCTTCAAAACCCATCCATCTGCATCATCCATAAGAATAATGCCATTTGCAATAGCTCCAGGTCCACATAACATAGGTATAGACAATGGAGTTATTGATATATCGTTTGCATATGTCTTTATTTCCTCATTTTTAAGCTTTGTATTAGTATATCTTGCCTGAAGCATATCATAACCTATCTTCAATATTATAATGCCTGCAGCAATCCTAAAACCGTTTGTAGAAATACCAAAGAACTTAAACAGGAACTGACCGCAGAAAGTAAATGTTACTAGAATAAAAAAAGATATAAGTGTAGCTCTCTTTACAATGTTACTTCTTTCACTTTCATCAAGTCCTTTAGTCATGGTAAGGAATACAGGCATTGTACCCAAAGGATTTGTCAGAGTAAAAAATGAGGTAAAGCATAATAATGCATATGGTAAAATTGTATCCATAACGTTTGTATATAAGTTTCCTCAAAAGTAATAATTTGTTTTCATAAACACAAAAAAGCCCCGAAGTATTTCTACCTCGGGGCTTCCGTCCTTAAAACGGCGACTA
>JAHHQV010000035.1 GCA_020026175.1 Phocaeicola sp. | reverse complement strand
TTAAAGTACTGGCTCAATCGGCTTAATTTCTAAATCCGAAACTTGAGTTAAATAACACTATTTTCAAAGAACTCATTATGTATGGTGTCAAGGAAGCAGCATAACATTAAAAAAATAACGAACTATTGATCGGTTGAATGGTATGTATATGAATATATAAAGGTACGAACTATAGACTTTGGTTTTAATCTTGATTGCCCTTTATTGCTTAATCTACAATCATGATACAGATTTGCTGAGTTTATGATTTCTTAATTAGAACAAATGTCGTATCTTTGTATCGTTATACTTTTATAAAGATTTAGTTTGTATGTTATATTAAGGGGGTTAGTCAATATTACATTTAAATATACTGACATATTGACTCAATCTCTTGTTTTTTTGCATGTGTGGGTCTTATATACTTTAAAAACTTAATAGATTTAATATGATAAAGAATCCTTATTCATTGCCTTTGTGCCTTTCTGGTGCTGCTGCACTCGTTGCAGCAACTTCTTGTTCTAGTGAAAAGAACAAAGAACAGGAAGAAAAATTCAACATTGTTTATATAATGACTGATGACCATACAGCACAAATGATGAGCTGTTATGATAGTCGTTATGTTGAGACTCCTAATTTGGACCGTATAGCTAATGATGGAGTTAAGTTTGTTAACAGTTTTGTTGCTAACTCTCTTTCAGGTCCTAGTCGTGCATGTATGATAACTGGTAAACATAGTCATGCAAATGGTTTCTATGATAACACTAACTGTGTATTTGATGCTTCACAGCAAACGATGCCTAAATTGTTACAGAAGGCTGGTTATCAGACTGCTATAATAGGTAAGTGGCATTTGGAAAGTCTTCCTACTGGTTTTGATTATTGGGAGGTTCTTCCAGGACAAGGTGATTATTATAATCCTCGTTTTATAGAGATGAATAATGATACGATAACAGAAAAAGGTTATCTTACTAACATTATAACAGAAAAGAGTATAAACTGGTTGGAAAATCAGAGGGATAAGGAAAAGCCTTTCTGTTTGTTTGTACACCATAAGGCGTGTCATCGAAACTGGTTGCCAGAGATGAAATACTTATCTCTTTATGAGGACAAGACTTTTGAAATGCCTGATAATTTCTATGATGAATACGAAGGTAGAGAAGCAGCCAAGACTCAGGAAATGGGAATATTGAAGGACATGGATATCATGTATGATACTAAGATGTATAAGCCAGAAGGCAAAAGTCGTTTAAAGGGTGCTTATGAAAGTTTTGTAGGTCGTCTTGATGAGGCTGACCGTAAAGTATATGATTCGTTTTATCAGCCTATTATAGACGAATTCTACAAGAAGAACCCTAAGGGTAAGGAACTTGCTGAATGGAAGTATCAAAGATATATGCGAGACTATGCTAAGGTGTTGAAATCGTTTGACGATAATGTAGGTAGGTTGCTTGATTATTTGGATAAGAACGGTTACTTGAAGAATACTCTTGTCGTTTATACATCAGACCAAGGTTTTTATATGGGTGAACATGGTTGGTTTGACAAGCGTTTTATGTATGAAGAGTCGATGCGTACTCCTCTTGTAATGCGTATGCCTGACAATATGAAGCAGAAAGCAAAGGGTGATATTGTGGAAATGGTACAGAATATTGACTATGCTCCTACATTCCTCGAACTAGCTGGTGCTGAAATCCCTTCTGACATTCAAGGGGTATCTCTATTGCCTTTGCTCAAGGGAGAAAAGCCTGCCAACTGGCGTAAGTCTCTTTATTATCATTTCTATGAATATCCTGCCGAACATATGGTGAAACGTCATTATGGAGTTCGTACAGACCGTTATAAGCTGATTCATTTCTATAATGATATTGATGTGTGGGAACTTTATGATTTGAAGGAAGATCCTAAGGAAATGAATAATTTGTTTGGTAAGTCAGGATATGAAGAAATAACAAAGCTGTTGAAAGAAGAACTTGTTAGACTTCAGAAACAGTATAATGATTCTATAGAGGAAAAACTGGCAAATAAATAATGATTATATAAGTTTGAAATCTATATTGATAAAAAACTTTATTATCGGAAATTCATCTAAAAAAAGGTACTTGTAAAATAGTACTCTTGATAAACTTAATTAACATTAACATGAAACATCGCTTTTCTATTATCCTTGCTTGTTTGTTGCTGATTGTGTCAACAGGCAGTCTTAATGCCCAAAAGCGTTTTGACAACAAAAAGTTGTACTCTGTACTTTCTGTAAAAACTAAAGGTAAAGTATGGGGTTTTAGTGCTACAAAATTAGGTTTGGTAGCCGAAAATGAATCTGATAAGACTCAGCTATGGCAGATTGCTGACCTGTCTGGAAGTTCCCGCTTTGTGAACCCATACAAGAATCTTGCTTTGCAGGCTGGAGAAGATGGTAAGGTTAGAGCCGTAGAGACAAATGGTTCTGACGAAATGCAGTTGTGGCTTATCAAGCCTGCTGGTAATTATGTGCAGTTAGTGCCTGCTAATAAGGCAAGTGTAGTGGCTGCATCAAAGCCTGACGGTTCTATAGTCTTGATAGATGCATCCAAAGGTATAAACAATGAGGCTGCTTTGTTTGTGATAAAGGAAACAAATGTTCTGATGTCAAAAACATCAGAAACTGTAGTTCGCGAGAAAGTATATTGGGAAGATGAAACAATGTTTGCTGAAAATAAGGAAGTAGGGCATGCTACTTATACTCCTTATTATAGTGAGCAGGAAATGATTGCCGATAAGAACTTTTATGCAACTCCATGGGTTGAAACAAAAAGTAAAGCAACCAAATCACTTAATGGTGACTGGTTCTTTAATTTTGTATCAGAACCTTCGAAGCGTCCTTTGGATTTTTATAGAGAAGATTACGACGTGTCTACATGGGCTACAATACCTGTTCCTTCCAATTGGGAAATGCATGGATACGACCGCCCTATATATTGCAATGTGGAATACCCTCACTCTAATACTCCTCCTTATATTGATGCACGTAAGGGATTTAATGATGGAGGTAAGAATTATGGCATAAATCCAGTAGGTTCTTATGTAAGATATTTTGACCTTCCTGAAGGATGGGACAGACAGCGAACTTTTATTCAGTTTGGCGGTATATATAGTGCGGCGTTTGTTTATCTAAATGGAGAGTATATTGGTTATACTCAGGGGGCAAATAATGTAACAGAATTTGATATAACAAAGTATCTTCGTGCCAAGGATAATAAGCTTGCTGTGCAAGTATTCAGATGGAGTGACGGATCTTATTTGGAATGTCAGGATATGTTTCGTATGAGTGGAATTTTCCGTGATGTATATATATATAATACTCCGAAGGTAAGTGTTCGCGACCATTATATTACCTCCAGACTCGATGCTCAGTCGGGTTATAAAAATGGTAAGATGGAAGTGGAACTTACTCTAGATAACCGTGACCGACTTTCTGGTACTAAAAATCTTTTGGTTAAATTGACCGATCCTAGCGGTAAACTTCTTACAGAAGAGGAACTGAATGTTAAGTTCTCTTCAAAAAGTACTGTAAGTAAAGTCAAGGCTAGCTTCAATCTGAAAAATATATTTGCATGGACTGCTGAAAATCCTGTTCTCTATACAGTAAGTGTAGTACAACGTAATGGAAGTAAGGACGAAATGGCTTTCTCTACAAAATATGGTTTCCGTGAAATAGAGGTTCGTGGTCCTATTGTTTATATCAATGGTCAGAGAGTTTTCTTTAAGGGTGTAAATCGTCATGATTCTCATCCTCTATACGGACGTGCCGTGACTACGGAGTCAATGCTTGAGGATGTCTTGTTGATGAAGAGGAATAATATCAATACTATCCGTACATCGCACTATCCTAATGCTGCAAAAATGTATGCTATGTTTGATTATTACGGGTTGTATACGATGGATGAAGCTGACCTTGAAGACCATGCCAACCAGTCTATAAGTGATATGCCTTCTTGGATACCTGCTTTTGTGGACCGTATTGATCGTATGGTGCTTCGTGACAGAAATCATCCAAGTGTGATATTCTGGAGTTTAGGCAATGAATGTGGTGGCGGAAACAATTTCCAGGCATGTTATGATGCTGCAAAGAAACTTGATAATCGTCCTGTACATCATGAAAGTACTCGTGATGGAAAAGAGTATGGGGGAAACAGATTCAGCGATTTGTATTCAAAAATGTATCCAGGAATGGACTGGATGGATAAATATGTCAATTCATTCGACAAGCCAATGTTTATATGTGAGTATGCTCATGCTATGGGTAATGCTATAGGTAATCTTAAGGAATATTGGAATAGTATAGAAAGCAGCTCTTCTACTATAGGTGGTGCTATATGGGACTGGGTGGATCAGGCAATATACGAGCCTAAGGAAATATTGAATGGTACGTATATGGGACGTCTGCACACTGGTTATGATTTCCCAGGACCACATCAAGGAAATTTCTGTTCTAATGGTATAATTCCTGCAACTCGTGATGAATCTCCAAAATTGAAGGAAGTTAAGGCTGTTTACCAATATGTGAAGTTTGATCTTGAAGGAATTGATGATAAGAAGAATTTTGCAACAGTGAAGATTGACAATACTTATGATTTCATTTCTATGGATAATCATTATTTGTTATGGGAAACTGTAGAAAATGGAAACATCGTAGGTCGTGATAGTGTACAGCTTTCTGGCATTGCTCCAGATTACAGTAAGACATTTGCGTTGTATTTGAATGGTGCAAGTTTGAAAACTGCTTTAAAATATGGCAATGAAGTGATGATTAATATTTATGTATGTCAGTCGGCTTCTACAGTATGGTCTGAAAAAGGACACGTTGTTGCTCAAAAACAATTTGAATTGTCTTCTCGCGGCAAATTGCCTGAACTACGTGTTAACTCAAGAGTAGGTAAACTTGAAGTTAAACAGACTGATAAATATGTAAGTGTAGGTAATAGCTTTATATTTGGAGAATTCGAAAAAACAACAGGACGTCTTACTTCTCTTCGTATCAATGGTATGGATGTGGTATATGGTAAAGAAGGTTTTATTTACGAAAATCATAGATTTATAGAAAACGATCGTAATCCTGTAGGTTTTGATAATGGACTTGAGGCTACTGGAACCTATGATGTGAAGGAGGAATTCGATGGTAGAGTTATTGTTACAACAGTCAGAAAAGGCAGTCTGTGTGATACTGAAATCATATATACGTTTATTCCTAATGGTGTAATGGATATTGATGCTAAGTTTACTCCTAAATCTGGTGACTTGTTCCGTGCAGGTCTTGTATGTGCAGTTAATCCTGGATTGTCAAATATCGATTATTATGCTTATGGACCTTGGGAAAACTATATCGATCGTAAGGAAGGATGTATGATGGGAAGATATTCAACTACAGTAGATGGCATGATTGAGAAATACGTTAAGCCACAGTCTATGGGTAACCGTGAAGGACTTCGTGAACTTAAGATGTCTGACAAAGATGGTAAGGGTATACTTATTGAAACCGAAGGAGCTGTATCCTTCTCTGCTCTTCCATATGAAGAGTCCGATCTTACAAAAGGTAAACATATATGGGATATCCAGAAGAGACCATATATAGTTCTTCATCTTGATGCTCAGATTAAGGGATTGGGTAATGGTAGCTGCGGTCCTACTACACTGAATTCATATAAGATAGCACAACTTCCTCTGGAATATAAACTCAGATTCAGTGCAGCTGAATAGGATTATAGTGATATGAAATTATATCACATTTTGTGATATTTAACGAAAGCATCGTCTTCTATCGTAGAAAACGGTTTTGGACGATGTTTTTTTTATTTGATATAAAAAATAGCCATATCTGAAACTCTTGTAAGAGCCTAGATATGGCTATTGTAGTATAAACTAATTTAATTTATTACTTCTGTTGTGGTTTTCTTTCACGTCTCTTATTATTACCTTCTTCCATTCCTTCAGGTTTTGGTAACAAGACTTTGTGAGAGAGTTTAAATTTACCAGTCTTAGGATCGATGTCAAGAAGTTTCACATCGATATTGTCACCTTCCTTAAGCCCTGCTTCCTCTATCGTTTCAAGACGTTTCCAGTCTATTTCAGAGATGTGGAGCAGTCCGTCTTTTCCTGGAAGGAATTCTACAAACGCACCGTAAGGCATGATAGAACGAACTTTACCAGTATATACTTCACCTACCTCAGGAACAGCTACTATACCTTTAATAAGACGTATAGCATCGTCAATGCATTGCTTGTTTGTTCCAGATATTTCGATACGTCCTGCATTGTCAACTTCTTCGATTGTAATAGTAGCACCAGTCTCTTCTTGCATACCTTGTATAATCTTACCTCCAGGACCTATTACAGCACCGATGAATTCTTTAGGAATTGTCATTGTCTCGATACGTGGAGCATGAGGTTTGAGATCCTCACGAGGCTCTGAGATACATTCTGTTATTTTACCAAGGATGTATTCACGTCCTTGTTTAGCCTGAAGAAGAGCCTTTTCAAGAATATCGTAAGTAAGACCATCACACTTGATATCCATCTGTGTAGCAGTGATACCGTTCATAGTACCTGTAACCTTGAAGTCCATGTCTCCCAAGTGGTCTTCATCTCCCAAGATATCAGAAAGAATAGCATATTTATCTTCACCGGCATTCTTGATCAATCCCATTGCGATACCTGATACCGGATTGTTGATAGGTACACCTGCATCCATAAGAGCCAATGTTCCGGCACATACTGTAGCCATTGAAGAAGAACCGTTAGATTCCAGAATATCAGAAACTACACGTACGCAGTATGGATAGTTTGCAGGAATCTGTCCCTTAAGCGCACGCCATGCAAGATGACCGTGACCTATTTCGCGACGACCTACACCACGCTGTGCCTTTGCTTCACCTGTAGAGAATGGAGGGAAATTGTAGTGCAATAAGAAACGTTCTTTATGCTGATCAAGGGCGTCATCTACAATTTTTTCATCAAGTTTTGTACCAAGAGTTACAGTACTTAAAGATTGAGTTTCTCCACGGGTGAATATTGAAGATCCATGAGGTCCAGGTAGAGGACTAGTTTCGCACCATATAGGACGAATTTCTGTAGTAGTACGTCCGTCAAGGCGCTTGCCTTCGTCAAGTATGCAACGGCGCATAGCTTCTTTTTCTACATCATGATAATAACGGTCTATCATGCCTTCTTTTTCTTCAAGTTCTTCTTCAGAGAATTGAGCCTTGAAATCTTCGCATATAGCATCGAAAGCATTTCCGCGTTCATGCTTGTTATTGTTACCAGAAGCAGCTATTGCATAAGCTTTTTCATAACATGCATCGTGAACTGCCTTGCGAAGTTCCTCATCGTTTTCTTCATGACAGTATTCACGTTTTACAGTAGAGCCTACTTCTTCCATAAGTTCCATCTGTGCTTTGCAGTGAACCTTGATAGCTTCGTGAGCACATCTCATGGCTTCAAGAAGATCCTGTTCTGAAACTTCTTTCATTTCTCCTTCCACCATCATTATGTTTTCGTAAGTAGCTGCAACCATTAAGTCCATATCAGCTTTTTCAAGCTGCTCGAATGTTGGGTTGATGACAAAATTTCCATCTATACGAGCTACACGAACTTCAGAGATAGGACCTCCAAATGGTATATCCGAAACGGCAAGAGCAGCTGAAGCAGCTAGACCAGCCAAAGCATCAGGCATATCTACACCATCGGCTGAATATAGTATGATGTTTACATAAACTTCTGCATGATAATTGTCAGGGAATAGAGGACGCAATGCGCGGTCTACAAGACGGCATGTAAGGATTTCGTAATCAGAGGCCTTACCTTCACGCTTAGTGAATCCTCCAGGAAAACGTCCGCATGCTGAATATTTTTCTTTGTATTCTACCTGTAAAGGCATAAAATCTGTACCGGGAACTGCGTCTTTTGCTGCACAAACAGTAGCTAGCAACATAGTGTTACCCATGCGTAGCATAACAGCGCCATCTGCCTGTTTTGCCAGCTTTCCCGTTTCGAGTGTGATAGTTCTGCCATCACCTAACTCGATCGTCTTAACAATAGGATTGATCATAAAAATTTTTTTAATATAGTTTTCTTCAAAATATCCGCAAATATAGTTAATTTATTGTACTAATGTGGTGATTATGAGATAAAACTTTATAATAGGTAGGCTTTTTTTGTTTTATGGATAGAAAAAACTTTGTGAAATCGTTTAAAACTGTAACTTTGCAACACTAAAAATTAATTCAGAAAAATAATTGTCTAGATAAATATGAAAATACAATTTCAAATTGCAACGGCTTTAACTATTGTTGCAATGGCAGGATGTAAAAATGTACCATCGTTTAAAGTAGAAGGTAACGTTTCGGGAGCAGAAGATAAGATGCTGTATATGGAGTATTCTTCTATCAATGGAACTGTTCTTCTTGATTCTGTAAAATTGGGGAATGACGGTGGATTTCATTTCTCTGAAGACCGTCCGGAAACGCCGGATTTTTATCGTTTGAGGTTGGATAATAAGGTTATCAATTTTGTTGTAGATTCTACAGAAACTATTGCTGTAAATTCATATTATGATAAATTTGCTACAGATTACGAGATAACAGGTTCTGAAAGCAATAAAGCCATAAAGGAACTTTCCATATTACAGTCTGAACTTCAAGGTAAAATCAGCAAATTGGGGAAATCCGGTATGCCTATAGGTTTGAAACAGGATAGCATATTAAGGATTGTGGATACATACAAAAAACATGTGAAAAGGAACTATATATTTGCTTCTCCTGATAAGGAGTCTTCATATTTTGCTTTGTTCCAGCAAATCAACGGTATGATGATATTCGATCCGCTTAACAGTAAAGAAGATGTAAAATGTTTTGCTGCGGTAGCTACAAGCATGAATAATAGATATCCTCATTCCGACCGCTCAAGAAACCTGTATAATATGGTAATAAAGGGAATGAAGAATACTCGTGCACCTCAGTCACAGTCTGTAGTAGAGATACCAAGTGATAAAATAAAAGAAGCCTCTATTATAGATATACCTCTAAAGGATATAAATGGAGTAACAAAGCATCTTACGGATTTCAAGGGTAAGGTTGTACTTGTAGACTTTACTGCATATGCCACTTCTGAATCTGGTGCAAGGACGCTTGCTTTGAGAGAACTTTACAACAAATTTTCTTCAAAAGGCCTTGTCATATATCAGATTTCTATTGATACTGATGAGCACTTCTGGAAGACAGCATGCGACAATCTTCCTTGGGTTTGCGTAAGAGATCCCCAAGGACCGTATTCCGCTTATGTAAATCTATATGGTGTGAAGTCAATACCTGCCGCTTTCCTTGTCAATAAAGATAATGAATTGGTACTTAGGCTGGACGAAAAATCAGACGTAGAAGCTGAAATAAAGAAATTGCTCTAATATATGTTGCAAAGCATGTGAGATATAACTTGCCTTATACATAAAAAAACTTATCTTTGCATACAGATAAAGGGAATGAAGGGTTCCGGCATAATCTAATATGCCGGAATTCTTTTTGTTTTTATATTAAAGTAGTAATCAGTTAATAATAAAAATATAGGAGGAAAATTATTATGGCTTATATGTCAGAAGAGGGCTATCAGAAATTGATAGCTGAATTGAAGCACTTGGAGGCTGTAGAGCGTCCTAAGATTATATCAGCAATTGCTGAGGCACGTGATAAAGGTGACTTGTCTGAAAATGCAGAGTATGATGCTGCAAAGGAAGCTCAAGGCTTATTGGAAATGAAGATCAGTCAGCTAAAGGCTACTATTGGTGATGCAAAAATAATCGATACTTCAAAGATGAAGGCAGATACTGTTCAAATTCTTACTCGTGTAGAGCTTAAGAACGTTAAGAACAATATGAAGATGGCTTATACTATTGTTTCGGAAAGTGAAGCTAACCTTAAAGAAGGTAAGATTTCTGTTGCTACACCTATTGCACAAGGACTTCTTGGAAAGAAAGTTGGCGATGTAGCAGAAATTACAATTCCTCAGGGTAAAATAAGTCTTGAGATTTTAAGTATATCATTTTGATAATCTAAGGCAGGCCTGCTTTTTGCAGACTTGCCTTATTTAATATATATTGATATGGCAACAATATTTAGTAGAATTGTAGCAGGGGAGATTCCTAGCTATAAGGTGGCTGAAAACGACAGGTTTTATGCTTTCCTTGATATTAATCCTTTAGTAAAAGGACATACTTTGGTTATTCCTAAAAAGGAAGTGGATTATATTTTTGATCTTGAAGATGATGAACTGGCGGAGATACAGGTTTTTGCCAAACATCTTGCCAAGGCTATTCAGAAGGCTTTTCCTTGCAAGAAAGTAGGTCAGGCTGTAATAGGCCTTGAAGTTCCTCATGCTCATATACATCTGATTCCAATACAGAAAGAATCGGATATGATTTTTTCCAATCCTAAACTTTCTCTTTCTTCTGATGAGTTTAGAGCTATAGCCGAAGCTATAAATAAAGTTTGGAATGAAATGCAATGATAATTTTCTTATCCACCGATAATATAGAAAGGATGTGCTATTTTTGTAGTGCATCCTTTCTATATATAACCTGTTGTGTATGTATGATTTAATGTTTTATTTTAGAAACTTTTATCAAAAAAGAATAGCATTGATATTTAGAAAATTGATAATTTTGCTCTACTTTTTTGATAGAATATGTTTTATAAATAAAAAATCTGATGAATATGAAAAGATTATTACAATTATTGTCAGCTGTTTTGTTATTTCCATTTTTGACTTTCTCACAGAAAGTATATAACATGGAGGATTACGGTGTACGACCGGGTAGCACAAGAAATATTTCTGGTAAAGTGCAGAAAGCACTTGAAAAGATTGTTGCAGACTCTGAAGGAAAGGCATTTACAATAAGTTTTGCCAAAGGGATATATCATTTTTATCCTAAACAATCGTTCATCAAGGAATATTATATTTCAAATCATGACCAGACAGAGAATAAGTCTGTAGGTATAGCTTTGGAGAATCTGGAGAATGTTACTCTTGAAGGCAATGGTTCCGAATTTATATATCATGGTACTATGTTACCTATTTCTTTGGTTAATTCAAAGAGTTGTACTTTGAAGAATTTTAGTATTGATTTTGCTAATCCACAGATTTCGCAAGTTAGTATTGTTAATAACGATTCGCAGAAAGGTATAACATTTGAGGTTGCTCCTTGGGTAAAATGCAGGATATCAAAAGACAATAAATTTGAGTCTTACGGAACCGGATGGTCTGTAAAGCCAGGTACCGGTATAGCTTTTGATGGCAATACTCGTCATTTGGTTTATAGAACTAGCGACCTTAGCATTAATCTGAGTGGAATAAAAAAAATAGATGACAGGACTTTTCTTGCTCCGAACTGGAAAGACATTCGTCTTGTTGTAGGTACAATAGTGGCTTTGCGTGATTATGGACGTCCAGCTCCAGGAATATTTATTTCACACAGCAATAATTCAGCCTTAAAGAACATAAAAGTACATTATGCTTATGGTATGGGGCTTCTGGCGCAGATGTCGGAGAATTTGAATCTCGACAGTTTCAATGTTTGTCTTCGTGGAGATGACGATCCAAGATATTTCACTACACAGGCTGATGCAACACATTTTTCGGGATGTAAGGGTGTTGTCAATTCGGTAAACGGATTGTATGAAGGAATGATGGATGATGCCATAAACATTCATGGTACTTATCTGAAAATAGTTTCAAGACTTGATGATAAGACGTTTGTAGGAAGATACATGCATCCACAGGCATGGGGATTTGATTGGGGATATAAAAACGATTCTGTCCAGTTCGTAAAATCCAACACAATGGAGATTGTTGGCGATGTTTATACAATAGCAGATATACAGCCTTATGACAAGGAAACCGTAAAAGGTGCCAAGGAGTTTAAGATAATATTCAACCGTTCAGTTGAAGGTGTAGATATAGAATCAGACGCTTTTGGAATAGAGAATATTACATGGTCTCCTGAAGTTTATTTTGCAGACAATATAATCCGTAATAACCGTGCCAGAGGTTCTTTGTTCAGTACTCCAAGAAAGACAATAGTAGAGAATAATTTGTTCGACCATACATCTGGTGCTGCAATACTTTTATGTGGTGATTGTAATGGATGGTACGAAACCGGTGCCTGCCGAGACATAGTTATCCGTAATAATAAGTTTATCAATGCACTTACCAATATGTTTCAGTTTACCAATGCAGTGATATCCATTTATCCTGAAATACCTAATCTTAAAGAACAGGTAAAGTTCTTTCATGGAGGAAAGAGAGGTGCAATCACGATAGAGGACAACATATTCGAAATGTTTGACGCTCCTGTTCTTTATGCAAAATCTGTTGATGGCATTATATTCAGAAACAATGTTATAAACAAGAATAACGAATTCAAGCCTTTCCATTGGAACAAGCATAGATTTTTGCTGGAAAAAGTTACAAATGTAGAGATAGATTAAAAAATACTTATTAGATTGTTTCTAATCTATATTATCATTTGTGATGTTTTAATAACAGACAAACTGTTTTTATATTTGTAAAATTAATGAATTAAACAAAGAATAATCTGAATTATGATTTTAGGGAAAAAAATCTTTTTATCTGTTTCTACCTTTATGTTTATGAATACGGTAGCAGGTTTCAGCCAAGAAGACAGAAGTTTAAGTATATGGTTTGATAAGCCATACGAGAACGTTGACACCCCTGCTTGGGGAAACGGAAAGCCTTCGCCTACATTAGGTGGTTGGGCAAATACTGAAAAGGAATGGGAGAATTCTACACTTCCTATAGGTAATGGTAGTATTGGAGCAAATGTTTTTGGATCAGTTTCTACCGAAAGATTTACTTTTAATGAAAAGACCTTATGGCGCGGAGGACCGAATACAGCTAAAGGTGCGAGTTATTATTGGAATGTAAACAAAAAGTCGGCTCATGTACTTGATGAGATACGCAAGGCTTTTATTGATGGAGACAATGCCAAGGCAGCACAACTTACCAGAGATAACTTCAACAGTGAAGTATCGTATGAGGCCGATGGCGAGGAACCTTTCCGCTTTGGTAGTTTTACCACATGTGGAGAGTTCAGAATTTCTACAGGCTTGCCAGAAGATGGCATAACAGAATATTCGCGTTCTCTTTCGCTCGATTCAGCTTTGGTGACAGTACAATTCAAACAGGATGGAACAGAATATCGCAGAGAATTCTTTACTTCATTTCCTGACAATGTAATGGTAGTTCGCTTTTCTGCCAAAGGAAAGTCTAAGCAGAATCTGAATCTAAAATATATCCCGAATCCTCTTTCAACTGGTAGGTTCAAGACTTTGAAGGGAGGGGAACTATGTTATCAGGCAATACTTGACAACAATAAGATGCAATATGCAGTACGTATAAAGGCTATAGCAGACAATTCTGTTATAAAGGCTGATAGAAACGGCTGTATATCTGTGAAAGATGCAGAAGAAGTGATGTTTCTTGTAACTGCAGATACGGATTATAAAGTAAACTTTGACCCAGATTTTTCTGATTCTAAAACGTATGTAGGAGTAGATCCTGTAAAGACTACTGGGCTATGGATGGATGCTGCTGTAATTAAATCGTATAAGGAATTGCTGGCTACACACTACAACGATTATTCAGCATTGTTTAACCGTACAAAGATTGAACTTAATCCTTCATGGAATAATGATTGCGAATCATTGTCTACTCCACAAAGACTTGTGCGCTATCGTACTGGTGCCCCTGATTATGCATTGGAATGTCTGTATTATCAGTTTGGCAGATACTTGCTTATTTCAGGTTCGCGTCCTGGAAATATGCCGGCAAATCTGCAAGGAGTATGGCACAACAACGTAGACGGACCTTGGCGTGTAGACTATCATAATAATATTAATATACAGATGAATTATTGGCCGGCATGTTCTGCCAATCTTGCAGAATGTGAACTACCTCTTGTTGACTATATCCGTTCTTTGGTGAAACCAGGCGAGAAGACAGCTTCGTCATATTTTGGTGCAAGAGGGTGGACAGCTTCCATTTCGGGAAATATATTTGGATTTACTTCTCCACTTGAAAGCAAGGATATGTCGTGGAACTTTAATCCGATGGCAGGCCCTTGGCTTGCTACTCATGTGTGGAATTATTATGACTATACTCGTGATCTGGATTTCTTGAAGAGTATAGGTTATGAACTTATAAAAAGTAGTGCACAATTTTCTGTAGATTATTTATGGCATAAGCCAGACGGTACTTATACAGCTGCTCCATCTACTTCTCCAGAACACGGACCAATTGATCAAGGTGCTACTTTTGTGCATGCTGTGATACGTGAGATTTTGCTTGATGCAATAGAAGCCAGCAAGATTCTTGGTGTGGATGAGGCTGAGCGTAAGAATTGGGAAAACGTATTGAATAATCTTGCTCCTTATCGTATAGGCAGATATGGTCAGCTTATGGAATGGGCTGCCGACATAGACGACCCTAAAGATGAGCATCGTCATGTGAATCATCTTTTTGGACTTCACCCTGGACGTACCATTTCGCCTGTTACCACTCCCGAATTGGCAAAAGCATCAAGAATTGTTCTCGAACATAGAGGAGATGGAGCCACAGGCTGGAGTATGGGTTGGAAACTGAATCAGTGGGCGCGCCTTCAAGATGGAAACCGTGCTTATACGTTGTTTGGCAATCTTATAAAGAATGGTACAAACGATAATCTATGGGATACGCATCCACCATTCCAGATAGATGGTAATTTTGGCGGTACAGCCGGAATTACAGAAATGCTTCTGCAGAGTCATGCCGGATTTATACAGTTATTACCAGCCTTGCCAGCCGTATGGCATGAAGGTAGTCTTAATGGAGTACGTGCTAGAGGAAACTTTACTATAGATATGGCATGGAAAGACAATAATCTTACAAAAGCTGTTGTACATGCAGGAAGTGACTGTTTGTGCATCATCAGATATAAGAAAAAAGAACTGAAGTTTGAAGCCAAGAAGGGTGGAACTTATACTTTAGTATATGATAAGTCAGGATTAAGACTTCAAGATTGATTGGTTCTATTAGAAGATTGAACTTCAATAAAAAAAGCCAACATATAATGAACTTTATTCAAGATTAAGTTTATTATATGTTGGCTTTTTTATTGTCATCTGTTCCAATTAGTTGTAGACATGTTGTAGAAATCAAAAAAATGAGTTAAGATGTTTGTCCTAACTCCTTGATTTTCAGCTGTCGGGATGACTGGATTCGAACCAGCGACCACGCGCCCCCCAGACGCGTACTCTAACCGGGCTGAGCTACATCCCGAATTTCAAGTACAAAAATAGGTCTTTTTCGCTTAATGGCAAATCTTTTGATGATTTTTTGAATAGACAGGTATTACTATAGTCTTGTTATACCTATCATCCCATAGTTTCACAATAAAAGTCAAGACTTTCAAAAATTTCCTCTTTCGTAGCCGTTTGGTTAATCTTGATTACTCCTGCTTCCGATAGAAGAGTGAAGTTTATGGTATCGGCAGTATCATTTTTCTTGTCGTGAGTCATCAGCTCATACAGTGTATCGTAGTCTTTACACGTAAAAGGCATCTTGCCATAATTCTCTTTTATGAATGAAACCGTTTGGTAAAGTTTGTCTTTAGGGAAGTTTGTCTTTAAGAACGATAAGTATAGTTCGCATACTATACCCCAAGCTACTGCATAGCCGTGTAGCATGTGATGTTCTCTTTTTAATGCCAGGCTTTCGAAAGCATGTCCTATAGTATGTCCTAAGTTAAGTGCTTTGCGTATATTCTTTTCGAACGGATCTTGTTCTACGATTTTTTCTTTTATAAAGACCGATTTACCTACAAGCTCCTGAAGCCTTCCGTAATCAATCTCATCACAGAAATTAAAGCCAAGAAGTTCTTTCCGTTCATCTTCCGAACTGATAAGTCCATGCTTCAGCATTTCGGCATAACCTGAAAGGATGTTTTTGAGGTCTAATGTTTTCAGAAAATTGCAGTCTATGATAACATGCGAAGCTGGTGCAAAGGCTCCGATTTCATTTTTAAGACCGTTGAAATTGATACCGGTTTTTCCACCCACTGCTGCATCTACCATTGATAGCAGTGTAGTAGGGATATTGATGTATGATATTCCTCTTTTAAATGTAGCGGCAGCAAATCCTCCAAGGTCAGTGACCATTCCGCCACCAATATTGATAAGAAGTGAATGACGTGTAGCACCTTTGCAGCTTAGTTCGGTCCATACATGGCTTAACGACTCTAGTGTTTTGTTTACATCTTCCACACCTATACATATATGTATGGCTTCTTTTATTGACAAAATATCTTCAACTAGAGGAAGACACAAATCTTTGGTATGTTCATCTGTAAGAACAAACATTTTATCATATTTGTGAGAACTGACAGCCTTTCTGATGTCTTCTTTCAGGTTCTTACATATTATAATTTCTTGTTTACTCATGATTGTACTTTTGTTCGCAAAAATATAAAAAAGTAGTTATAAATTAGATATTAATAGGTAAATAATTACTTTTGTACATATTAATCAACTATTAAATAAATAATGAAATGAAAGGATTTTTACCCGTTAATTTTAGAATTGTAGGATATGTATTGCTAATCTTATCTGTATTTACCCCTATTGTATTGTATTTTTGGGGATGTATAAATGATGACAAAAGTTTGGTCTTGACAAAACTCGGAATGAAATTTGTAATATCTATATCATTGTTAATGATATTTTTGTCTAAGACAGACGATGAGGATAATGTCACTTCAATACTTAGGATAAAAGCCTTAAAATATGCATTATTTCTTTGGGGAGTGTATTATGTTATCGACTTTGTAATATCAACTTTAGATCTTTCTGCCCAACAGTCAGATAATTCTATTGGTATATACTATATGGTAATGTGTGTTATTTGCTTTGAATTTTTGCAACAAAAACGCAAAATAAAGAAGAAATTTAAAATAAAAAGTTAAAATAGCATTACAGTATTAAACTGAAGACATATGTATACATCTCAGTAGGCATGTTGTTATCATAGTTTTAGTTAATGAGTAGATTGTATATTGTTTTATGAATAAAAGGGTTTTGTTTATAGTTTGGTGTATGTTTGTTACACTGTTGTCTTTTTCTCAAGGTAGAGTGACCAAAAGTTCTATTACGGGTATTGTGATAGATGCAGCAGAGAAACAACCTGTGATGCAGGCCACAGTACAGATTCTTTCACCCAAAGACAGTGTGATGATTACTGGTAATGTGACAGATCTTAATGGAATTTTTTCTTTAAGTACAAGACCTGGAAAATATCTTCTTAAAGTATCGTTTATCGGATATAAAAATGTGTATAGGCCAATAGTTTTGTCTGCCAATAATAAAACTCTTTCTTTAGGCAAAATAGAACTGGATTCGGACGCCATAATGCTGGAAGAAGCTGTTATTGTGGCACAGGCTCCTGAAGTCACTGCTGTGGGCGATACATTGGTGTATTCTTCTTCTGCTTATCGTCTGCCCGAAGGTTCGGCATTAGAAGAACTCATAAAGAAACTTCCTGGAGCGGAAATAAATGATGATGGTAAGATAATCATTAATGGTAAGGAGGTAAAAAAGATAATGATTGATGGCAAGGAGTTCTTTATGGATGATCCTAATATTGCCCTCAAGAATCTTCCTGTTAATATTATTGACAAGGTACGTGCATACGATAAGGAATCCGACATGGCTAAGGCAACAGGTATAAAGGATGGAGAAGAAGAAACGGTTCTTGACCTTAGCGTGAAGCCAGGAATGAATAAGGGCTGGTTTGGTAATGCTGATTTGTCAGGAGGTACACACGATAGGTATAGCTCAAAACTGCTGGCCAATAGATTTCTTGATGCAAACAAGTTTACGTTAATAGCTTCTTCTAATAACGTGAATGACGACGGATTTCCTGGTGGAGGTGGCGGCAGATGGAACAAACCTAATGGACTTAACGATTCGCATATGGTTGGATTTAATTTTGTTACAGATACCGAAAAGTGGAAGAACAATGGTAGTGTGAATTTCAATATGCGTAAATCGGATATCAGGACTAAAAGAGAATCGGAGACTTTTGTATCCGACAATCTCAGTTCTTTCTCTAATTCGAAAAATATGGATAATGACAGGAATATTAACATTAATGCCAATTTTAGGGTAGAGTGGAACCCTGACACTACTACAATGTTTCTTTTCAGACCCAGATTGAGTATTGGTGATACGGATAACGAGTCTTCATCAAAGTCGTATACTTTTAATTCGGATCCCATATATCCTACAGACGAACTTATTGATGCTGAGGATATAACCTCTATGGTTCAGGAAGAGAATATTATAAATAGAATTATAAGAAGAAACTTGTCGAAGAATAATAGTATCAATTATGGAGCTTCGCTTCTTTTTAACAAACGGCTCGGAAAACCAGGAAGGAACATTTCTTTTTCTGCATCAGGAGGATATACCGACGGTATGGCAGAGAGATTTTCTTTGTCGGAAACAAATTACTTTCAAAAGACGGAAGAAGAGCAGCTTGAAATACTTAACAGGTATATAAAGACACCTACAAAGAATTATAATTACAGCGTACAATTGTCGTATAGTGAACCTATTTTCAGAAGAATGTTTCTGCAGTTCAGCTATCATTTTCAGTATAAGCGTAACAAGTCGGAGAATTCTACATATGATATGCCGAATAACTGGACAATAGAGCAAGGACAGGAGTGGCAGACAACAGATGGTGTGTATAATGACGATTTGAGCAAGAATGCAAGGTATGACTATATAAATCATCAGATAGATGTTTCCTACAAATGGATTATAGAAAAAAGTCAGCTGAATGTAGGTGCTTCGTTTCAACCACAGCATACAAAACTTGACTATAAGAAGGGAGAACTGGATACAGTCAGTATACGTAATGTTATGAACTTTACACCTACGCTTGACTTTAGATTCAAGTTTTCTAAAACAAGTCAGCTTAGGGTAGATTATAGGGGAAGGTCGTCGCAGCCTGGCATGACAGATTTGCTTCCTGTCACCGACAATACGGATCCATTGAATATCCGTATGGGTAACCCTGACCTGAAACCGACCTTTACAAATACTTTAAGGTTGATGTTCAATACATTCAATCCGGAAACTCAGAGAGGTGTAATGACTCATGTACAGTTCAATAATACTTTGAACAGTATCAGCAATCGTCGTACTTACAACTCTAATACTGGTGGCTACATCACTAAACCCGAAAATATCAATGGGAATTGGGATATTTCTGGAATGTTTGGTACTAATATTGCTTTGAGGAACAAGAAATATACCATTAGTTCGTTCACAGTGGGAAGGTATAACAATATGGTTAGCTACATCAGCAGCAATAAGTTTGCAACAGAGACTGACAAGAATATAACCAAACAAACCGTACTTAGCGAAAGACTGAGGGCTACTTATCGTGAAGATTGGCTGGAAGTCTCATTAAGGAGTTCGTTGAGGTACACTCATTCGCGCAATAATTTCAAGAAAACAAACAATATGGATACTTGGCATTTCTCTTATGGTGCCAGTACTAATATAACATTGCCATGGAATATGTCTGTATCTACCGATATATCACAAAGTTCAAGAAGAGGATACTCTGATGCTTCTATGAACCGCGATGAACTGCTTTGGAATGCACAGATTTCACAGAACTTTCTTAAAGGTAATGCAGCAACTCTGAGCTTGCAATTTTATGATATCCTCAGAAAACAGAGCAATATCAGTCGTAATATATCGGCAGCAAACCGTTCGGATATTGAATATAATGGGATATACAGTTATTGTATGGTTCATTTCATATACCGTCTTAATTTGTTTGGCGGCAAGATGGGTGGCAGCATGAAGAGTGGTGGCAAGATGGGAAAAGGTTCAGGCTTTGGAGGACATGGATATATAAGATAGGTCTTGTCTTTATATGCGGGAGCTGTGACAATACATAACATCGTTTTGTTTTGGAAGAAACTATTTGCACTTTATAAACTTTATAAATGAAATAAATGTGGTATATTTGTTCTTAGTCTGATATAAACTTTATGAACAACCTATTTCTTATATTATTTTATTTCATATACATGCTTGTGGTCTTCATCACAGTATTTGTAGTGATGCTCGACAACCGTAATCCGGTAAAGACAATGGCATGGATTCTGGTTCTTATGTTTCTTCCGTTCATAGGTCTGATATTTTATTATTTTTTGGGCAGGAGTACCAGAAAAGAAAGGCTTATCAGCAAAAAAGGATATTCTCGTCTGATAAGGCGTCCTATGGCAGAATATCAAGTTCAGGAGTCGCTGGATGATATTTCGGAAAAATGCAGGATTATGCATTTTTTCAGGAATGTGAACACTTCATTGCCTTTCGAAGGCAATGAAGTGAAAATCTACAAAGACGGTTCGACCATGTTCATAGACTTGTTGAAAGCCATATATTCGGCCAAGCATCATATACACATAGAATTCTATATAATAGAAGACGACCCAGTGGGAAGAATGTTGCGTGATGCTCTTATCGACAAGTCACGACAGGGGGTTATGGTAAGGCTTCTTTACGATGATGTGGGATGCTGGAAGGTGAACAAAGATTTTTACGAACAGATGCTTTGCGAAGGAATAGAAGTGCAGGGCTTCCTTAAAGTCAGGTTTCCGTTATTCACTTCAAAGGTAAACTACAGGAATCACAGGAAGATTGTGGTGGTAGACGGCAAGATAGGTTTTGTTGGCGGTATGAACATAGCGTCCAGATATATTGAAGGAATGTCGTGGGGAATATGGAGAGATACTCATGTCAGACTCTATGGCAAGGCTGTATATGGGCTTCAGACAACGTTTCTTACAGATTGGTTTACTGTAGAGCAGACATTGATAACTTCTGCCGAGTATTTCCCTAAATTCAAGTCAAACAAAAGAAATGCAGAAGAAGAAGAAGAAGAAGAAGAAGATGGAGGAGATAAAGAAGTTATAAGGAATTCTGTAGTACAGATAGTTACATCCGATCCCGTAAGCCGCTGGAGAGACATAATGCAAGGCTATGTGCTGGCTATATGCAGTGCGAAAAGATATATATACATACAGACTCCATATCTTCTTCCTACAGAGCCTGTACTTACAGCATTGCAGTCGGCTGCCTTGTCTGGTGTTGATGTAAGGATTATGATTCCCAAGAGAGGTGACTCGTGGATGATTCATAAGGGAACCATGTCGTATATTAATAATATAATGGAGTCTGGAGTAAAGATATATCTGTATAAGAAAGGTTTCATACACTCCAAGATGATGGTGTGTGACGACGAAATCTCCACCATTGGTTCTACAAATATGGATTTCAGAAGTTTTGAACATAATTTTGAGGCCAATGCCTTCTTTTATGATAAAGAAACGGCAATGACCTTGAAAAATATTTTTGTGGATGACATGTCTTGTTCTATGCTTCTTACTCCCAAGATATGGAATTCCAGATCGGTCAAGAATAAGATATCAGAGTCTGTCATTCGTCTGTTTTCTCCTCTTCTATAGAGTCTTCTGTTTCTGTCTTGATAGCAAAGAAAGAAAAGTTCACGCTTCCGTAATATCTGTGTTCTATAAAGTAAGGATGGTCTTCGAAACTCAGGTCTTTACCATGTTCTAACACAAATATGCCGTCTTCTTTCAAAAGTCTGTGTTCGAATATCTTGTCAGGTATTGTTGCAAGATTTTCCAAGGCATATGGTGGATCTGCAAAAATGAAGTCGAATTTGTCATTACATTTCTCAATGAACTTGAAAACATCGGCACGAAGTGTAAAGCACCTGTCGGCTTTCACTTCTTTCATAACCTTGTTTATGAATGAAAGGTGCTGAAAATCCTTTTCTACAGATATAACCTTGCTGCATCCTCTTGACACAAGTTCTATGCTTATACTGCCGGTACCTGCAAAAAGGTCCAGGGCTGTAAGTCCGTCTTCAAAATCAAGATAGTTGTTGAGCACATTAAACAGATTTTCTTTGGCAAAGTCTGTTGTGGGTCTTGCTTTGAATGTGTGAGGAACATCAAAGCGTCTTCTTTTGTATATTCCGCTAATTACTCGCATAAGATAAGTGATTGTATATCAAACGGAATGTCTTCGATTTTTACATTTGATTCGGAGCATACGAATTCCGCTTGTGGATTTATACTATATACGTGGCTTATATATTTTTGTAATTCTTTTGTAACTTCTTTTCTCGTGTCATATCCTCCCGTAATATGAAGCTCGTCTCTTCTTTGGTCGTAAACCAGTTGTTTCCAAATATTGAGAATGTAGAAGTTTATGTCGTTGGTATTTGGGGTAGGATAGGAGTTTACCAGCAGCAGGTTTCCTTTGTCCAGACATATTGTATCTATATTCCCCGGATGAATATTGACATACATTTTTCTTGAGTTACCAAGTCTGCTCTTTATTGTCAGATACTCTATTTGCGGACTTATAGAAGAGAAGAATCTTGCTGAAGGAAAATGTTCTGACAATAGGAGATGTGTCAGTTTGTCGAGTGAAAACAAGATTACAGAATTGCTTTTTCCCAATATGTTGCATAATACTATTTCATTCTTTATTTCCTTTATATTCTGATAAAACAGTTTTTCCATCTGTTCATCTTCAAATAGTTCTAGAGGTACTATTGTATATCTTTTAGAATGTATAAGTATGTTTACATGTTTGAACGGGTGCTTCAATTCTTCTGTTGCAGCCAGAAAAGACTTTACATTGGCTGCCATTGAGCGTTGTGTATTGACCGGATAAGTACGGTGGAAGAAGTCTCTCCCGTTTATTGGGTTATAGATAGAAAAAGAAAATCCATCCGTACTGAGACGGATGGATAATGTATATTGTTCTGATTTGTTATAATCAAGAATATTGTTTGTCATGTGTATTTTATTATTCCCAGTTTCCTGCATTGTTGTTAGGTTGTTCGATGTCACCTACTCTCAAACCGCAGTACTTGCCAAGTTTGCTCTGAATATCCTTAAGATTTGCCAATTCCTGATTGTTTATACCATTCAAGTAAGCATCATAAGGAACCTGTGCCTGGAATAGATTGAGAGGAGCACCTGACTTCATTGTATCTTTACGTATCTGCATTTCAAATTTTGCACCGTTTCCGAAAGGTACATAACGGAGTGAATCGGCGTTAAATCCTTCAGAGAAGATTGTGTCAAGAACTGCTACCCACATTGTATCACGACGGAAGTTAGTCAAACCTTCTTTTTCTACTTCTTTGTAGTTACCTGTCTTCTTAGCCTTTTCGATAATAGCCATTGCTTTCTTTTCTGTCATTCCTGCTTCCAGCTGAGTATCTGTAAGAGCGCCAACCTTCATGATGAAAGGAAGTTTTGCAGTTTTAACGAAGTCTATCAAAGTATCGAAGCTTTCGGTATATACACCTTGATGTACAGAGCGGTATTCCTGCTGTGCCTTACGTATGTCGATAAGACGTGCAATGATTGCTTTTTCTCTGATTGCCTTTTCTTCTTTAAAATTGATAGGACCCATTATACTGCCATAGCAGATGTAAACCAAACCTACTACGCAGGCAGTTAATACAAGATTAATAACTGTTTTCATGATAATATTATTTTTTTAGTTTATATTCGTAGCGCAAAAATAAAATAAATAACTTGAACAACGTGAATATTACTCAATCTTTTTATCTACTTTTATGTTAAATAACGATTTAACGCGACAAATTAAGCGAAATTTTTGCTATAAACCAACAGAAGAACAGGAAAATGCTATAAAATGCTTGTCAGATTTTCTGCTGATGAGAGACAACAATGTTGTTTTTCTATTGAAAGGTTATGCAGGAACGGGTAAGACTTCTTTAGTGGGAGCCTTTGTAAAGACCTTGTCGGAAATTGGATGTAAATATGTTCTTATGGCTCCTACTGGAAGAGCTGCAAAGGTTTTTTCTTATCATGCAGGAGTTCCGGCTGGTACTATTCATAAAAAAATATACAGGCAGCAGAGTTATGCTGATGATAATTTTTCTCTTAACAAGAATCTTCATAAAAATACGGTTTTTATAGTTGATGAGGCTTCAATGATTTCCAATTCAAGTGTATCAGGTAATGTTTTCGGAAGTGGGAGATTGCTAGACGACCTTATGCACTATGTCTATAGTGGTGAAAACTGCAAACTCATTCTTGTGGGCGACAATGCCCAGCTGCCTCCAGTGGGAGAGGCAGAGAGTCCTGCCATGTATAAGGAAATGCTCCGCTCTTATGGAAACGACGTGATGGAGTCAGTCCTTACAGAGGTTGTACGTCAGTCGGGAAGGAATGGTATCTTATATAATGCAACCAAACTGAGAAAGCATATTTCCGAAGAGGATGTATATTTTATGCCTTCTTTTAATGTCGGCAACTATCTGGATGTCAAAGTAATAAATGGTAGCGAACTGATAGAAACCATAAATACATGTTATGACAAGGCAGGCCTTGATGAAACTATTATAATATGTCGTTCAAACAAACGTGCCAATCTGTATAACCGTGGAGTGAGAAACTCTATATTGTATCGTGAGGACGAGTTGAACTCTGGCGATATGATTATGGTTACGAAGAACAATTACTATTGGACTGAAGAAATGAAGGAAATGGACTTCATAGCCAATGGCGATATAGCTGTAGTACGTAGGGTAAGAAGAGTGACAGAAATGTATGGTTTCCGTTTTGCCGATGTAGTGATTTCTTTTCCCGACCATAATGATTTTGAAATGGAACTGAAGATTCTCCTCGACACTCTTTATTCCGATTCTACTTCATTGTCGAAAGAGGATACCGAGCGTCTTTTCAATGCAGTAATGGAAGATTACTCTGATATATCAAACAAGTCTGAACGTATAAAGAAACTAAAGGAGGATTCCTTCTACAATGCCTTGCAGGTTAAGTTTGCATACGCAGTGACATGTCATAAGGCACAGGGCGGACAATGGCAGAAAGTGTTTGTAGACCAAGGGTATATGACGGAGGACATGGTGTCGGCCGATTATTACAGATGGCTGTATACTGCAATTTCACGTGCCACCGAAACACTTTATCTTGTCAACTGGCCCGATAGTCAGACCGAATGAGCCGTAGTGTCATGACAGACTGTGTGCACCCTCTTGCCAGCAGATATGTTATGAACGACAGCCATAGCGAATGATTTCCTATTGTTCCGTTTGTGGTATAAAATAACAGAAAGAAACATAATGAAGCTATGAAAATTGATTTCAGCATGATGCCTGTGGCTGTAGCACCTATACAGATGCCGTCGAGGATAAAAGTGAGTACTCCAGCCAAAGGTATGGCAAGCACCCAGTAGTAATAGCTTTCTGAAGCATTTATAACAGCCATGTCGTTTGTAAGTATGCTTAGAAAGCCTTTTCCGCCTAAGGCATACATTATGGTAAAAGCAGTGGCTACTCCTGCTCCCCAGAGCAGAAGATGTTTTATGGTGCGGTGAAGCTGCTTGAAGTCTCTTGCACCTATGTTTTTGCCGATAATAGCTTCGCCGGCATATGCAAAACCATCCATTATATAAGAGAATATGGTGAACATCTGCATGAGCAGGGTATTTACTGCAAGCATGGTGTCGCCGTATGCCGCTCCGGTAGATGTGAAGAATACGGTTACAACAACTATACACAAAGTGCGAAGGAAGATGTCTCTGTTCACTTTGAAGAACTGGTTCATTGATTTTCTTTTGAAGATATTCTTCAATGACGAGTGTCTGCCGTCTTTCTTGAAGTATCTTGCAGCAAAGAGCAGAGCCATTATGAATCCGGTATACTGTGCTGTAAGCGTACCGTATGCTATGCCGGCTATTTTCATGTCAAAGTGTGTCACAAGCATAAGGCTCACCACAATGTTTATGATGTTCTGAGTAATGGCTATGAACATGGGATACCTGGAGTTTTGTATACCAATAAACCACCCGGTGAGACTGTAAAGCCCCAAAATGGCAGGTGCGCCCCATATACATATATGGAAATACTCTGTTGCCAGTGTCTTTACTTCCTCACTGGCATCGATGAACAAGAAGGCTGTTTCCCTTACAGGAATCTGAAGCATAATCATCACAAGAGCAATGGCAGTGCTTATGCTCAGCGAGCGTAGCAGAATATTGTTGTATTCTTCGGTATCGTTTCTGCCGTATGCCTGCGATGTCATTCCTCCCGTACCCATTCTGAGAAAGCCGAACAGCCAGTAAATCATATTGAACAGCATTCCTCCTATGGCTATGGCTCCTATGTATGATGCAGAGCCCAAATGTCCTACTATGGTTACATCTACCAGCCCTAGCAGCGGCACTGTGATATTTGATATTATTGATGGGATTGCAATGTTCAGTATTTCTTTGTTGGTTGTATTCATTGTATATTATGTCAGTGTGGTATTGTTTTTTTCAGATGATGTATTCTACTTCCTTGAAAAGATATTCTCTGGTCTTTCCTTCCTTGTCCTCAAGTATAAATTTTCCGTCACACTCTATGTCCTTTATTCTTGCACTGAATATCCCGTCCTTATCCTTGAAATTATAGAATCCTTCTTTCCTGTATAGGGCTTCCATATATTTATTTCTTATGAAATTTGTATTCCCTTGTTCCAGTATGTCGAGATATGTTTTCATTGAATCGAGAATCTTGTGCAGTATAGGTACGGCATCATAATCGTTTCCGGTTATTTGCTTCAGCGATACAGGATTTGGCGCATCGCTTACAAAGACAGTCTGGTTGAGGTTTATTCCGCTGCCCGATATGCTTTTCTCTATCATTACACCGTTCAGGTCGTTTTCTATCAGTGTACCGCATAGCTTCTTGTCTTTCCAATAGATGTCGTTTGGCCATTTTATGCTTATGTCTGCGGCATATTCCGACATTACATCATAGATGGCAAGTGCTGTTATCTGAAGGATGATGAAGAATTGTCTGGCATGAAGATTGTTGGGATAAATCACCACACTGAAAAGCAGGTTGGCACCGTCTTCCGATTCCCATTTGTTTCCTCTTTGTCCTCTTCCGTCGGTCTGGAATGACGTGTAGATGGAAGTAAGGTTGGGTAATTTGTGCAGACGGCACATTTCGGCAAGGCTTGCATTTGTAGAAGCCGCCTTCTGCATATATATAGGTTTAGGATAGTTCATTGTAGATAGCTTTTTGTTTTCGTGTGAATTTCTTGATTACTTCGTTGTAGGAGTGGTCTATGAGTTCTGTTATCAGTCTGTCGCTCACATCACTTTCAAGATACACTTGATTCCAGTATTTCTTGTTGAAGTGGAAAGCCCCTTCTATTCCGTTGTATCTGTCTCTCAGCTCTATGGCATATTCGGGTTCGCACTTCAGACATATCCGGTCGTTCTTTTCAAGGTCTATCAATGCAAACATTCTGTCCACCACCTTGAAGACGAGCGTACTTTCATCGAACGGAAAACATTCTGTCACTGCCTGTTTTGCCATACAATAGTTTCTGATAGTCTCTATGTCCATGATAATAAAAATATGTATTTACCATACCGAGAATGCGTTTTCGATATGTTTTATTTCAAAATTGTCGTTGTCTGCGGTAATTGATATTATGTCAAATCTGACTGATATGTCAATCTGTTTCTTCTTGATGTATATATCTGCCGCATTTATTATGTTTCTTATTTTCTTTTCTGTGATGGCATCCTCGGGTTCGCCGAACAGATTGTTTTGTCTGGTTTTCACTTCTATTACAACAAGTTCGTCATCTTTCTTTGCTATAATGTCTATTTCCAGTTTTCTCCATCTCCAGTTTCTTTCAATAATGATATAGCCTTCCCTTTCAAGATGGCTACATGCCATGTCTTCTCCTTTTATTCCTAAATCGTTATGTCTGGCCATATTTCACATTTTTTGCAAAAATACTGATTTATTTTTTCTTAATTTATAGAAGTAGATTAATTTTGCACTCTGATATGGTACACAACGGGAAAATAAGGAAAAAAGCATCGTCGGCTATTACTCCACGAAAGAGAAGAATAGTATGTCTAGTGAGTGACGAAGAGCTTCGCATTGTTGACAGATATTTGGAAAAATATAAGATAACAAACAAGGCGAGGTGGTTTCGTGAGACCATATTGTTCAACATCCGTCAGCAAATGGAGAGTGATTATCCTACATTGTTCAACGAACACGACATGCGCAGATAAAAACATTATATTTTATGGCAGACGATAATTTTTATATGAAACAAGCATTGGCAGAGGCCAGACGTGCCGCCGATAGGGATGAAGTTCCTGTTGGTGCGGTGGTTGTATGCCGTGACCGTATCATAGCCCGTTCCCACAATCTTACCGAAACCCTTAATGACGTTACAGCTCATGCAGAGATGCAGGCCATTACTGCTGCCGAAAATGCTTTGGGAGGAAAATATCTGAACGACTGCACTCTTTATGTAACAGTGGAGCCATGTGTGATGTGTGCCGGTGCGATAGCATGGGCTCAGACAGGCAGGCTGGTGTTTGGTGCGTCCGACGAGAAAAGAGGGTATCAGCGATATGCTCCAGATGCACTTCATCCTAAAACAGTTGTAGAGTCGGGGATTCTTGCTGATGAGTGTGGAGGATTGATGAAAGATTTCTTCAAGAAAAAAAGATGAGATTTTTGTTGGTAGGCAAATCTATTGGTAAATATCGTAGGAATAGCATTGTAGAGACGTCCATAAATTTTTTTTAAACGCTTAGTCGCTTTACATAAAACGCCCCGTCGTTTAAAGTAAAGCGACGGGGCGTTTTTTTGGCACTATAAAATATTTTGTGTAAATGGAAATACGGGATTCAAAAAAGAGTTCCGTATTTTTTATTTTATACATTTGCAAA
>JAHHQV010000034.1 GCA_020026175.1 Phocaeicola sp. | reverse complement strand
ATCGAGCATACCCAATCCGCTTGATTCACTGGATGATTCATAGGGTGCAGCTATTAGAGATTAGGAAATGCACTTGCGGGGTGTTGTTTACCGAAATATACAGCACCTGCCGAGTGATCTTATAAATACATTAACATCAAAAACAGAAAGTCTATGAACAAAGAATACTATGTATCAGAAGTAGAGGACAAAAGTTCTGTTGAGTATAGTAAAAAGAGGAGTGCTTAAACACCATGTAAACAGTATTAAATTATGATTAGTATGAGTTGTATGTTCAATCTTTCTGAACCTTTGGTCATTCCACGAAAGAAAATCAGTACATTTGTGGAAGCCGGATTGTGTACCGCCTATATATGGATCTGTCGGGACATGCTGTCTGAAAGACTGATTTTTTGGATTCCCGTAGGCCTATTTTTTTATTTCTTGGTGAAGGGTATCCGGCATTGGCACCATGTTATCCGAATCAGTGAACAGGGAATCACTACTCCCAAAGGAAAGCTGTTGCTTTGGAATAAAATCTTGTATTGCCAGTATGTGGTAGTGCATGGTAGATATACGCATGTAGATCTGTTTCTCCGTACTAACCATAACTACAACGAGAGAATCCATCTGAATGATTATTTTTGTAACCATCGGGAGTTGAGGGCTGCAATTACATTTTACTCCAGAGGAAAGGTGGAATTGGAAAGTAAAGAAGAATTTTAGTATGAAATTACATTACAGGAATAATATTTTCAATTCCGGGTAACAGACAGTATCTTGTTCATAGATCTAACCCAATATTAGAATGGGTATAATATTTTGTTAACAAGGTCGAGATAACAGCTGAACGCTGTTCCTCACCAAACCATTCAAGAACAACAAGAATAGAAAGTATTTCAAGCAATTTGATAAAGAGAAAAATATGTGCAATATTATAGTATCTATTTGATTTCCATAATCATACAATTTACAACTTTCTATATATTACTCAAAAGCTTATAATAGAATAACTGCTCATAAAATAAAGTCAATATATTGATAGTCAATCCTGTTCGTTAAGTAAATGTATGAAACTGAGGGAAAAAAGTGAAACGGATAAAATTATAGAACAATAAAAATCAAGGAATACGATACCAATGAGCTGCTGATGATAGCCAACAATGTAACCGGAGAATATTCTGAAAAGAAGGTCAGGCAGGCAAAAGAGGAACTGTACCGGCGCGGAATGGATGACAAGGTGATAGCCGACATCATGGAAGAGAAAGAGGAAGCCTTCATGAGAAGGCTGGATGCCGCCGCCCGTGCGTGTATTGATTTTTATCAGGATTTGAAACATCACTTTTTATTCGTACTTTTACAACAATAATTGCTAAAAATTCACTACTAATACTTACATTTGTAATGTATTTGCTATCAAATGAAAAAGTTCAATTTTATAAAACATACTATAAGAATTACCATAATAACGCTAATGGTAGCGTATTTTGGGCTATTGGCCATGCTAAACATTCCTTATGTGCAGCGTGGCATAAGTTCTATTGCCACACAAGAGTTGAAGCAGGTTCTTGATACTGAAATCAGTATTGGCAATATTGACATGGGATTGTTGAATAGAATAATAATACAGGATTTAGCTCTGTACGACCGTTCTGGAAAAGAGATTCTGAATGTAGCCAGATTCTCTGCAAAATTTGACATATCAGCTATATTGAACGGAAAAATAAGAATCAACAGTATACAGCTTTTCGGACTTGATGCTTTTTTGGAAAAGGCTGACAAGGATGCCCAACCTAACTACCAGTTTATAGCCGACTTGTTTGCACCTAAAAAAGAAAATGAAGACAAGAATTTGCTGGATTTAAGAATAAATTCAATAATAATCAGAAGAAGCAATATATCGTATGATGTTTTGTCGGAAGCAGAAACTAAAGGTCTTTTCAATAAATCGCATATCGGCATCAAAGATTTGTCTGTAAACATTTCTGTTAAAGCCGTTTCGGCCGATACTATAAACGTATCGCTGAAGCGTATTGCATTGAAAGAAAAGTCAGGTTTCAACCTAAAAAGACTTTCATTGTCTGCCATCGGAAATACAAAAGGTCTAAAGCTGGAGGATTTTAATCTGATGACTGACAACAGTATCATTTCATCGGACAGCATTTGCCTTAAATTCGATAGTCTGCCTACCATACGTAAAATTTCAGACGTTAATTATAACGGACAGATAAAGGCTAAGATCCAACCTTCGGACATAGCTGTCTTCATACCGAAACTGAAAAGTATGGACGAAATGATAAATATAGATACACAATTCTATAATGAGGATGAAAGAAATGTCCATAAACTGAAATTCTTGAATATTTATACAGAAAACAAGGATATTTCTATAAACATAAATGGTGAATACATACAAGGTAACGGCTCAGCAAGCAACAGCTTCAATGCCGAAATAAAGAGTTTGAGAGCATGGGATGGTGCAATAAACAGAATATGGGGAGCCATTTCTCCAGGAAAAGTTCCTTCTATCATTTCGCATCTAGGAAATTCAGAAATAAAAGGCAGGATAAGCGGAAAAGGTTCTGATATTGAAAACAACTTCAGTATAAACACTGCACTCGGTATGTTGGATACACACTTTATGATGACTACAGACAAGGTAAGCGGTGAAAAATCATACTCTGGCAATGTGTATTCGGAAAACATGAAACTGGAAAATATCATCAAAAACAACATATTGGGGGATGCTTCGTTTAATATAGATTTCAACGGACTGACCTACAACAACAATAATCTTCCAGAATCGTATCTGAAAGGTACAATAAACTATATCGACATCAAAGGATACAGGTATCATAACATCAACCTTGACGGGAAGTATCAGACAGGAGGTTTTGATGGAAACATTGCCATAGACGACGAGAACATAAGCCTCAACGTCAACGGCAGTTTTCAGACAGCTAAAAAGACTCCAGTTTTCAAACTTACTGCTTATCTCGACAATTTCAGACCCGACAAGCTGAAACTGACCGACAAATTTACAGATACATCCTACTCACTGAAATTGGGAGCGGACTTTACAGGAAATTCCATTGACGACATCAATGGGGAAATAAGCATTGACAGTCTGGATATAGTATCAGACAATGAAGAAAACAACTATTTCCTCCCTACTCTAAGTCTTTCGGCTAAAACCGACAACGGAATAAAGACTATTCGGCTAAATTCCAATTTCATCAACGGAGAAGTCAAAGGAGTATACTCGTACAAGACACTTCCTAAAAGTCTTTTCCGAGTAGTGGAAAGATATATCCCGTCATTGTTCAAATCAAAAGTATCACACAAAAATGTCTCAACCACCGATAACGACTTCAATATATCACTCAGGCTGAACAATGCTGACTTCTTGTCGAAAGTGCTGAAAATGCCAGTAGAGATGGACATGCCTGGTGAACTGAACGGATATATACACGACAGCACATCCGAAGTTTTCATAAATGCCAACATTCCGGACCTGAAGATAAACAACAGCAAATATGAATCAACAACACTGCTTCTTGAAAATCCGGACAAAGATTTGCATTGTCACTTGAGGACAAATATGTTGATGAAAAAAGGTGCCATGTTAAACCTGAGCGTAAATGCTTTAGCACACAACGACACTATTTCGGCAAAGACTATCTGGGGTAACAACACAAATGTAACCTATAGCGGAGAAGTATCGGCTTCTACTGCTTTTTCAAAAGACAGTCTTTCGGGTAAGATACATACCGAAATTGCCCTTTTGCCAAGTAAGGTAATATTGAATGACAGTGTATGGAACATACATCCCAGCAGTGTAAGCATAGACAAGGACAGCATCAAGATAAGAAACTTTGTATTCGAACATGCCGACCAGCACGTAAAGATAAACGGTCTGTTGGGCAAAGGCACAAACAACATATGCAGAGTAAACCTAAGAAATGTAAATCTGGCTTACGTAATGGAGATGATACAGTTTCATGCCGTAGAATTTGAAGGAAACACAAGTGGAAACATTTCCATAGCAAGTGTTTTCGGCAAGCCGCAACTTGATGCAAAACTGGACGTAAAAAGATTTTCGCTTAATGGGGCTATATTGGGCAGAGCTGATATAAAAGGAGGATTCGACAATGAAAAAGGAAGAATATTGCTTGATGCAGACATAAGGGATAAAGACAATATATTCACAAAAGTGAAAGGATATATCTCTCCAAAAGAAAAAGGATTGGACCTTGACATAAATGCTGGCGGAACGAATCTCGCTTTCCTACAGCATTTCATAAAGGACATATTCAGTGACGTAAAAGGCAGTGCATACGGACATGCCAGACTTTACGGTCCGTTCAAGTTCCTTGACCTGGAAGGAAAACTGAAGGCTGATATAGGAATGAATGTCAATATCCTTAACAGCAGATTCAAAGCCTCAACGGATTCTGTGATAATAAAGTCAGGAGAACTTCTGTTCAAGGATGTAAGACTTATTGACTCAGAGGGAAATGCCGGTACTGCCAACGGTTATCTGAGACATACCAAACTGAAAAAGCTGAACTACATGTTCAAGTTTGATACAAACAACATGAAGATTCTGCATGCAGAAGAGAACAATGACAACTTTCCTTTCTACGGAAACATTTACGCCTCGGGCAAAACAGTAATACGTGGAAACGACAATATAGGACTGAGTGTGGACTGTAATGTTGTGGCCGAAAACAAGACTTCATTCGTGTATGTACTGGGTGGAGCATCAGAAGCTATAGACAAGCAGTTTATAACTTTCGTCGACAAGACACCAAAAAGAAAACAAACAGAAATAGAAACAGAACTATATCATTATCTAAACTCTAAAAAGACAGACGATGAAGAGGGAGAACCACAGGATATAAGGATAAACATGATTATAGAACCTACCACCCAAGCCGAAATGAGAATTATTATGGACCCTGCTTCGGGCGACTATATTTCGGCAAGAGGGACCGGCAATCTTAGAGTAAATTATTTCAATAAAGGAGATTTCCAGATATTCGGTAACTATAATATAAGCGAGGGTATCTATAAACTGAGTATGCAGAATGTAATCAGAAAGGACTTTATATTGAGACCTGGAGGAAGTGTATCATTCAACGGCAACCCTACCGCCGCCAATCTGAACGTACAGGCAGCATATACCGTTCCTTCGGCTTCGCTCAACGACCTGCTTGCCGATGCTTCGTCTACCAGAGGGAACATCAAGGTGAACTGTATAGTAAATCTGTCGGGTGTACTTACTTCACCAAACCTTAGTTTCGACTTGGAACTTCCTACCGTAAACGAAGAAGACAGGCAACTGGTGAAGAGCCTGACAAGTACTACCGAACAGATGAATACACAGATAATATATCTGCTGGGAGTGGGAAAATTCTACACATATGACTATGCTGCACAAAGTAACCAATCAAGTGCCACCAGTTCTCTTGCCTTCAGCACCCTATCGGGACAGCTAAACGATATGTTGTCGCAAGTGATAGATAGTCAGAACTGGAATTTGGGAACCAACCTCACTACCGGACAAAACGGATGGAGTGACGTGGAAGCAGAAGCAATATTGAGCGGAAAACTGCTTAATAACAGACTTATTATAAATGGTAACTTCGGTTATAGGGAAAATACATTAAAAAACACTAACTTTGTAGGTGATTTTGAAGCAATATGGCTTCTTACAAAGAATGGTGACCTAAGACTAAGAGGTTACAACCAGACCAATGACAGGTATTTCACAAAATCCACACTTACCACACAAGGCATAGGATTTATGTATAAAAAGGATTTTACAAAGTGGAATGAACTGTTTGACTGGTTAATCAACTTAAAGCAGTACAGAAGAAATAAGTTGAGAAAAAACACTGAGAAAAAAAAATAAAGAAAAAGAAAAAACAAAGAATAGCACAGCTGAATAATTTATGACTAAAGAAAAGAACTTTTATCTCCCCTCGGAATGGGAACGACAGAGTTATATCCAACTTACATGGCCTCATGCAGAAACTGACTGGGCATATATGTTGGAAGAAGTGGAAACATGTTTTCTAAACATAGCACATGAAATAGCTTCACGACAGCCTCTGCTGCTCGTTGCTCCAGACTTTCCGGAAGTTCTGAAGGACTTCAAGTATATAGACAATGTAACTTTCGTAAAGTGTCCTACAAATGATACTTGGGCAAGAGACCATGCCTTTATCTGCATGACAGATCCTCACGCCGATCCTCAGTTGCTTGATTTCTGTTTCAATGGATGGGGTATGAAATTTGCAGCAGACAAAGACAATATGATAAACAGCAGAATTAAAAAACATGGTATAATAAACGGAGACTATATAAACCGACGAGATTTCGTACTTGAAGGAGGCTCTATAGAAAGTGATGGAAAAGGAACTCTTCTTACCACTTCTTTATGCCTGCTGTCTGACAATAGAAACGATGTAATGTCTAGAAAAGACATTGAAAGATATCTTATAGATTGCTTTAATCTGAAACAAGTATTGTGGTTAGATTATGGCTATCTGGCAGGAGACGATACAGACAGTCATGTAGACACACTAGCCCGACTATGTCCCGATGATACTATAGCATATGTGAAATGCAATGATACATCAGACGAGCATTACAATGCCTTATTGGCAATGGAAGAACAACTGAAAACCTTCAGAACCACTGACGGCAAACCATACAGACTTCTTCCTCTTCCTATGGCTAATGCAATATATGATGATGAATGTATCAGACTACCTGCTACTTATGCCAACTTCCTGATTATGAATAATGCTATATTATACCCTACATACAATCAGCCCAACAACGACAACGAAGCTGCAAAAGTATTGTCAGAAGCTTTTCCGGGCAGAGAAATCGTTGGAATAGATTGCAGAGCCTTGATAAAGCAGCATGGTTCGCTACATTGTGTAACTATGCAATATCCAGAATCAGTGTATAACGGAAAACAAATTTAAATTTATCAATATATAAACTAAATACAGAATGAGTAGAATTATTCGTGTCGGTATAATACAGCAGTCATGCACTGCTGATATGAAATATAATTTACAGAAGATTTATAGAAATATAGCAACAGTGGCACAAGCAGGTGCACAACTGGTAGTTTTGCAGGAACTTCACAACTCTTTATATTTTTGTCAGACAGAAGATACACGTCTTTTTGATTTGGCAGAGCCTATTCCAGGAAGTTCTACAAATTTCTATAGCGATATAGCCTCAACGTTCGGCATAGTGCTGGTAACCTCATTGTTTGAGCGCCGTGCGACAGGTCTTTATCACAACACGGCCGTAGTCTTCGATAAAGATGGAAGTATTGCAGGCAAATATCGCAAGATGCACATTCCGGACGACCCTGCTTATTATGAAAAATTCTATTTCACTCCGGGAGATATAGGGTTCGAGCCTATACAGACTTCCATAGGAAAACTTGGAGTACAGGTATGTTGGGATCAATGGTATCCTGAAGGAGCCAGAATGATGGCACTTAAAGGAGCGGAACTATTAATCTACCCTACTGCTATTGGTTGGGAAAGCTCAGACACTAAAGATGAAAAGCTTCGTCAATTGGATGCATGGATTACCGTACAAAGAGGACATGCTGTAGCAAACGGACTACCTGTAATTTCGGTAAACCGTGTAGGGCATGAAGCAGATCCTTCAGGTCAGACAAACGGCATACAGTTTTGGGGAAACAGTTTTGTGACAGGTCCACAAGGAGAACTGATTGCACAAGCTGACAATTACAAGGAAGAAAATATCATAGTAGATATAGATATGGACCGTAGCGAAAATGTGAGACGCTGGTGGCCATTCTTGAGAGACAGAAGGATAGATGAATTCGGTGAATTGACCAAAAGGTTTAGAGACTGAATACAAGCATATAATAAAAACAAGAATATTATTCAATGCTAATCTCCTTGATAACATGTGTTTGTTCAAGGAGATTTCAAACCTTAAAATTTACAATATAATAAATCAATGATAATGATATGGGCAATTTTTCAAATAAAATAATAAAGGCATTCTGGGGTATAGACATTAATAGTCTGAATGATGAGAATACAAGACTAAAACATGAAAACAGCAGAATTTCCGAATTACTGAACAATACTTCAAAAGAATATAACATACTTAACGAAAAATTCAAGAAAGCAGAATCTAGCATTTCAGATTACGGAACTACAAACGAAAACAATCTGAACGAACTTGAAAATTGTAAGAAAGAACTTGAGAATTACAAAAAGCAAGTTGAAACTTTTACAATAGAAAACGGTCAATTGAAGGAAGATATTTCTGACAGTGATAAGAAATATGCTGAACTCAATAATAAATATGATGCCTGTACAAAAAATTGCTCTGATCTAAAAGTTAGTTGCGAAAATGCAGTTTCTAAAATTTCTGAACTGGAAATCATTATAAATAAATTCGAAGAGGAAAAAGAGAGCCTTTCTAAAAGCAACATAAAGTTGGAGAAAGAGAAAGAAAATCTTTCTAAGAATAATATAAAGCTGGAGGAAGAGAAAAAAGATTTAGAATTAAAACTTGAAAAATTCTCTATAAATAATTCCAATCTTTTGGATGAAATAAAAGCAATAAAAGCCGAGTCAGAAAACAAAGATGGTGAAAATAATAAATCGTTGGCTGAAATTGAATGTTTGAACAAACATATCAACGATTATAAAGTTCAGGTAGAATCTCTTAATTCCAACCTCGACAAGAAAACATCTCTTCTAGAAATTTCCGACAAGGAAAAGAACATATTATTGGAAGAAAACAAAAAACTTAATGAAGAATTAAGCAATCTGAAAAATACTTCCGACAAAGAAAAGGAAATTTCTGACGAAAACTTGACAAAGGTAAAAAGTAATCTTACAGAGAAATCAATAGAGTTAGATAATGCTCTGAAAGATATAAATATGCTTGAAGAGAAACTTCAAAAAGTCCAAGCAGAACATATAGAGACACAGACATCATTGGAAAAAGCCGAACAAATCATTGAAGATTTGAAAATGTCTATATCCGAACTCTCTAATATTTCTCAAAAAGAGCAAGACTGCATAACCAAAGAATCAGAAGAATATTCAAATAAAGGCTATCATGAGATAGAGAGGGAAGAACAAGATACGGAAACAGAAGTTTCTAATGATGAAAACCTTTCATCTATTAATGAAGATGAAATAGAAAAAGATAATTTCAACAATGAACTACATTCTATCACAAAAAAATTTGAATATGTACGTCTTACAACAACTATAGGCAATCAGTACATATATTTGTCAAAGAACCTTATCCTAAAGGTAGGTTTATTTGATTGGGGTATTGAAGGCAAAGAAGTAATAACAAACGAGATTCTTTATCTGAGGAGTAATTGTATTTCCAAGATGGAAGGATTGGATTCACCATTCGATTCGGAAGAATTGATATGCGACTTGAACAATGAGGAAAGCGCACAACAACTGGTAGAGTCTCTTCTTACGGCTATCTGTACATATCAGCCGTTACAAATAAGCTATCACGACAAGAATGGTCGTACTACGATAAAAAACTTATATCATGTGACATTCCAACCTACCGTAAGCAAGTTTTCTTTACCTTATAAAGACATATTCAAGGATATGCTTAATGAAAACATCAACACTGAACATATTTCTGCAATAGCTTCCAACAATCCAGATCCAAGAAACTATTCTATTGCACAAATTGGGACTATCAGAAGATTTAATGCCTATTTCACAACAGAAGAAGGAATAAAGACGATGAAAGATGGAATTGAAATGGCTTTGGCTTCCGAACAACAGGAACTTGCCGACTTATTGTCGAGTAAATTACCTGAATAAAATCTGTCGGAGTATTCCGACAAAAGTAATTTTGAGTGAACAACTATACTTTGAGCTTGTTAATAATATAGATATACTCTTGCTTTTTACTTTAAACGAGAATTATATCCATATTTTGAACAATCTCTAAAATAATCACTATATAATAGTATGCTTTTATTTAGAAATAATTGTACTTTTGCAGCATGAAAGAGTTGGCTAAACATATTGAAGTATTATTATTGGAAAATGACTGTGTCATAGTTCCAGGATTGGGAGGTTTTATTGCTCATAACAAGCAGGCTGAATTTAAAGAGTCTGCCAATATATTTTGTCCTCCTCAACGAACTATAGGATTCAACCCGCAGCTTGTAATGAACGACGGCTTGTTGGTACAATCGTATATGCAGGCCTATAACACAGACTTTCCAGATGCAACCAGAAAAGTAGAAACGGTAGTTTCGATTATAAAGGAATCACTATATCAAAACGGACAGGCAGAATTAGACAAGATAGGCACTTTGTATTATACAATGAACGGACTTTACGGTTTCGAACCTACTTATTCATCGTTCTTTTCTCCACAACTTTATGGATTGGCTAATTTCAGCCTATCCCCTCTTTGTGAAATAAAGAAAGAAGAGACAAACAATGATTTGTCTAGAATGATTGTACATACTGCTATAGAAGAAGAAACATACAAAACAAAGAACTTGCCTGCAGGAAAGTCAAATATAGTCCATAAGATATTACAAAATGCTGTAGGTATAGCTGCTGCCATTATCTTATTCTTTATATTATCTGTCCCTGTAGAAAATACATATCTTGACAATGCCAGTTATGCTTCGTTGGGTGCAGAAACGATGCTTGACGCAATACGATCAAAGTCGGTAGCCATAAGCTGTCACGTTGAAAAGCAACAGAATAAAGTGGTACGTACAAAAAACAATGTCAATACTCTAAAACCTGTAGCTATAAAGAGTGTAATGGTTGAAAAGCAAGAACAGAAAGCAGAAGTAAAAAAGACAACAACAAAAGAACAAAAAAGGACTATCCAGAATAAGTTTGAGAAGAACATATCTAAACAAACCAACAATAAATGTTCGTATATAATAGCAGCCAGCCTTCCTACAATGAAAGATGCAGAAAAAGAACTTGCAAAATTCAAGGAGCAGGGTTATGACGATGCTGAAATAGTTGTACACTCCGACCGCTACAGAATCTCTTTATACAGCTTTGACAACAAGGGCAAGGCTTATGACAAAGCAAAAGAGATAAAAAAAGAAGATAAATTCAAAAATGTATGGGTATTCAACAAATAGAAATAATAACAACTTAAATATATAGAATGAAAAGAGTAAGATGTCCTAAATGTGACAATTACATTCAATTTGATGAGACTAAATACGAACAGGGACAATCCCTTGTTTTCATCTGTGGAGAGTGTAAAAAACAATTCAGCATCAGATTGGGGCGTTCAAAACTAAATGCCGCTAACAGAAAAGAAGAAATAATAGACGAAAAAGAAGGAACTAAAGATTTTGGTAATGTAGTGGTTATTGAAAATGTTTTTGCCTACAAACAAGTGCTACCTCTTCATGAAGGAGATAATGTTGTAGGCAGAAGATGTAAGGGAACCGAAGTGGATATTGCCATAGAGACAAACGACCCTAGTATGGACAGAAGACACTGCATTATAAATGTAAAGAAAAACAAGCAAGGAAAGATTGTCTATACTCTTCGTGATAATGACAGCATTACAGGAACATTCCTTATGAACGAAATTCTTGGTCCAAAAGACAGAGTCAGAATTGATGAAGGCAGTATTTTTACTTTAGGAGCTACAACACTTATACTACGAGGAGTAGAAGAAGATAAAGAATAAACACTCTGACAATTATTATTTTTAATTCTATTATTTTGTGAAACAGATTAACTAACATCATACTACTTTTACTTATGGCATTTACAAACAACGTAATGATTGTAAGGCACAAACTTCTTCAAAGTCTTGTAGCCTTATGGAAAGAGAACTTGTTGATCGAAAAAATTGACCGTATCCCTTTGGAATTCAGCCCAAAACGTTCGCAAGCTATAGGTCGATGCTGTATTCATAAAGAACGTGCAGTTACAAAATACAAATCCCTGCCTCTTCTTGGGTGGGATATGTCTGACGAGGTTGATGAACTGACCAATCTGTCCGAATATGCACGTAAAGCTTTGGAAAGACATGGAAAGATTAAAGAGAATATCCTTTGTGTAATAGACGAGGCATGTTCGTCGTGTGTACAAGTGAACTACGAAGTAAGCAACCTTTGTCGTGGCTGTGTGGCTCGCAGCTGTTATATGAATTGCCCTAAAGGAGCTGTCCATTTCGACAAGAGAACCGGTCAGGCACATATAGACCATGAAACATGTATCAGTTGCGGTCTCTGTCATAAAAGTTGCCCTTACCATGCCATCGTTTATATACCTGTGCCATGTGAAGAAGCATGTCCTGTAAAGGCCATAAGCAAAAATGAGAACAATATAGAACATATTGACGAAACAAAATGTATATATTGTGGGAAGTGCCTCAATGCTTGTCCTTTTGGTGCTATTTTCGAGATTTCACAAGTTTTTGACGTACTTGAAGAAATAAGAAAAGGTACAAAAGTCATAGCCATTCCTGCACCATCCATTCTTGGGCAATTTGATGCTAAAATAGAGGAAGTATATGGCGCAATCAAGCAGATAGGTTTTTCTGAGATAATAGAAGTGGCAGAAGGTGCTATGCATACAACAAGCAATGAAGCCCACGAACTGCTGGAAAAGATAGAAGAGGGACAGAAGTTTATGACAACTTCATGCTGCCCTTCATATATAGAATTGGTCAACAAACATATACCTGCCATGAAACCATATGTTTCTACTACAGGTTCGCCTATGTATTATGCATCGCGCATCGCAAAACAAAAATATCCAGATGCAAAAGTTGTGTTTATAGGTCCTTGTATAGCCAAAAGAAAAGAGGCTCAAAGAGATGAATGTGTTGACTATGTACTCACATTTGAAGAAATAGGTGCTATCATAAAGGGATTTTCTATTGATATAAAAGAAACTGCTCCATATAAAGTCTCTAAAGACTCTGTATGCGAAGCACATGGATTTGCACAAGCAGGTGGAGTAGCCGGTGCTGTTAAAGCATATCTTGGCAAAAAGGCAGATGGCATAAAGATTATGCAGGTGTCAGACTTCAACAAGAAAAATATCGGAGTCTTGCGTGCCTATGCAAAGACAGGCAAAGTAGATGCACAATTCATCGAAATGATGGCATGTCCCGAAGGATGTATTACAGGCCCTAGCTCACACAATGACCCTATGGCAGGCAAAAGACAGCTTAACCAAGATCTCTTGAAGCGTTCTCTAAAATACGAGAACTATAAAGAGGAAGAGTAACAAATCTTCAAACATAAAAGATCTTTATGAAAAAACTCATACAACGGCTTCATCGGGAGAGAACTCTTTCTCCCGATGAATTTCGCATTTTAATAGATGAGTGCAACGATGATGGTTTACAGCTAATCAATAATATAGCCAAAGATGAGGCTCAGAAACATTTTGGAAACAATGTTTTAATACGTGGCCTGATAGAAATAGGAAATTGTTGTAGTAATGATTGCTATTATTGTGGTATAAGGAGAAGCAATAGAAACATAGAAAGGTATCGCCTTGATAGAGATACCATTATGGAATGTTGCAAAGAGGGCTATAAATTAGGATTCAGAACAATCGTGATGCAAGGCGGTGAAGATAAATATATGAATGATGAACGTATAGTAGATATAGTATCATCCATACGCTCAACATACAAAGACGTTGCCATTACGCTTTCTCTTGGAGAAAAATCTGCTGAATCTTATAAAAAGTTTTATGATGCTGGTGCCAACAGGTATCTTCTTCGTCATGAGACATACAATAAGAAACATTATTCCAAGCTACATCCCGAATCAATGTCTCTAGATAACAGAATACAATGTCTTTATAATCTGAAAGAGATAGGTTATCAGACCGGGACAGGCATAATGGTAGGCAGTCCAGGACAGACCACCGACAATATAGTTGAAGATATATTGTTCATAGAAAAATTCAAGCCACAAATGATAGGAATAGGGCCATTCATTCCACATAGCGACACTCCTTTTGCAGAATATAGTATGGGAAGTCTGAACACTACATTGCTGCTTCTTTCTATATTCAGGATTATGCACCCACATGCCCTGATACCCTCTACTACAGCACTGGCTTCTATTGCACCCGATGGAAGAGAAAGAGGTATCTTAGCAGGAGCAAATGTTGTGATGCCTAATCTTTCACCATATAATCAAAGAAAAAAATATTCATTATATAACAACAAAGCCTCTATGGGCGCAGAAGCAGCCGAGGGACTAGCTCTGCTTGAACAAAAACTGAACAGTATTGGTTATAATATTGACTACAGTCGTGGAGACTTTCATGAGGTCCGATTATAAATATTATGTTTATGTACAAAGTTAATTCAATGATAGCCGATGAATTTATCAGTCATGATGAAATTCTAGATACTCTGGAGTATGCAAAACAAAATGCCGGCAATAGAGAAATCGTCAATTCCATTATAGAAAAAGCCAGTAACTGTAAAGGTATTTCACATCGTGAAGCAGCCATTCTGCTGGAGTGTAATGACTATGAAATGATAGAGAAAATATATTCGCTGGCAAGGGAAATAAAACAGAAATTCTACGGCAACCGCATTGTAATGTTTGCCCCGCTATATCTGTCAAATTATTGTGTCAACAGCTGTATATACTGTCCTTATCATGTAAAGAACAAAACTATATCAAGAAAAAAACTCAGTCAGGAAGACATACGTAACGAGGTTATGGCACTTCAGGACATGGGACACAAAAGACTTGCTCTTGAAACAGGAGAACATCCAGTACACTCACCAATAGAATATGTATTGGAATCTATAAAAACCATATATAGTATTAAAAACAAAAACGGTGCTATACGCCGTGTGAACGTAAATATAGCTGCAACTACTGTAGAGAACTACCGAAAGCTGAAGGATGCCGGAATAGGTACATATATACTTTTTCAGGAAACTTACCATAAAGAGAATTACGAAAAGCTTCATCCACACGGGCCAAAAAGCAATTATGCTTATCATACCGAAGCTATGGACAGAGCAATGCAGGCAGGAATAGACGATGTAGGTATAGGAGTACTTTTTGGTCTGAATACATACAAATATGATTTTACGGGACTTCTTATGCACGCCGAGCATTTGGAAGCGACATACGGAGTCGGGCCTCATACCATCAGTGTTCCTAGAATCTGTCCTGCTGATGACATTAATACCGAAGACTTCAAAGATGCAATATCAGACGACGTTTTCCAAAAAATTGTGGCTATTATCAGAATAGCAGTTCCATACACCGGTATGATCATATCTACACGAGAATCACAAAAATCGCGTGAAAAGGTTCTTGCACTGGGGGTTTCTCAAATCAGTGGAGGATCGAAAACCAGTGTAGGAGGATATGCTGAAAACGAACGTCATGAAGATAATTCGGAACAATTTGACGTAAGCGATACACGTACACTTGACGAGATTGTGGCATGGCTGCTGAAATTAGGATATATACCAAGTTTCTGCACTGCATGTTATAGGGAAGGACGAACCGGTGATCGCTTTATGTCACTTGTAAAAAAAGGACAAATAGCCAATTGTTGTGCTCCAAATGCACTGATGACACTACAGGAATATCTTCAGGATTATGCTTCTGCTGAAACAAAAGCATTGGGAATGAGAACAATAAGGGAACAGATGGGAAAAATTCCCAACCCTGCTATCAAAAGAAGAGCTATAGACTTCCTTGACCAAATATTAAAAGGGAAACGTGATTTTCGTTTCTGATTATTGTTTATATATTGTCTGATAATTAACCATCGTATTTATCGGTCACTATTTACTGTCTATTAAATACACGTTCATAATAATATAAAAACATCTTTACAATGTCTTTACAGGATACCCCAAATGCAAACCGCATACATATAACTTTGTTTGGAAAAAGAAATAGCGGCAAATCATCACTTATCAATGCTATTACAGGACAAGAAGTCTCAGTAGTATCGGATACACCAGGTACAACTACCGATCCCGTTACGAAAGCAATGGAAATACATGGCATAGGGGCTTGTGTACTGACCGATACAGCAGGCTTTGACGATGAAGGAACACTAGGGGAAATGAGAGTAAAGCAAACCTTTAAGGCTACCGAACGAACAGATATCGGAATCTTGGTCTGCACAGAGTCTTCAATAGAAGACAACAAAAGATGGAGTTCCTTACTCGAAGAAAAGACTATACCCTATATCATAGTCCTTAATAAGGCAGATATGATAACAGATACCAACAAGGTTCTGAAAAATATAGAAGACGTTTTCAACAAGAAGGCGGTACTTACAAGTGCTGTAAACAGAGAAGGAATAAAAGAATTACTAAGTGTACTTTCAGATATTGTAAAGGAAAATTCTAATGAATCAAATACAGACATTACAGGAAATCTGGTGAAAGAGGGAGATACAGTTCTGCTGGTTATGCCACAAGATATACAAGCCCCTAAAGGCAGACTCATCTTACCTCAAGTACAGACCATAAGAGAATTACTCGACAAGAAATGTCTTGTACTTAGCTGTACTACAGACAATATGAAAGATATGCTGAATATTATGAAATCTGCTCCAAAACTTATAATTACAGATTCACAAGTATTCAAAACCGTATATAGTCAGAAACCTAAGGAAAGCAATATAACATCATTTTCTGTTTTATTTGCCAAAATGAAAGGAGATATAGAATATTTTGTGAATGGAGCATACAGTATAAATAATCTTACCGAAAACTCGCATGTGCTCATTGCTGAGGCTTGTATTCACGCTCCTCTGACTGAGGATATTGGACGTGAAAAAATACCGGCAATGCTGCGTAAGAAATTTGGAGGAAATATAATGATAGATATTGTATCCGGAGCTGACTTCCCGGACGACTTGAGCAATTATGATCTGATAATACATTGTGGTGGGTGCATGTTCAACCGAAAACATATGGCCAGCAGAGTAGCAAAAGCCAAATCTCAATCTGTACCGATGACGAATTATGGCGTTACCATTGCATTTCTGCAAGGGATACTAGACAAAATAGAATATTAGCCACAAAAGAAACGACTGGATTATCTGTGTAATATCAATATCACATTATCTTATTGACCGTTATTTCAGGGAAATCATGCAAAAGCATTAGAAGTATCCCCTCCTCGTTCATATTCTTGGCCTTGACCACCATACTTACACTATAAACGTGGTTTCCCTTAATGTCGGTTTTCTCTTCCATCTCGTAAGAACTAATCAAAAAACCTTTTGAACTGAACATTGCTGATATAAGTTTCAGGCTCTCTTCCTTCGATGTAGAAAACTCTACAATCATGCTACGCAAACTTATACCCTTGAAAAAATAATTCAGCACCTCTACTCCTATCAAAAACAAAATTGTTGCAGCAATTCCTATCTTATACATTCCTGCACCTACAGCCAGACCTATTCCTGACGTAGCCCATATTCCTGCGGCTGTAGTAAGTCCTCTTACTATCTGTTTCTGAAGTAATATTATAGTCCCTGCACCTATAAAACCAATGCCGGATACTACCTGTGCAGCCAAACGACTAGGGTCTAGTCTGACTAAATCTTTGTAAAGCACATCATCAAATCCATATTGCGAAACAATCATCATCAACGCACTTCCCAATGCTACTAGAAAATGTGTTCTGTATCCAGCTTCCTTTGAGCGGTATTCCCTCTCCAAACCTATCACTACTCCCATAAGACTGGCAGCTATCAGTCTTATGATGAAATCCCAATATAAACTCATACTGTATTACCTCTTTATATTTATATGTTTACAAATCTAACATAAAAAAGGCAAATTTCCAATCTATAGACTCATTATTAGTAAACATAAATTAGGTGAGTTTGAAATAAAAGCGTCTTTGATATTCAAACTGCACAGCATTTTGATAAACTATTGAACCAAGTCAAAAAACTTGCTATTGCAAAAGTCATAGTTAATTTATCTAAAATCAACCATTCATGATATTTTTTTCGTATTTTGTTAACATCAACAATATTACGATAACTTAAAATCTTAAATTATGGGTACATTAGGATGTATAAATGATATGTTGAGACGGGATAAAGAAAACCGAGAACTCAGAAAACTAAATAAAGAAAGGATAAAAGAACACTACAAATACATTGTAAAAAAAGGAAATAACTTTGACACATCGAATGTAACAATAGAAAAGCTGGAAGAAGTAATCAAATTTAAACAAGAAAAAGAACATACAGACAATTTGCTTACAATAAAGGTTTATGCGATAATTTCGGTATTAGCATTGCTCATTCTGTCAGCAATATGGATATTGATGAATTTCATTTGATAACAACAAATCCGTTTCCCAGGCCATATAGTGAATCAATATTTTATCATTAATCAAAAAAGGTCTCAATAACTTTTGATTTTACAAAAACTTTTCATATCTTTGATGTCGACAACTAAAATCATCATATATGGAAATATGGCACATTTGGACAGCAATAGCTCTATTGCTTGTCTTCATTGAAATTATAACAGTAGGTTTTGCGGCACTTTGCCTTAGTATAGGAGCAGTATGTGCAGCCACTGCATCTTGTTTCACAGAATCACTTATTTGGCAAATTTCTGTATTTGCAATATTTACATTCATATCATTTATATTTGTAAGACCTTTTATGCTAAAAGTTTTTACACGTAAGGGCAATATCCCTAAAAGTGGTATTGAAGCATTGATAGACAGAATAGCTATAGTAGAGGAAGATATTATACCATACAGCAATTCGGGAAGAGTAATAATTGACGGAGACAGTTGGAAAGCCGTTGCCGACAATGAAGAAACTATCAGAAAAGGTGATAAGGTAAAAGTTATAAGTATAAACAGTATTATTCTAACAGTAAAAAAAATCTAATATGGGAGCATTAGTAATTGTATCACTAGTCGCACTGGTGATTGTAGTTTTTTCAGTACAAGGTCTTAAGATTATCCGACAAGGCGAAACAAAAGTTATAGAACGTTTGGGAAGGTATCACAGTACGTTATCTTCTGGTGTAAATATAATATGGCCTATCTTGGACCGTCCTAGGAAAGTCTATACCAGATATATGGTTACCAAACCCAACGGAATGACACATGCCATAGTAAGAATGTCGGACGTAATAGACTTACGTGAACAGGTTTATGATTTTCCAGAACAAAGCGTAATTACAAAAGACAATGTTACTACAAGTATCAATGCCTTATTATATTTCCAGATTACCGACCCATTCAAGTCTGTCTATGAAATAGAGAATCTTCCAAATGCCATTGAGAAACTAACACAGACAACACTGCGTAATATCATCGGCGAACTAGAGTTGGACGAAACTCTGACATCGCGCGACACTATAAATTCGCGTCTTCGTGAGGTACTTGACGATGCTACCAATAAATGGGGTGTCAAGGTGAACCGTGTAGAACTTCAAGACATAACTCCTCCTGAAACAGTGCGTCAAGCTATGGAACAACAAATGCAGGCCGAACGTGAACGAAGAGCCAAAATATTGAAGGCTGAAGGAGACAAAACCTCAAAAATTCTTTATTCAGAAGGAGAAAAGGAGGCACAAATAAATCAAGCTGCAGCTCAGAGGGAATCGCAGATTCTATTGGCACAAGGTGAAGCTGAAGCAAAAATTCTACAAGCAAAAGCCGAAGCTGAAGCTATTGAAAAACTGGCTGAAGCTATAAAAGGAACCAACTCTGATCCAGCCACATACCAGTTGGCCTTGAAGTACATCGAAACTCTAAAGGAAATGACAAGCGGAAAAGACAACAAGACTGTATATATACCTTATGAAGCCTCATCTCTTCTAAGTTCAATAGGAAGTATTAAAGAAATGTTGAAAGGATAATTTATACAGACTTAGTTTGATTTATAAATATTTTTTATTTAAGTTTGCAGCGCAAAACATGATTGAATGAAATATACTGACAGAAAATATAGTTTCAATAATAGTGTACGCTTCCGTAAATGGAGTCGTAAAGCATATGCTATTTTCATGAGTTTGCGCTTTCAAGTAAGCATCGGACACGTATCAAAGAGTATAGCAGATTCTGCTCTTACAAAGAATGAAAGTATTGATGTATCATCTATAATTCAGAAAAAAAGCTATACTGATAATGACATTTACAATGGAATTGAGGATATAATAAATAAATTTGTAGAAACAAACATTTCTGCACAAAATCTCATGCCAGCCATTGTTACATATGACTGTGATACAGTTTGTTCGGATTTTTTATTTTATAATATACTTACCGTCGGCAAAAGGACTGAAAAAAGCCTTTTTGCCGACGTTTTTTTTATATACTTTATATGAATATGATTACAGGAATAGAAGATAAAATCCTAAATAAAGAGGAAATCGAAATAAAGGACATTCTCGATTTCATAAGTAACAATCCTCTACAACAAGTGATGGACTTGTCGCATAATGTTACATTGAAGTTTGCATCTCAGAAATTTGACATGTGTTCAATATTAAATGCAAAGTCAGGGAAATGTACAGAAAACTGCAAATGGTGTGCACAGTCAGCTCATTATTCTACTAATATAGAAAAATATCAAATAGTGGATAAAGATATTTGTATAGAACATGCAAAATACAACGAAGAACACGGAGTCTCAAGATTTTCACTTGTTACAAGCGGTAAAAAACCTACAGACAAAGAATTGGAAAAGATTTGCATACTATATGAAAGCATAAAAGAAAATAGTAACATCAAACTGTGTGCCTCGTTGGGACTAAGCAGTTATAATCAGCTAATGAAACTGCGTAAAGCCGGTGTAGAGAGGTATCATTGTAACCTTGAGACATCCCACTCAATGTTTAACCAACTTTGCAGTACACACACTCAAGAACAAAAGATAGAGACTATTAAAGCTGCACAAAAAGCAGGAATGAGTGTTTGTAGTGGAGGTATCATAGGTATGGGAGAAAATATGAAGCAAAGAGCAGAACTTGCCCTACAATTGAAAAGTCTGGGGATAATGTCAATACCTATAAACCTACTACAACCTATAAAAGGGACTCCACTGGAAAATGCTGAAAAATTGAGTGAAGAGGAAGTAATAAGGACAATTGCCTTGTTCCGACTGACAAATCCCGAAGCATTTTTAAGGTTTGCCGGTGGAAGAAGTCAAATGAGCAAACATGGCGTTAAAAAAGCTCTATACACAGGCATAAACTCTGCTATAGTAGGTGATTTACTCACTACTATCGGTTCTAAAATAAATGAAGACATTAAAAACATAAAAGAAAGCGGTTATGAATTATAACAATAAAGCAAACGAAATAAATAAAAATTTCGATTCCTTCGACAGAGAGCATCTATGGCATCCATATACATCAACAATCAATCCATTGCCTACATATAAGGTAAACAGAGCAGAAGGCTGCAGAATATACCTTGAAGACGGTACAGAGCTAATAGACGGTATGTCATCGTGGTGGTGTGCAGTACACGGATATAATCATCCGATATTGAACAAGGCAATAGAAGAGCAGCTGAAAAGTATGTCACACATTATGTTCGGCGGTTTCACTCATCAACCAGCCATCGACCTTGGCAAACTTCTATTGAATATTCTACCAAACGAAATGGAACATATATTCTATGCAGACAGTGGCTCGGTGGCAGTAGAAGTTGCTATGAAGATGACTGTACAATACCAACATTCACAAGGACACAATAAGAAGACAAACTTTGTAACGATACGCTCAGGCTATCATGGAGATACATGGAATGCCATGTCTGTTTGCGACCCTATAACAGGTATGCATAGCCTTTTCGGGACATCACTTCCTATCAGATTCTTTGCTCCGTCACCAATATCAAAATTTGGAAAAGAATGGAATCCTTCCGACATAACACCACTTGAAGATATAATGGAAAAACATTCTCAAGAAATAGCCGGACTAATACTTGAACCTATAGTGCAAGGGGCTGGAGGTATGAATTTCTATCATCCACAATATCTGAAGGAAGCATATAATCTTTGCAAAAAACATAATATAGTTATAATATTCGACGAGATAGCAACAGGCTTTGGAAGAACAGGAAAACTTTTTGCATACGAACATGCAGGAATAGTTCCAGACATCATGTGTATAGGGAAAGCACTTACAGGCGGATATATGACTTTTTCGGCTGTTGCTACAAACGAAAAAATTGCAAATGGTATCTCTTCTGCATCCCCTGGTGTTTTCATGCATGGCCCTACATTTATGGGTAATCCTTTAGCATGTGCAGTAGCCAAAGCTTCTATTGAACTTCTTCTTGCTTCAAATTGGGAGGAGAAAGTGAAAAACATAGAAGAACAAATGAAATCAGAATTGTCAGAAGTTTCAACTCTACACAATGTAGCTGATGTAAGAATACTTGGTGCTATAGGAGTCATCGAAATGAAAAAGGATATAGACATGGCATATCTACAAAACAGATTTGTAGAAGAAGGCATATGGGTAAGACCTTTCGGCAAACTGGTGTATATAATGCCTCCCTTTATCATTACCAAAGAAGAACTAAACAAACTAACTTCATCGTTAATAAAAATCATCAAAGAACTGAAATGAATTACATAGAAAACAGAATACAGAGAGAACTGAATATACTGAATGAAACAGGAGGACTAAGATGTATTCCCAACATAGGACATGACGGGAAATACATTTCAACCTTAATAGATAATGTACAGACCAACATGATAAACCTTTCATCCAACGATTATCTGGGACTGGCTACCGACTGCAATATTCAAGACAAATTTATGGAATCTTTTGATAAGGACTTATTCTCTTTCAGTTCTTCTTCATCACGTCTGCTTACAGGAAATTTCAGCATATATGACGCAACAGAAAGTCTCATAGCAAAAACATTCGGTAAAGAAGCAGCCCTGATATTTGGCAGCGGATATCAGATGAACACTGGTATACTTCCTGCAATAACAGACAAGAAAACACTCATTCTAGCCGATAAACTTGTTCATGCCAGTATCATAGACGGAATTAAGCTTTCAAATGCCGAATGTATCAGATACAAACATCAGGATTATGAGCAGATAGAAAATATTGTAAAAAAATATTACAACAAGACAAATGCTATAGTAATAGTGACCGAAAGTATATTCAGTATGGATGGAGATGTAACAAATCTTCAACGACTTGTAAAAATAAAGAAGTCGTATCCTTCTGTAATGCTATATGTAGACGAAGCCCACGCAATAGGAGTACGAGGACATAAAGGACTCGGAATAGCAGAAGAACAAAATTGTACTGACGACATTGATTTCCTATGCGGTACTTTAGGAAAAGCACTTGCCTCGGTAGGAGCATATATTGTATGTTCGAAAAGTATAAGAGAATATCTAATAAACAAAATGCGTTCGTTTATATTTACAACAGCATTGCCACCTATAAACATTGCATGGACAAAGTTTGTTTTCAATAATATCGAAGAGTGGAACGACAAAAGGGAAAGACTTACTTTACTATCAGAAAAAATTATAGACAAAATCCGTTCTAAAAATATTGAATGTATATCTGGCAGCCATATTATTCCTCTGATGTCGGGAAGCAATGAAAAAGCTATATCATTATCTGATATAATGCAAAGAGAAGGTTTCTATGTATTGCCTATACGCCATCCTACTGTACCTAGAGGTAAAGAGAGACTGAGATTCTCACTCAACGCAAGTATTACAGAAAGTGAAATAGAAAAGCTATGTTCAACCATAGAAATCATTATCTGATTATGAAACAATTATTAAAAAAAAACAATAATAAGAAGCTAATTCTGCTTTTTACTGGATGGGGTTGTGATGAAAATCTCTTTAATAGAAAAACTAAAGAAGGATATGACTACATGATATGTTTCGATTATGAAAACATTGATTTCAAATATCAAGAAATTCAACATTATGACGAGATTTTCGTAATAGCATGGTCTATGGGAGTATGGGTAGCAAATACTATACTGTCAAGTAAAGATGCTCAAAAATTGAACATAAAGATGTCTGTAACCTTCAATGGCACACCATATCCTATAGACGATACAAAAGGTATTCCTAAAGAAATATTCAAAGGGACACTAGATAATTTTTCGGAAAAGACATTGGCGAAATTCAGAAGAAGAATATGTGGAGATACAGAAAATACTAAAGAATTTCTATCACATATGCCATACAGAAACACAAAAAGCCTACTAAAAGAATTGTCTTCATTATGGAATACCACAACCACATGTAAAATAAAGAATATCTACAGATGGGACTATGCTATAATAAGTAAAGCAGACAAGATTTTCCCTTCGGCAAATCAATTGAACTTTTGGAAGGAAATAAAAACTTGCAAGATTTTAGAAATTGAGGCAGAACATTATAGTACGTATTTCTTCAATGACATTCTGATAAATCTTGAAGAATCTGAATTTATAAAACAAACATCTACTATATGAACAGACAGATAGACAAAAATCTGGTAAAAGAACGTTTCAGCAAGGCTATTGATACTTACACCCATGAGGCTATAGTACAACAACATATAGCAGAGCAAATGTGCAACATCTTAAAGAAATTCATTCCATCCGAAAAGAAAGGAGCAGTCCTTGAAATAGGATGTGGAACAGGACTGTTTACACGATTATTTCTAAAAGAAAACACAATAAACAGACTAACCATTAATGACATTTGTGATATCTCAAAACTAGGCCTAGAGGACTTGCTTGGGGAGAAAGTTTCATTTTTTCCAGGTGATGCAGAAAGACTGAATCTACCTGACAATCAAGATATGATTGTTTCATGCTCGGCAATACAATGGTTTGACAATCCAATTGGTTTCCTGAAAAATTGTAAAGAAAAACTCACAGATTCAGGTATATTAGCTATAAGTTCATTTGCACCGGAGAACTTCAAAGAAATAAAAGAAATAAATTCATGCACATTACAATACATATCTATTGACAAGATAAAAAAATCATTAAGCAATTATTACGACATCATTTATAGCAGTGAAGAAAATATATATTTATACTTTGACTCGCCAAAAGAGGTTTTGAAACATCTTAAAAAAACGGGAGTAAACGGAATAAGGAAAGAGAAATGGACCAAAAAGAATCTTAATGATTTCTGTTTAAAGTATAAAAAACATTTCTCAACCACCGATGATAAAGTACGACTGACATACAACCCTATTTATTTAATATGTAAAAAAAAACAAAATGAAAAAGAATAACATTTATTTCGTAAGCGGTATTGATACCAATATCGGAAAAAGCTTTGCTACTGGATATTTAGCAAAGAAATGGAACAAAAAAGGTATAAGAACCATCACACAAAAGTTTATCCAGACTGGGAATTCAGGTCTTTCAGAAGACATCGAACTACATAGAAAGATTATGGAAACAGGCTTGCTGAAAGAGGATATGGAAGGACTTACAATGCCAGAAATCTTCACTTATCCTTGTTCACCACATCTTGCAGCCGAAATAGACGGAAGGGAAATAGACTTCATCAAGATAGATAATGCAACAACTGCCTTAAGCAAAAATTATGATGCTGTACTAATAGAAGGTGCAGGAGGTTTAATGGTTCCTCTGACAAAAAACAAACTTACAATAGATTATATAAAAGAAAAGGAATATCCTCTGATATTTGTAGCATCAGGCAGACTTGGCAGTATAAACCATATTTTATTAAGTCTGGAAGCTATAAAACACAGAAGAATAGAACTACATAGTTTTATGTATAACCTGTTTCCTAAAAATGAAGACAATATAATAAGAGAAGATACCAAAAAATATATAAGAAATTTCATTATGCATGAATTCCCAAATGCTAATTTCATTGAAGTACCTTATATCAATATCTAATTTTGACCTAAAAGAAAATATGCTCACCACAATTTTAAAATATCAATATCACCCCAATAGAAATGAGTGAAACTTCCTATAACATTTTTATATCTATAAAGAGGGGTATCAGTCTGTACTCCTCTTGTATTTCCGATATTGATTACACTTAATCCATCTGTTTTTACTCTATGCTTTGTTACATAGTCACAACATGGTTCTAAAGTAATGTATCTAGACTCATATCCTTTAAGTGTAATTCCATTGCACGCCATCGATCTATAACCTGAAACAACTCCTTTCTTGCTCATTATACAATCGAAAGGAAGTATACCGCTCATTTCGTATGCCGTTCCTCCTTCTCTGGCAGTTATAGTTTGACACAACAACAACATAGATCCTCCCTCTACAAGAATTTTAGTACCATTTTCGGCCAAATCCCTCAATTTCTGTAGAAAACCTTTTCTTCTATAAAGTTGTCGTGCAAAGAGTTCTGGAAATCCTCCTGGAAGATAAACCAAATCGGCTTCTGGAATATCCTTTCCATAAAGAGGACTAAAGAATGAAATCTGTCCAAATGAAGACAATTTGTCCAAATTTTCCTTATACATAAAATTAAATGCTCCATCTCTTGCTACTGCTATCTTCATTTTTTGGGCAGCACTATCAAGACAACTTTCCAGATATTCCACATCCGACGTATATGGCAAAGTATATTTACATGGAAAGATTCGTGTACAAATTTTCAGTATTTTATCTATTTCTATATTCTTATTTATGTATGCTGCAACTTTCTCTATAACATCATCTACTTCACATTTAATTGCTTGCGTAAAAGATACATGTTTTGCAGGCAATCTGAGATTATCATCATATGGTATATATCCAAAACAGTTTAGTCCGGCATCATCACAAGCATCCTTCAGATATGAAAAATGCAAAGAAGAAGAAACATTGGTGAAAACAACTCCTGCTATTTTCACTTCCTGATGAAAATGTTTATAACCATAAAGCACTGGTGAAACCGAATATGCCGATGAACGTGCATTGACTACAAGAACAACAGGAATTGACAAAAGAACAGATATATCAGCACTACTGCCAGACATTCTTTTATATCCATCAAACAGTGAAGCATTTCCTTCTACTATACAAGCATCGGCCGCTTCACCATATTTATTGTATGAATATTGAATATGTGTTTTATCCGCCATCCATAAATCCAAATTTACAGATTCCGTCTTAGCAGCCAGTTCATGTAACTGAACATTCATGAAATCAGGTCCACATTTGTATGACTGAACCTTCATACCGCGATTCTTCATGGCACGAAGAAGACCCATAGTGAATATTGTCTTTTCACTACCGGATGATGTACTTCCTATGAGAAATTGAGGTTTCATTAATAAGAATATTTCTAATATAACAGGCGCAAAAATAATAAAAATACATATAAGAGACAACATAATAAAATAATGAAAGTCTCATAATATATATCAACTATTTAAGGTCACATTATTATTTTACATCGATTTTGTGTAATTTCGCATAATTTTTTGAAACTAGAATAATATAACATGAACATAAAATTCTTAAGCCTTGCCAGCGGAAGTAGCGGCAATTGTTATTATCTTACTGATGGTGAGACTTCTATACTTATAGATGGAGGATTGGGGATTAGAACCGTAAAAAAAGTATTTAAAGAATATACTCTGAGTTTGGATGAAGTGAAAGCAGTATTTGTAACTCATGACCATGCAGACCATATAAAAGCTGTTGGACACTTGTCGAACAAGCACAATCTACCCATCTACTCTACTCCTGAAGTCCACGAAGGAATCAGAAAGAGTTACTATATGACAGAAAATCTCACTGAAGAACATAAAAGATTCATCAGAAAAGGAGAAACGATAAAAGTGGGAAGCATAGAAGTGACTTGTTTTGAAGTGCCACATGATTCGACAGACAATGTAGGGTATCAGATTAACATATGTGGAAAATATTTTACATTTATAACAGATGTAGGAAGAATAACCCCTACCATAACACAATATGTAAGAAATACAGACTATCTTGTGATGGAAGCCAACTACGATATGACTATGCTTGCCAACGGACCATATCCTACACATCTTAAAGAACGTATAGCCAGCGGAACTGGTCATCTGTGTAACAAAGAACTGGCAAGTTTCATTGCAGAAAACTTTACTCAAAGACTAAAGAAATTATGGTTGTGTCATTTAAGTAAAGACAACAACCATCCAGAATTGGCACTGAAAACAGTAGAAGCTGCACTAAAAGCAAAAGGTATAACTATGGGTGAAGACATAGATATCATTGCATTAAGAAGAACATCTCCTACAGGTATATTTGAGATAAATATATAGTAATAAATATTTAATTTAAAGTCTTATGAAAAGTAGGAATTTTATATTGTGTGCAGCTTTTTCTGCACTTATTTCCAGTTGCGGTTCTGTTCCATTGACAGGCCGTCGACAATTAATGCTTGTGTCCGATTCTGAGGTTTTATCTTCAAGTCTTACACAATATAATGATTATATCAAATCAGCTACAAAATCCAACTCGGCTTCGCAAACAGCTACAGTGAGAAGAGTCGGAAAAAAGATAGCAGCTGCAACAGAACAATATCTACGACAATCGGGTATGGCGTCTGAAATAAAGAACTACTCGTGGGAATTTAACCTTGTAAAAGATAAACAAGTAAATGCATTCTGTATGCCAGGAGGTAAAATTGTGGTGTATGAAGGACTTATGAAACTTGTATCATCAGACGATGAACTAGCTGTTGTACTAGGTCATGAGGTTGCACATGCAGTTGCAAAACATAGCAATGAAAGAATGAGTCAACAAGTAGCTGCACAATATGGTTCGCAAATACTATCAACTGCATTGTCAGACAAAAGTACAATAGTAAAAAATATAGCTGGAACAGTATATGGTATAGGTGCACAATATGGAGTAATGCTTCCTTTCTCAAGAACTCACGAGCTTGAAGCAGATTACATGGGACTTATATTTATAACAATGGCAGGCTATAACCCTGATGTAGCCATTACATTTTGGCAGAAAATGTCAGCAAACTCAGGAGGAAAAATCCCGGAAATAATGAGTACACACCCTAGTGACGAGCATAGAATTGCTCAGATACGCAAAGCCTTAGTAGAAATAAAAGCAACTCAGAAAAAGAACAAAAAATAAGACCTACCCTATTCTCACAAGATTGGGCTTACCATGAGAGTGTGCCAAAACAAAAAAACTACTCATCAAAGTTACAGATTTTAACTATAATATTAAAAGGACCGTATCAAACTCTGTACTGAGCAATGATACGGTCCTTACTTTAGCCTTCTGAATGTTCAAATTATAAGTTCATCTCTTCAAAATAAATGAATTTTGACATACTTCAATTGCATTAACATACACAAAACAGTATAAATTTTTATTTACAAATATCTCTGTAATATATAAAATATACAGCGACAATCGACCTAAGAATCTACTATTTTTTAAATAGGGTGTTCAGTTGATTGTTCTTAAAAACATTCAAAAGAATACCTGATTA
>JAHHQV010000033.1 GCA_020026175.1 Phocaeicola sp. | reverse complement strand
TTCAGGCTTATAAAACTATATGCATAGCTCCCCCATGTTTATCGGGTGAGCCAATAAATGCCCAATCTTTGGTGGAATACATAAGGATGATTGGTAACAATTTGGGAACATCTCTAATAAAAAGAAAAAGCTAAGTATTTGACTTGTAAATACTTAGCTTTTTACCTTGTACCCAGACCCGGGGTCGAACCGGGATGGAAGTGAATCCACTGGTGTTTGAGACCAGCGCGTCTACCGATTCCGCCATCTGGGCAACTCTTTTTCTTAATTGCGATGCAAAGATATGACTATTTTTTCAATTATGCAACACTTTGGGCAAAAAAATCAATTTTTTTCTTCATCTAACACTATTTAGACAGTATTAAAATCAATCTTTAGAAAATATACATTATATTAGCAATGCAAATCAAAGCAAAACATTTCACCATGAATAAAAACTACTATTGTATTATAATGGCAGGTGGTACAGGTAGAAGATTCTGGCCATACAGCCGTAAAGAATTGCCAAAACAGTTCCTCGACTTCTTTGGAACAGGAAAAACAATGTTACGTATGTCATACGAAAGATGTGAAGGGCTTGTTGCTCCCGAAAACATATATGTCACCACTCATATTGACTACACGGACATTGTAAAAGAAATCCTTCCCGAGCTAGATGAACAACAAATCATAACAGAAGAGGAAAGGAGAAACACTGCACCTTCATTGGCTTATGCATCGCATGTAATACAAAAGTCCAATCCGGATGCTACCATTTTGGTCATACCTTCTGATCAACTTATTCTTAATGTAGATAACTTCAAAAGGGCTATGCTCAAAGGGCTTGACTTTGCATCCAATTCGGGCAAGCTTATAAACATAGGCATCAAACCTACAAGACCTGAAACAGGATATGGATATATACAGATTGACGATGAAGAAAGAGACGGAGATTTCTGTAAGGTAAAGACTTTTATAGAAAAACCTGCATTGGAATTTGCCGAAGTGTTTGTTCAAGGAAACGAGTTCTACTGGAATTCGGGTATATTCATTTGGCATGTAAACACTATAATGAAGGCTTTTCATGAAAATATGAACGATGTATGCCCCGACCTCGAATGTGATACTCCTAATTTTTCTTCTTGTCCTAACATATCAATAGACTATAGCATTATGGAGAAGGCAAACAATGTATATCTGCAAATATGCGACTTCGGATGGGCGGACATAGGTACATGGCAGTCCTTATATGATGCTTCGCCTAAAGATGTGAACCACAATGTAATATTGAATAGCAATTCACTGCTTTATGGATGCAACAACAATGTAATATTGATGCCTAAAGACAAACTGCTTGTGGCAGAAGGTCTGGAAGATTATATTATAGCCGAACATAAGAACGTTCTGCTGATTTGTAAAAAAGACAACCAAAGCGCCATTCGCAAATATGTCAATGACACTGAAATGAAATTCGGAGAAGATTATGTATAACGGAATAAGTTCCGTAACAATATAATCCACTAACGTGCAGACTCTTTCTTGAGTCTGCACGTTTTTTTATTTCAATCTTATAAGATTCCGATTACTATTTAAGACATGCTTCAAGTGTATCATTTCGTTATAAAACAAACGACTAGGCGTCTTAACGAAAACGACCAAGCGTTTTTAATCAAACGACTAGGCGCTTAAAAAAAATTTATGACCATAGGCTATAAGCCTCTATCCTGCACACTTTTAAAAGGCTTACAAGCTATCTTCTATCCAATAACACTCTACGTTAACTCAAGTTAAAAAAAACATTGGTGTATTGCTTTATCAGAATTAATATATACATTTGCAGTGTACTAATAAACTAATACACTAAAAACAGAAATGAAAATGAATACATCAATGATTAAAGTCGAAAACATCACCTTCGGATACGGAAGAAAAAATCTTGTATTCAAGGACTTCAACCTGAGTATTGAAAAAGGCAATATATTAGGTCTGCTGGGAAAGAACGGAACAGGAAAATCCACACTTCTATATCTTATGTGCGGACTACTTAAACCTAAAGGTGGAAATATCAGTATTAAGGGGATTGATGTCAACAGACGTCTTCCACAAACTCTTTCCGACATCTATCTGGTGCCAGAAGAATTCATATTGCCAAACCTCAGTATGAAGCAATTTACAAAACTGAAAAGCAAGTTTTATCCCAACTTCAGCAACGAAATGCTTGAATCGTGCCTTAAAAACTTCGATTTGAGTACTGACATCAACTTAGGAGAACTGTCAATGGGACAAAAGAAAAAGGCATACATGTGTTTCGCTCTTGCTACAAACACTTCCCTACTACTGATGGACGAACCTACCAACGGACTTGACATACCTTCGAAAAGCCAGTTCAGAAAAGTCATAGCATCGGGTATGACAGAAGACAAGACTGTGATAATTTCTACTCATCAGGTAAGAGACATCGACCGTATGCTGGACCACATCACCATTATAGACGGAACTGAAGTATTGCTGGACAAGTCGGTGAAAGAGATTTCGGACAAGCTTTATTTCAGCGAACAGGGAATGAACGAGCCTACAGACGATGCCTTGTTTGTACAGCCTACGATACATGGCAACAGCCTGATAATGGAAAATAAATTCGGCGAAGAGAGCCCAATGAACCTTGAACTGTTGTTCAATGCTATGCTAGAAGAAAGAAACAAAATACAATCGGTATTCAACAAATAAAATGGAGGAAAAAGAAATGACAACAAATATTAACTTCAGTTTCGGAAGACTAATGGCAATCACAAAACTTGACATAGTGGAAAACTGGAAAACAAACCTGTATAGAATTATCGGACTATACTGTGGTATTACCGTTGCCTTTATAGGCAGCACCAGTGGATACCAGGGATACCAACACACAGATGCCTACTCTATGTTCTGCGACAGAGTGGGAGGTATATTGTTTTTAATGCTATTGTTTTACAGCACATTATGTGCTTCAAGCATTATGGAAATCATGAAGACAAAAGACATGCGTATCAGATACATGATGATTCCTGCAACTATATTTGAGAAATTCTTGAGCAGGGTTCTTTACACCACAATCATAGCAGGAGTATTCTTCATAATATCGACTATACTTGGAGAAATGACAAGGCTTGCCATTTTCCCATTGCTTGATGCTCCAGCAGAGTTAGGACGCTTCTGTCTCTTCGACATAGCTTCAGAGCGGACAAATATCATAAATTACAGTTCGGACACCTATTTAATCCCTAATGTTTTTCACTACTTAATGATAATATCATATATAGTATGGATACATTCTATTTTTATGCTTGGAGGCAGCTATTTCAGGAAAAGTCCTTTTCTGAAAACTTTCGGGATATGCATAGGAGCCTCGGTTTTGTTGGGAATAATATCTGCAAACTCTTCATTAATAATAGATCTGCTATATTCTGCACAAGACTTCCTGTTGGATAACGAAACATGGTTTAATGGACGTACAATAGGTATCTACACTACTATTGCTTTCACAACATTCAGTGTTCTGCACTGGTGGCTAAGCTACAGATTGTTTAAAAATTCTCAAATCACAGAAAGAAAATTATTCAAATAATGAAATTCAAAGAATCAAAATCAATATATTTGCAGATAGCAGACAGAATAATGGACGAAATACTACAAGGTATTTATAAGGAAGAAGAAAGAATCCCGTCTGTGAGAGAGTATGCTGCAACAGTGGAGGTAAACGCCAATACAATGGTGCGTGCATACGACTATCTGCAAGGAATGGAAATAATATACAACAAAAGAGGCATAGGATACTTTGTGGAGAATGAAGCAAAGGAAAAAATCCTTTCGTTCAGAAAAGAGACATTCGTAAACAACGAATTGCCGGATATGTTCCGCACTATGAAAATGCTGGGAATAGATATAAATGAAATATCAAGACTATACGAACATTTTACAGAAAATGATTAATTAAAATATTTTAAAAGCAAAAAAGTTATTATGTTACCTAAATTCTTAAAAGGAATACTATGTATTCTGATGTGCCTATCAGCAAGTATCTTGTATGCACAAAACAAAAGCAACTATTCTGTAAAGGGAATACTTGTTGATTCTCTGTCAAACGAAGGAGAGCCTTATGCCACTATCAGGATTTCTACAAAAGACAATCCTAAGAAGACTGTAAAAATGGACGTTACCGATGGAAACGGGAAATTTAAAGAAGTATTGTCAACGCCCGGAGAATATACTATCACATTCTCATCTATAGGTAAAAGGACTGTAAGCAGAACTTTCTCGCTCAGTGGAAACAAGAGAACGGCCGACTTGGGTAACATAATGACTTCGGAAGCTACAGAAATGCTGAAAGGTGTGGAAGTGGTGGCACAAAAGCCGCTGGTAAAGGCCGAGATTGACAAGATTTCGTATAGTATAGAAGATGACCCCGACTCGAAAACAAACTCTACTTTAGAAATGCTGAAGAAAGTACCGCTGGTTACCGTAGACGGTGAAGACAATATAAGCGTAAACGGTTCGAGCAGCTTCAAGGTACACGTAAACGGAAAACCCAATACACTGATGAGCAACAATCCTAAAGAGGTACTGAGAAGCCTTCCTGCCAGCAGTATCAAGTCTATAGAGGTGATAACAGAACCGGGAGCGAAATATGATGCAGAAGGTATTGGGGGTATACTTAACATCATCACTACCGAAGCCAAAATGCAGGGCTATAACGTTACTCTTGGTGTCAGAGCAGGAAACAGCAACACTTCGGCTTATGGATATGCAACTGCACAGGTGGGAAAGTTTACCGTATCGGGAAACTACTCATACAACCACAGCTATGCACCTAAAAGCCACTACAGTTCTGGACGTGAGGACTTCACTTCCGAAACCAATAAATACCTGTCAAGCTACGGGGCATCGAAAAACAAAGGGAACTATCAGTTTGGAAATATAGAGGGAAGCTACGAAATAGATACTTTGAACCTCATCACTTTTTCGGCCAATATATTTGGAGGAAACCATAAGGGAAACAACAACTCCACCAACAAGATGCTGAACTCTATGGAGGAACTGACATACAGATACAACACTTTGGGATATTCGAAATACAATTTCGGAAATGTAGGAATAAATGTCGATTATCAGCACTCGTTCAAGAAAAAAGGAGAGTATCTTACACTTTCATATAAGTTCAACAATTCGCCAAACGGAAGTGAAGCAAGTACTGAATATATCGACATGGTGGACGTGCCGTTTGAACTGCAAAACCAATATTTCGACAATGACGCCCATACTTCTGAACATACAGGACAGATAGACTACGTAAATCCTATCAACAAGGTTCATTACATAGATGCGGGAGCTAAGTTCATAGGCCGACAGAACGTGAGCGACAGCAAGTACTTTATACTGGCAGACGACGGAAACATGCAGCAGGATAATGACAAGTCGAGCAAATTCGACCAAGGGCAGAACATCCTAGCAGCTTATGCCGACTATCAGCTGAAACTGAAGAAATTCGGAGTAAAGGCTGGAGTAAGATACGAGCATACATTCATGGATGTAGACTATGCCTTGCAGCCCGAACGAAACTTCAGTACTGGGTTCGATGATGTAGTTCCTACAGTAAACCTGTCGTACATGCTAAGTAATACTTCATCTATAAGGGCAAACTACAACATGCGTATAAACCGTCCGGGTATATGGTATCTTAATCCGTTCCGCGACACAAGCAACCCTACTTCGGTAAGCTATGGTAACCCTGACCTTGAAACTGAAAAGGCACACATCATAGGTGCTACATTCAGCTCGTTCTCGGCCAAGTTCAACGTAAATGCTACAATAAACTATGCATTCACAAACAATGGAATAGAAAGATATTCATTCATGAATGAAGGTATAATGGAGAATACATACTGCAATGCAGGCAAGAAACAGTCTACACGCCTGTCGTTGTGGATGAACTGGAATCCAGGAAACAAGACCAGAATTTCACTTAATGCTTCGGGTTCGTACTCCGACTTCAAGAGCGACGTTCTTGATACAAAGAACTCAGGATTCAGCGGAAACTTATTCGGAAACATACAGCAGACTCTGCCTTGGGATTTGCAACTGGGTATATATGGCGGTGGCTCTACTCCATACATCTCGCTGCAAGGCAAAGGTTCGTCATACTATTTTTATGGTCTTAACCTCAACAAATCATTCTTGAAAGAAAAAAGGCTCAGTGTGTCAATCTATGCCAACAATATATTCAACAAATATAACACCCACAAGAGTGAAACCGTAACAGAGACATTCCGTTCGTGGAGCAACAACAAATACCATTCATTGGGATATGGTCTTAGTGTCAGCTGGAGATTCGGCGAACTCAAAGCACGAGTAAAGAAAACTGCACGAAGCATCAACAACGATGACATGAAAGCAGGCGGCGAGTCTGGCTCAAACGGAGGAGGCCAACAAGGAGGAAACTAAAATACAACGGTTGCATTTTACGGAAGTTTTTAGTAACTTTGTACTTCTATAAACATCCCCAAAAACCGATTATAAAATAATGTATATATATCTTATATCAGGAATAATAACCGGCAGCATATTAGGTAGCTTTATAGGCTACCTGATGGCCGGAAGAAAGACAGGAGTACTACAATCGCAGCTTAAAATGCTGCAAGAACATTCTTCGCAATTGCTGAAATCGGAGCAACAGAAATTCCAGCAGTTGGCCGAAGCATACAGACAAGAACAGAACAAGGCTCAGGTACGTATAGAGGAATATTCAAGAAGACAGGAAGAAATGCAAGGAACAATATCTGCACTTCTTGCCGAAAAAAGGAACCTGATGGAGAAACTTGAAAACCAGAAGGAGGATATTGCCAATCTGCACAGGCAGTTCAACATGGAATTCGAGAATATTGCAAACAAGATTTTCCAGCAGAAAACCGAAAACTTCAACAGAATGAGTTCCGAAAGCCTGGGCAATCTGCTCAAGCCGTTCGGAGAAAACCTGAACGAGTTCAAGCATCAGGTGGCAGAAGTGTACGACAAAGAGTCGAAACAGCGTTTCTCGCTTGAAGACAAGATAAAGGAACTGATGACTCTCAACAAGCAGATAAGCGATGATGCCAACAATCTGACCAAGGCTCTAAAAGGCGACTCGAAGATACAAGGAAACTGGGGAGAAATGATACTTGAAACAATTCTTGAAAATTCCGGATTGCGCGAAGGAGAGGAATTCTTCAGACAGGAATTTCTGAAGGACGAAAACGGAGAGTATCTGAAAAATGAACAAGGACAGAGGTTGCAGCCTGATATTCTGGTGGTATACCCCGACAACCGCCAAGTAATAATAGACTCGAAGGTTTCACTAACAGCCTATGCCGGATATACAGGAAGTGAAGACAAAACAGAAAAAGAGTATTATCTGAAAGAACATCTGCGCTCAGTAAAGGCACATATAGACGAACTGAGCAAAAAAAACTATTCGAAATACAATGTCTCTTCGCTAGACTTCGTAATGATGTTCGTGCCAAACGAGCCGGCATACGTATTGGCTCTGCAAGCCGACTCTAACTTGTGGAACTATGCCTATCAGAAAAAAGTGATACTGATGAGCCCTACAAACCTTATAGCAGCACTACGTCTTGCCTTAGACTTGTGGAAAAGGGAATATCAGGAAAAAAATATTCAGGAAATAGTGAAAAGAGGTACTGCCCTGTATGAAAAACTTGCAGGATTTGCCGACACTTTCGAAAAAATAGGAGAAACACTTAATACTGCCACCACTGCATACCACTCGGCCAGAGGACAATTGTCGGAAGGAAAAGGCAATGTGATACGCCAGGCAGAGATGCTGAAGGAACTTGGTATCACACCCAAAAAGAATATTCCGCAGAAATTAATAGAGAAATAAAGTGAACGATAGCAATATATACAAAAAAGCAGCCCATGTCTTACGGCATGGGCTGCTTTTTTGTATATATTGCTAAATATTTATCATCAAGCCTTAACACGGCCAACATATGAACCATCACGAGTATCAATTTCGATTATTTCATCCTGATTGATGAACAAAGGGACACGTACTGTAGCACCAGTTTCAACAGTAGCAGGCTTAGTGGCATTTGTAGCAGTATCACCCTTCAATCCTGGTTCTGTGTAAGTAACCTTCAACTGAACCTTAACAGGCATTTCAGCGAAAAGAATAGTTTCAGTAGAAGCATCAGAAACAACTTCGATAATCATTTCTTCTTTCAAGAAATCAACACCTTCGATAAGGTCGTGAGCGATAGGCACCTGTTCGTAAGTTTCCTGATTCATGAAAATATAATCAGCACCTTCTTTGTACAAGAACTGATAAGGACGACGTTCAACACGTACATCTTCAAGTTTTTCACCGATATTGAAGCGACGTTCCAAAACGTAACCATTTACAACATCTTTCAACTTAGTACGCATGAAAGTGTTACCCTTACCAGGTTTTACGTGAAGGAAATCAATACAAAAATAAATTTTGCCATCCATACGGATTGCAGTTCCGATTTTAATGTCTTGAGCATTAATCATAAGTAAAAATCTTTATATAAATGTGTTATTATTGAATTTCAGAACATTATTCTGGGTGCAAAATTAATCTAAATAACGAAATTTCGCAAAAAGTTTTGTGTAAAAATGACTTATAGCTTTGATTATTTAAAAAAAAACACTAATTTTGCAGCCCGTAACGCATAGAATAATAACATAAATAGTATATACGAAAATGAAAAGAACATTCCAACCTTCTAACAGAAAGAGAAGAAACAAACACGGTTTCCGTGAAAGAATGGCAACTGCAAATGGTCGCCGAGTATTGGCAGCACGTCGTGCTAAAGGTCGTAAAAAATTGACAGTATCCGACGAATACAACGGAGTTAAGGCATAAGCCATACTTTGGAATAAGATTTAAGAAACGCCGCAAAATGAACAAATCATCTTGCGGCGTTTTCTGTTACTGAGACCAATAATCACATATCATTACTACGAGAATAACACCTAACATAATTTTACAAGATTTATTATCAATAAATCCTCTAAAGTACTAAATTTGTAAATTCAATAAAAAACACTATTTATTTATGGCAAAACAATATAATAAACAAAAATCTCTTACTCCACAAGAATATATAAGAAGCAAAGCAAGAAAACTTCCTATTGGAAAATGTTATATGACTACAGACTGGGAAAAATGTGGTGAAGGAATCGCTTTGGTAACGCGCATTCATCCACAAGGAACTTTTACTATTGGAATCTATTTAATTGACACTTTTTGTCTTGGAGTAAAAGAAAGCAGGTGGAAGTTTAGCATAGATAATTACGAACTAGAAGAAGTTATAAGAGATTTTGAAAGATGCAATTTTTCAAAAGTCTCATACAAGGAAGTACATAATCTGATTTATGGTTCTGTAGCATTTGCAGAAGAAGTAGGTATCCAACCAAATAAATCTTTTGAACTTACTCGGTATATTTTAGAAGAAGATACAGAAGATATCCCTTTAATAGAATATAATTATGGTAAAGGAGGTAAGCATTTCTTATGTGCAAAAGACAAAATTGAGCTATCAGAATATATTCCAAAACTAAAAAAGGCGTTAGGTGATGACTTTTTATTTTCACTACCAATGATGGAAGAGCCTAAAAGAGGTGATGAATATATAGATAACAAAACCACTGACGCTATACTTAGTACAATGAATTATCTGAAAAATCAACCTAAAATACAAGAAGAAAAATATTCTTTTATAAACCCTGAGTTTCCTTCTAAGCTTGAAGTAAAACATAAGTGGTTGGCAGATATGCTATATAGTCCTGATAATAGTATATATATGAATGATAATGATTTGGAAAAGATTTTATCTGTTACGCATGATGAGCTACGAAAAGATTTAGAAAATATTATTCTATATGAAACCGGTCAGACATGCAATTCTATAAGTGAGGAAAAATGGAATAATGAATATTATTCAGTATTACTACATTGTATTTTATTATTAGGAGAAATTGGAGACAAAAACTCTCTAAACATTATACTACTTACATTATGCCAAAACAGTGATTTCTTTGATTTCCATTTTGGAGATATTACAAACGAAGTATATATTCCTACGCTTTACAAACTAGGCAAACAACATTTAGATGATTTTATGCATTATATGCAAATTCCAGGATTATATTCATTTGCACGTATAAATATATCTGGAGCAATAGCTTTATTAGGTAACCGTGAGCCAGAAAGAAGGAAAGATGTTATAGAATGGTTCAGAACTCTACTTAATTTCTACGATGGCAAACTTGATACATGTCAAAGTTGTGATGGATTGCTTATAGGTATGATGACAGAGCATCTGCTTGATTTACATGCTACAGAATTACTTCCAGAACTAAAAATTTTATACGATACAGGACTTGTGGATGAGGAATGTTGTGGAGATTTTGACGAAATATCCAGAGAAATGAAAAGACATAAAAGTTCTTTACACTCTAATTATAAATTAAATATAAACGAGAGATATAAAGAACTGAAAAGATGGATTAACTAACATCTAAAGAACAATTAGAATGATTTATCAATTTAAGATACAAATAAAAGGAATAACCAAACCACCTATATGGAGAAGAATATCGGTTAGCGATGATATGACATTTGCAGACCTGCACGAAATTATACAATGCGTATTTGGATGGGGGAACTATCATCTATATCAATTCAAAGATAAGGAGTTCGGAGGTGAAATACGCATAACAGAACCTTCTGATTTTGACGACATGTATAATTCTGATACTTTGGATTCCAACAAATTACTTCTAAAACATTTTTTTCAAGGAGAAATATCAAAAAAGATATTATACGAATATGATTTTGGAGATAGTTGGATTCACTTAATTACTTTAGAATCAGTTGAAGATAGTTATATCGAAACTCCTATTTGTATACAAGGCAAAGGAGCCTGCCCCCGGAAGATTGTGGTGGCATTTATGGATATGCATATATGAAAGAAGTTTTTGCTGAAAAACCTAAAGGAAAAGAAGCTAAGAATTTCTGCGAATGGCTAGGACTCAAACCTAATGAAATATGGGATGCAAAAATATTTGATTTAAATAAAGTAAATGAAATTCTATCCAAGTTATCATGAAACACAATAATACAAACTAAATACCATTGTCTGTAATAAAAAGATCAAGTTTCGGATTTGAAATCCAATCAACAATAAATGCATAAAAAAGGCTTTGAGGATTTCTGTATATCACAGAAATTTAGTAATTTAGAAGTGAGCAAACGAATAAATACTAAACCTCAAAGCCATGAACAAACATAAGAACATTCCATCAGATATCCGCAATCTTTTCAATGAAAAACGTCAGGGAATTGTAATGAATGACTTTTTACATCTTTTGGACTCCTTCAAAATTGCCCAAAGGTGTCTTGGTGTAGTTAAGACAGCCAACTGCCAGCTCACAAACTTTCAGGAATTTCAGATACTCTTATTGATGCCCTTCTTTGCAGTCTGCGGCTTGTACCACTATACCACATCAATAATGAGCCGTAAGTTTGGTGGCAAGAAGGTATTCTCGCACAGAATACAGTAGATTGGCGCAATGTCATCTATCGCATTGCCGTAGACAGCAAGTTGAAATCCAGAAAAGCCTTCAATTACAACCGTAAATACCGTTGTCATCACGCATCTGTTACTGTGAAACTCGGCAAACGGGAGCTCAGGATGTTTTTCTACCATATGGGCAAAAGAGACAAATGGAGAATTTTACTCACAACAAATACATCACTTGACTTTTTACGTGCTTACGAAATATAATCAATGCGTTGGTCTATAGAGGTCTTTTTCGCAGATTCAAAAAGGATACTCGGTTTAGCGGACTGTTCGGCACGTGACTTTTCTTCACAGATTGCACACGTTACACTTGTAATGATACGATATAACCTACTGGTTTCTATAAAGAGAGCAAATGACTACGAAACTATTGGAGGGCTGTTCGGTGATATGTATAATGGGGTACATGAATTGACTGTAATAGAAAAAAATTGGGACTTCATCCTGGAAGTGATTACAACTGTAGCAGAACTTACAGAAATGGATGAAGAAATTATTCTGGATTTGATAATCAGAGACAATTGCCGACTGGCAGCATTTATAGTACTGGCTCAATCGGCTTAATTCATAAATCCGAAACTTGAGCTTATAACACGAGAGTCGAGATAATTTGCGGGAATTAGGATATATAGTTTCTTCTGTTTTTAAATACTCTTATATTTACACATAACGAAATCTCAATTTTTACTTTGCGCTTAGCTTAGTTTGCACTATCTTTGTCCAAATTCATTACTTTTTGTGTAAAAAACAATGAATGGGGAATATCCCATAAACTTAAATAAACTTAAAAAATATACATAGATTTATATGATTACATTCAAGAACTTCTTCTCTCTAAAAAACAACAAGTTTTTCTGGATAAACATCATGGCAATGATTGTTGCTATAGTTGCTGTTATTTATGGTACTTTGTTTTGGATGGATTCTTATACCAGACATGGAGAATCACATGTAGTACCCAGTGTAAAAAGGAAAAATATAGAAGAAGCGGAAAACATTCTCAATTCTCAAAAAATGCAATCTGTCATCATTGATTCCACTTACGTAAAAGGGGAAGCTGCAGGTATAGTATTAGAACAGACACCGGCTCCAGGATCCAGAGTAAAAGAAGGTAGATCTATTTATCTCACTATAACTACAACTTCAGTTCCATTGATACAACTCCCTGATATCATTGACAACAGTTCAATGCGCCAAGCTGCTGCAAAGTTGAAAGGAATGGGATTCAAACTTACTGAACCTCAATTTATCCCAGGAGAACAAGATTGGGTATATGGCATTAAATATAGAGGTAAAGATTTAAAATCGGGCGATAAGGTCCCTCATGAAGCCATGCTGACTTTATGTATTGGCAATACACATTTGAGAGATTCACTGGCTGTAGACTCTACATACATAGAAATGAATGCTATACAGCAAAACAATGAAGAAGTAAAAGTAGATGATTCATGGTTCTAATTTAACATTACCAAGATGATAGAAGAAACAGAAGAATACATAGATGAAATAGAAGATACACTTGATGATATTGATTCCACTGACGGAAGCGGTGAGCTTTATGAACACTTTAAAGTAGTTGTTGATAAAGGTCAGAAGCCAGTAAGAATAGACAAATATCTGTTCGAAAGGATTGTAAATGCATCAAGAAACAGAATTCAAAGCGCTGCCGATGCAGGTTTTGTAATGGCAAACGGCAAACCTGTAAAAAGCAGTTACAAGGTTAAGCCTCTTGATGTACTTACAGTAATGATGGACAGACCTAAATATGATAATGACATTATACCCGAAGAAATTCCATTGGACGTTGTCTATGAGGATGATGACCTTATGGTTATAAATAAGCCTGCAGGACTCGTAGTACATCCAGGATGCGGAAATTATACCGGTACACTTGTCAATGCCATTGCATGGCATCTCAGAAATATACCTTCGTACGACCCTAACGACCCACAGGTAGGATTGGTGCATAGAATTGATAAAGATACTTCAGGACTACTTGTAGTAGCTAAAACTCCAGATGCTAAAACAAGTCTCGGGCTACAGTTTTTCAACAAGACAACCAAGAGAGAATACAACGCTCTTGTGTGGGGTATAGTAGAGAAAGATGAAGGTACCATTATAGGGAATATAGGACGTAATCCTAGAGACAGGATGCAAATGGCTGTACTTGATGACCCTAATCAGGGTAAACATGCTGTTACACATTATCAAGTATTAGAAAGGCTGGGATATGTAACACTGGTAAAATGTGTTCTTGAAACAGGTAGAACACATCAGATACGTGTACACATGAAACATATAGGTCATGTTCTTTTCAATGACGAAAGATATGGCGGACACGAAATACTGAAAGGTACACACTTCAGCAAATACAAACAGTTTGTAAACAACTGTTTTGATATTTGTCCGCGCCAGGCTCTACATGCAAAGACTCTTGGCTTTATACACCCACGTACCAAAGAAGAGATGTTCTTTACATCCGAACTTCCTGAAGATATGACAGCACTCCTCAACAGATGGAGAACTTACATAAGCAACAGAGAATAAAAATCATAACACTTAATATAAAAAATGAAACGTACAGTAGCAATCATAGCTGGCGGTGACTCTTCTGAACATGAAGTGTCTATGAACAGTGCAAAAGGTATTTACTCTTTTATCGACAAAGAAAAATACAATTTATATATAGTAGAACTTAGCAAGAAAGCATGGGAAGCCGTTCTTGAAGATGGAAACCGCTCTAAGATAGACAAAAATGACTTCAGTTTCATGGATGGTGACAAAAAGATAAAGCCAGACTTCGCCTATATAACAATTCATGGTACTCCTGGCGAGAACGGGATACTTCAGGGATACTTCGAGCTTCTCGACATCCCCTACTCTACATGCGATGTCTTAGTTTCTGCTATGACTTTCAGCAAGTTCACTCTCAACCAATATCTGAAAGGATTCGGTGTAAGAGTAGCAGAATCTATGTTGGTAAACAAGCGCTTTGGCATAGACGACAAGGAAGTTATCGAAAAAATCGGTCTTCCATGTTTCATAAAGCCTAATGCCAGCGGCTCAAGCTTTGGTGTAACTAAAGTGAAAACACCCGAACAAATACAATCTGCTCTTGAAGAAGCTTTTGCCGAATCGGATGACGTTATGATTGAAGCATTCATGGACGGTATTGAACTTGCCAACGGATGTTACAAGACAAAAGAAAAATCAGTCGTATTCCCTATTACAGAGGTTGTGAGCGACAATGAGTTTTTTGACTATAATGCAAAATATAAAGGAGAAGTTACCGAAATCACTCCGGCACGTCTCAGCCATGAGCTTACAGACCGAGTACAGAAACTTACATCTGCCATATATGACATACTCGGCTGCAAAGGTATAGTAAGAATAGACTATATCATTACCGAAGGCGAAAAAATAAACATGCTGGAAATAAATACGACTCCAGGTATGACTGCCACCAGCTTTATTCCACAGCAGGTAAGAGCTGCCGGCATTGATATCAAGGATGTTATGACAGATATTATCGAAGACAGCATCAGCAGAAGATAATCATTGTTTAACTCTAATATATAAAATCATGAACATACCATCAGAATTTGACGAAATTCGTCCTTATTCCCCTGAAGAGTTACCTCAGATTTTCGAGGAACTTTTATCAGACAAGAGTTTTCAGGAAGTGGTAAAGGCAGTTATTCCTGATGTACCTTTAGAGGCATTGGCACATACCCTAAAACAATGTAAAACAAATCTTGATGTTCAGAAAAATATATTCCACGGTTTACTGCATGGTATTCTAAAGAAATATAGTGATGGGTTCGATCTTGATGTCTCTGCCCTAAATGAAAATGATAAAGGATATACTTTTATATCAAATCACAGAGACATTGTCCTCGACTCTGGTTTCCTGTCGGTAGGACTTATCGACAATGATTTTCCTACAACTGTAGAAATAGCCATAGGAGACAATCTGCTGATTTATCCTTGGATAAAGAAACTGGTAAGAGTAAACAAAGCATTTATTGTACAGAGGGCACTGAGCATGAGGCAGATGTTGGAATCATCGGCAAGGATGTCTCGATACATACATTTTGCAGTTACACAGAAAAAAGAGAACATATGGATTGCACAACGTGAAGGAAGGGCAAAAGATTCTAACGACCGCACTCAAGACAGTGTATTGAAAATGCTTGCCATGGGTGGAAGCAGAGATGTTATAGACAGCCTTAAGGAACTAAACATCGTACCTCTTTCACTTTCATATGAATTTGACCCATGCGATTTTCTCAAAGCTCAGGAAATGCAGTTGAAAAGAGATATTGAAGGATTCAAGAAAAGCCAGAAAGACGACTTAGACAATATGAAAGCCGGCATTTTCGGATACAAGGGAAGGATACATTTCCAGGCTGCACAATGCATCAATGATGAGTTGGAGACTTTAAGAGACCTGCCTAAAACAGAGATTTTCACACGTGTATCCGAAATAATAGACAAGCATATACACAAGAACTATCGCCTGTTTCCTGCAAACTATATTGCATACGATATACTGAACGGTAGTAAAGAGATGACCAATCATTACAACCATGAAGACATTGCCAAGTTCAATGCTTACCTTATCAAGAAACTTTCACTTATCAATATAGAGAACAAGGATGAAGAGTTCTTGAAGGAACGTATCCTGCTGATGTATGCCAATCCGGTAAGAAATCATCTGAAAGCCTTAAAAGAATGAAAATTAAAGCTATAACCATTATTCTTCTTTGCATCACTACATTCAGTGCATGCAAGGAAGAATTTGTATATCCAAATCTTATCACCGAATTTATTGATATAAAGACCAACGGTTCGGGCAGGTTGTCGGAATTAATATCCGACAATGGCAGACAATATTCTATAACCGAACGTAGCGGACTGGACGGATTTACTCCCGATTCTATTTACAGAACATTGTCGATGTTCGAATATGAAGAAAACAATAATGTAAAACTATATAGTTGCCTGCCTGTATTGGCAATGATACCTCAACCTGTAGAATTCTTCAAAGGTCAAATCAAGACTGACCCATTGGATATACAGAGAATATGGCGCTCGGGAAATTATATAAACATGATTCTTTCCATTCAAGGAAAAGACAAGTCTCATGCCTTTCATTTTGTTGACGAAGGAATTAAAGACAACAAACTCACCCTGACTATTTATCATGACCAAATGGACGATTATAAAGCATTCAAGAAAGATGTGCACATATCCATTCCTCTATGGCCATATGAAGGAAAATTAAACAAAGGAGACAAGGTAAAGGTAAAGATAAATACTTTTAAAGAAGGAAACACTTTCCGAGAATTTGAATACTAAAAATATACACCATTATGTTACTGAAAAATATTTACTTCATGTTTTTTGTTTGCATATTCCTTTTAGGAATGATGGCATGCAAGACCAATACCAAAGACAAATTCCCTAATCTGTCATCCGACAAGTTCGAAGCCTTTATAGAAGATGAGAACGTACAGACACTGGATGTGCGTACTGTAGCCGAATACAGTGACGGACATATTCCCGGCAGTATCAACATCAACATTCTGGACGATAACTTTGCTGCAATAGCCGACGAAGTATTGGATAAGAGCAAACCAGTTGCCGTTTATTGCAAGAGTGGCAGACGTAGCAGAAGCGCAGCAAACTTGCTTGTCAAGAAAGGATATACGGTATATAACCTTGACAAAGGTATCCTTAACTGGATTGATTTAGGCAAAGATATAGAAAAATAAAGTCGTATATACTATACAAGCCTATTGGTTATTTTGAAAATCTACCGGGAGTATACAGCCTTATCTCATTACGTAAAGCATGCGCCATACCATCGGTCATACTATCAAGCAGACACCAGAAACGGGGACCATGATTCATCTCCCTTGTATGAGCCAATTCATGCAAGATGACATAATCTATAAGATGTTCAGGCAAAAGAAGCAGGTTACACGACAGACTGATACTGGCATTTGAAGAACAACTGCCCCATCTGGACTTTGCTGAAGAAATTTTAACATCAACGAATCTCATACCATGTTTTGATGCAAGAGCCGTAACACGAGCAGGCAAAACCTCTTGCGAACGCATTTTCAACAATCTGTTTATTACAGCATGAAGCGAGTTTTGGATATTCTCAGAAGAAAAGTCTATTGCCTCAGGACATATCAGCAATAATCCGTCATTTTCTTTTGCTAAAGTCATACGGTTAACTTTTCCTATCGTTACAACAAGACGAAACAAAGGAGCATCGATCTTGAAGCCATCACAGATTATCGGCTGTGAGAGTTGTGAAATTTTCATGAACGAATCCAGCAATCTGGTACGATAATCAGCCAATACCCTCATCAGATGCTTCATGTCAGTAAAAGGAGATACGGTTACATGCAGTCCGTCTTTCTTTACCCTCATAGATATATTACAGGCATTGGAACGTGTAGTTATAAACACTTTACCAAAATCCTTATCATACATTACAGTCTTCATTTCAACTCACTTTTATACGTTATTCTCAATACCAAACTACAGTCTACAAATAAACATAGATAAGGAACAAAAGATGAATCAACCCCATCCACTTCTGTCCCTTATCTATATATTTAAATATAAAATATCATTCTTGATAAATATCTGTCATTTTCGTATGACAGTACCCGCAGTACAATCACCTATATCCGAAGCCTGCTTTATTATCACCTGCTTCACACCGTTATCTATAGCCGAAAACGAGTTCTCCAGTTTAGGAATCATACCACCCTGTATCACCCCATCGTCAACATACTGTCTGAACAGTTCGGGTGTAATCTCCTTTATCACACTACAATCGTCATTCTCATCTCTAAGCACACCTTTTTTCTCGAAACAATACACAAGGGTAACATCAAAATAAGAAGAGAGTCCCTTGGCTATTTCTCCAGCTATTGTATCAGCATTTGTATTCAGAATATTTCCTTTGCCATCGTGAGTCAGAGGTGCCATTACCGGTACCATACCTTTTCCTACAAGATAAGACAGAACTTCACCGTCAACATGTTTCACATCGCCTACATATCCGTAGTCAATATCCTTTACAGGGCGTTTTTCGGACAATATGACATTCATATCAGCACCAGTAAGACCAACGGCATCAACCCCTCTTGCCTGTAGTCCTGCCACAATATTCTTGTTTACTAGTCCGCCATATACCATTGTCACCACCTTCAGAGTATCACTGTCCGTAATACGTCTGCCATTCACCATACGGCTATCTATTCCAAGTCTTTCTGCCATTTTAGTAGCCGACCTGCCACCGCCATGAACCAATAGTTTATAACCTGGAATCCTTGCAAAACCATCAAGCAGACAATTCAGTGTATCCGGTTCTTCTACTATTTTACCTCCTACTTTTATTATTGTAAGTTTTTCCATTTTCATATTATTTATCACCATACAAAATTCATACCCAGATTACTCCAGATAAGTATATCCATATAGTCCTGAACGATAGTTAGAGAGAAACTCCTTACCTTCTTCCAGTGATATACGTCCCTCCTTTACCGATTTAGTAACCCATGTCTCTAGCGAGCGAACAAGTTTCTTCGGATTATACTGAACATAATCAAGCACCTCCGCCACTGTTTCGCCATCAATAATCTGGTCTATGCTATAATCTTTTTCATTCACTGTTATATGAACAGCATTTGTATCACCGAAGAGATTGTGCATGTCACCCAAAATCTCCTGATATGCTCCTACAAGGAACACACCTATATAATACGACTCCTTAGCCTTTATGGAATGAACTGGTAAATCGTGAGAAACATTTCTTGTAGATACAAAGTTTGCTATCTTTCCGTCCGAGTCGCAAGTCATGTCCTGAAGTGTAGCTGTACGGTCGGGTTTCTCGTCAAGACGCTGTATAGGCATGATAGGGAATATCTGGTCGATAGCCCAAGAGTCTGGGAGCGACTGGAACAATGAGAAATTACAAAAATACTTGTCGGCTAGCAACTTGTCAATATTTCTGAATTCTTCTGGTGCATGTTTCAGCCCGGAAGCAATCTGGTTTATCTCTTTTGTAACAGACCAATACAGTTTTTCAATCTGTGCCCTAGTCTTCAGGTCCACAAATCCATGACTGAACAAGTCAAGAGTTTCCTCTCTAATCTGCTGAGCATCATGCCAAGCCTCAAGCATACGGCTCTGATTAAGCGTATCCCATATTTTATATAATTCATGCACCAGTTCATGATCGTCAGGGCTTACCTCAAATTCATCATCCATCGATGGCAAAGATGCCGTTTCCAATACTTCAAATATAAGAACAGAATGATGAGCAGTAAGCGAGCGTCCACTCTCTGTTATAATGTTAGGATGCGGTATACCATTCTTGTTGCTGGCATCTACCATAATCGAGATAGAATCGTTTACATATTCTTGTATGGAATAGTTTACACTGCTTTCACTGTTTGACGAACGTGTACCATCATAATCTACCCCAAGACCACCGCCTATGTCTACAAATTCTACAGGATATCCAAGTTGATGCAGCTGGACATAGAATTGTGAAGCCTCTCTCAAAGCAGTCTTTATACGACGAATCTTTGTCACCTGACTTCCTATATGGAAATGAATAAGTTTAAGACAATCTTTAAGATCTTTCTTTTCTATAAAATCAAGAGCTTCAAGCAGTTCGCTCGATGTCAGTCCAAACTTGCTTGCATCACCTCCACTTTCTTCCCATTTCCCGCTTCCCGAAGAAGCCAACTTTATACGTATACCTATATTAGGCCGCACATTAAGCTGTTTTGCCATACGTGCAATAAGACGAAGTTCGTTCATTTTCTCTACTACCAAGAAGATACGTTTTCCCATCTTCTGTGCCAGAAGAGCCAACTCTATATAACTCTCATCCTTATATCCGTTGCAGATAATGAGAGAATTAAGGTCTGTATTAACGGCAATGACTGCATGCAGTTCTGGTTTGGAACCAGCCTCCAGTCCCAAGTTGAATTTCTTACCGTGGCTTATGATTTCCTCTACCACCGGACGCATCTGATTTACCTTGATAGGATAGATTATGAAATTTTCCGCATTATATCCATACTCTTCCGAGGCCATCTTAAAACAATTGAAAATTTTCTCGATACGATTATCCAGTATATCCGGGAACCTTACAAGCATAGGTGCAGTTACATCTCTAAGCAGAAGTTCATCGACCAGCTCTTTAAGGTCTACTGCCACACCATCTTTTCTTGGAGTCACCACTACATGCCCCTTTTCGTTGATACCAAAGTAGGAAACACCCCATCCGGTAATGTTATACAGTTCTTCCGAGTCTTCAATACGCCATTTTCTCATTCTTTCTGTCTAATAATAAAATATATACAAAATTATTCTATGTTATTTCTATATGTCAAATATTTTTCAATCTGCCCTTCCAGCACACCAATGGCTTCGTCTATCTGTGCCACAGTTTCCAGTCGCCCCCCGTCTATTATAAGTTTCGCCTTTCTATAAAAAGGAAGCCTTTTTTGCAGACCTTGCTCTACAAATGCACAAAGTTCCTCGTCCGACTTATCTGCCAGCAAAGGACGCCCTGCACGCGCTGCCTTAAGCCTTTCCAACAGGCGTTCCATTCTTACATCAAGGAAAACCGTTATCCCACACAAGTTCATAAATTCCATATTGTCGAAAAAACACGGAGTACCACCGCCACATGCTATCACGACATCCTCAAACTCGGCAGCTTCGTACAGCATTCTTTTTTCCAGCAGTCTGAAAGAATCCTCACCTTCTGCTTCAAAGAGTTCTCTCACCGTACGATGTGTACGTTCCTCTATAAACTTGTCAAGGTCAAGGAACTCCAGTCCCGAAGCCTTGGCAAATGCTCTTCCCAGTGTAGACTTGCCCGAGCCCATATATCCCGTCAGAAAAATACGTCTCATGATTTCTTCTTACTACGTTTAGTTTCTTTTTTCATTTTCTGTAGTTCTATAATTCTGAAACAGGCATCAGAAGTCAAGTCAGCAGGTTCAACATCCTCCGGAATCTTATAGTTCTTACCATTATAAGAGATATAAGGTCCGTATCGTCCGTTCAACACCTGAAGTCCCTCTATCTCATCAAATGATTTTATAAACTTCTTTGCTTCAGCCTCTTTCTTCTCTTCTATTACCTTTACAGCCTCTTCAAGAGAGATTGACAGCGGATCCATATCTTTAGGAACAGAGACATAAGACTTGCCGTACTTTATATAAGGTCCGAATCGTCCGGCACCTACAGTTACATGTTCGCCACCATATTCTCCCAATTCTCTAGGCAATCTGAACAGTTCCAACACATCTTCAAGCGAAACCGTTTCTATAGACATACCGTGTCTTAATTGGGCAAAACGAGGCTTTTCTTCACCGTCGGCAGCTCCAATCTGAGCCATAGGTCCGAATCGTCCTATCTTTACAAAAACAGGGTTTCCTGTAGCAGGCTCATTACCCAAAAGCCTTTCACCTATCTTATGTCCGGTTCCTGCCGCCGAATTTTCTACTACAAGCGGATGAAATGCCTTATAGAACTTACCTATCATATCTGTCCAAAGCATCTCCCCTTCTGCCACAGAGTCGAATTCTTTTTCTACTCCCGACGTAAAGTTATAGTCCATTATGTCAGGGAAATACTGCATTAGGAAATCAGTAACAACAATACCTACATCAGTAGGAATAAGCTTGTGTTTCTCGCTTCCTGTCATTTCCGTTTTCACCACAGTAACCACCTTTCCTTCAACATCAAGGTTCATCACCCTATATTCACGTGCCACTCCTTCCCGATTGCCTTTTTCCACGTACTCTCTCTGTTGTATTGTCGATATGGTAGGAGCATAAGTAGAAGGACGGCCTATGCCTAGTTCTTCCATCTTCCTTACCAGACTGGCCTCGGTATATCTTGCAGGGATCTGAGAGAATCTTTCTACAGCACCTACTTCCTTCATTTGCAAAGATTCACCTTCTACAAGAGCAGGCAGCAATACAGCCTCATCATCACCATCGTTTTCATCATCAGCTCCTTCACGATATACTCTCAGGAATCCGTCAAACACAATAGTCTGCCCTACGGCTACAAACTTCTCGTCACTGCCCTGCATACGTATAGTTGCAGTAGTACGGTCTATCTCCGCATCAGTCATCTGCGATGCCAGAGCACGCTTTCTTATCAAGTCATACAAGCGTTGTTCCTGAGAAGTACCGTCTATCCTATCCTTGTCCATATATGCCGGACGTATAGACTCGTGCGCTTCCTGCGCTCCCTTGGAATGAGTAGAGTATCTTCTTGTCTGTGAATATTCGGCACCCAGCCGTCCCTTTATCACTTCGGATGCAGAGTCAAGAGCCAGTTCCGAAAGGTTTACCGAGTCGGTACGCATATATGTAATAAAACCGTTTTCGTACAATCGTTGTGCAAGCATCATTGTCTGTGCCACAGTATATCCCAGTTTGCGCGAAGCCTCCTGCTGCAAAGTAGATGTAGTAAACGGAGGAGCTGGCTGTCTTTTCACCCTCTTGGTTACAACCTCTTCAATCGAGAAATCAGAACCGGCACATTTTTCAAGAAATGATGCAGCCTCAGCCTCTGTAGCAAACCTATTGTTGAGTTCTGCCTTTATATCGGCTCCACTCGGACCCGAAAAAATGGCAGACACCCTAAACCATGCCTGTCCTACATAATTATTAATTTCTCTTTCTCTTTCCACTATCAGCCTTACGGCAACACTCTGTACCCTACCTGCCGAAAGAGCCGGCTTGATACGTTTCCACAATACTGGAGACAACTCAAACCCCACAATTCTGTCGAGTACACGACGTGCCTGTTGGGCATCTACAAGTCTCAGGTCTATACCACGCGGATTTTCTATCGCCTTGATTATTGCAGGACGAGTAATCTCATGAAACACTATTCTGCGGCTCTTTTCGGGCGATAAGCCCAAGACCTCATACAAATGCCATGAGATGGCTTCTCCCTCACGGTCCTCATCACTTGCAAGCCATACCATGTCCGCACCGGCTGCCTCTTCTTTCAACTGGGCAACCAGTTTTTTCTTGTCTCCGGGAATTTCATATATAGGAGTGAAATCTTTTTCGACATCTATACTGAACGACTTCTGTTTCAAGTCACGAATATGTCCATAACTGGAAAGCACCTTATATCCGCTACCCAGAAACTTCTCAATAGTCTTGGCCTTGGCCGGAGACTCAACTATAACCAAATTGTTTTGCATGATTTAAATATGTGTTATATTGGTTTATGGAGACAAATGTAGAAAAAAAGATATTCATACATGTAACGAAATAATAGATTTTACTTATTTTTTTATGAAATGGGTATTAAATATACCTTATTCTAATTATATTTGTATTATAAAATTTTAATATGAGCTATATATGAGTAAAAGTATAGAAAGCAACAAACAATTCATGTTAGGCAATGGCCTTCTTGCATTTGGAGTATTCTTCATAGTATGTCTGTTCCTTTATCTTGGTTTTCGCTCCAAGAGAGAATTCGTTGCGGAACAAAGTTTCAAGGACATTTATACCATCAACATTACCGGCAACTTTGCAGGCGACAGTATAAACGTATATATAAACGACAGCCTATTGCTGGCAAAAACAATGGACAAATCGAAGGTTAAATTAAGCGTAAACAGATTTGCAGAAGAAAACATGCTTATGATTTTAAATTGCCGTACTGACATCGTAAACCCGTTGAACCTAAGCAAAGAAGGTGGAGAAATAACCATTGACAAGCAAAACGGAAATGTATATTTCATGTACAACGAAAGCAAATAATATACATGTCAAAACGGCTTCTCTTAAAGGATTTTACTTCCTCACTTTAAAACGCCTAATCGTTTCAATGAAAACGACCAGTCGCTTTAAAGCAAACGCCTTGTCGCTTTGACTTAAATTTATGGTACTCACTTTTCACTATAAAGACGAGCTTTTTTTTTAACAGTATAAATCAAACTTACGAATACAATGAAAGATTTCTTGAAAATGACTACTGCCTCTATTATCGGAGTGTTAATAGCAGGTTTCTTTTTAATGATTATCGGTATTACGGCCATCACAGGAATAATGCTTACTACCAACGTAGAAACTACAGTAAAAGACAACTCTGTATTTGTCCTTGACCTTAAAGGCAACATAGTGGAGAGATATACCGAAAACCCTATCGACCAGATTATGGGCGAAGGAACAACTACATATGGGCTTGACGACATACTGTCGGCCATAAAAAAGGCAAAGAACGACGACAGAATAAAAGGCATGTTCATCAATGCCGGAATGTTTGCATGTTCTACAGCCTCACTGCAAGAAATAAGAGAAGCGATAAAGGATTTCAAGGAATCAGAAAAGTTTGTAGTTTCATATTCAGGAGTCTACACTCAAGGAGCATATTACCTGTGCAGCATATCAGACAAAATATTACTTAACCCCTCGGGAGTGATTTCATGGCACGGACTTTCGGCACAAACAATATTCCTGAAAGACCTTATGGCAAAAGCAGGAGTGAAAATGCAGATTTTCAGAGTAGGTACATACAAATCGGCAGTAGAACCGTTCATAGCTACCGAAATGAGCCCCGCAAACCGAGAACAGACAACTGCCTACATAAAGTCTATATGGGATGTGATAACAAATGATGTATCCGAAGCCAGAAACATTTCTGTAGAAGAACTGGAGAAAATGGCCGACAGAAATATGGACTTCCAGGAAGCACAGACTTATATAGACAACGGCATGGCCGACAAACTGATGTACAAGGACGAAGTATTGGCTTATCTCAAGACTCTGACAGATACTCCTGAAGACGGAAAACTTGCCACACTGGGAATAAGCGACATGAAGAACGTAAAACCATTGGCAGACACTACAGAAAAGACCGGCGATGTGATAGCCGTATATTATGCTTTCGGCGAAATAGACAACATTGCAAGCGGTTCGTACAGTGAAGAAGGAATAAATTCAGAAAAAGTAATCAAGCACCTCAGAGACTTGAGAAACGACAAGAAGGTAAAGGCTGTAGTGCTTAGAGTAAACTCGCCTGGAGGTAGTGCTTACGGCTCGGAACAGATATGGAGAGAAGTGGAACTGCTGAAACAGGCAAAACCTGTTGTTGTTTCAATGGGCGATTATGCAGCTTCGGGAGGATACTACATTTCTTGCGCTGCCAACTGGATTGTGGCACAGCCTACTACACTTACCGGCTCTATAGGTATATTCGGAATGTTTCCAGATGCTTCAGAATTACTGACCGACAAGCTGGGCTTGAAATTTGATGTGGTAAAGACAAACAAACTTGCCGATTTGGGCAATATGGGAAGACCTCTGAACAGCGATGAAAGCGCACTTATACAGAACATGGTGAACAACGGATACGAACTATTTACCAGAAGATGTTCTGAAGGCAGAAACATTCCTATAGAAGAACTGAAGAAAATAGCCGAAGGAAGAGTATGGAGCGGCACAATGGCAAAAGAAATCAAGCTGGTAGACGAACTTGGAAATATCGAAACCGCCATAAAAAAGGCAGCAGAACTTTCGGGACTCGACAACTACAAGCTAGCATCATATCCTAAGAAAATTGATATGATAACATCAATCATAAGCAACGTGAAACCCGAAAGATACATAAACACAAAACTGGAAGAAAGTTTCGGAGACTTCTACAGTGGTTTTGCCATGCTTAAGAATATAAACAAGACCGACCGCATACAGGCCAGAATACCTTTTGAAATATCAATCAACCAATAAGACCAATGAGCATTAAAAAACCTGATATTTACACCTCGCTATTGCCGGCTGCATGGATTTACGGCCTTATAGTAAGACTGAGGAACAAACTTTTCGACTACAACATACTGCAGTCGAAAAGTTTTGGCATACCCGTGATATGTGTAGGGAATATCAGTGTGGGAGGAACTGGAAAAACTCCTCATACGGAATACCTCATCGAACTGCTAAAAGATGACTTCGATGTCAATGTACTCAGCAGAGGCTACAAACGCAAGTCGAAGGGATTTGTCATGGCACAAAAAGGCAAATCGACCATAGAGGATATCGGTGACGAACCTTTCCAGATGTGGACAAAATATCCCGAAATAAACCTTGCTGTAGACAGCAACAGATGCAACGGCATAGAAAACATATTGAAGTGCAAAGACAACGGCTTGAAGCAAGGAGTGATAATACTGGACGATGCATTCCAGCACAGATACGTAAAGCCCGGACTAAGCATTCTGCTGATAGACTATAACAGACCTATACACAACGATGCCATACTTCCAGCAGGAAGACTGAGAGAGCCGGAAAGCGGCAAGAAGAGAGCAGACATTATTATAGTAAGCAAATGCCCGCAAAATATCAGCAGTCAAGACATGAAGGAACTGACCGTAGCAATATCTCCCGACAGAAACCAAAGCATCTTCTTCACTTGCATGAAATATGGTATAATGTATAATATATTCAGCAAAAGCAAAAAACTGAATACAGACGACATCGACAAGGAGTACAGCATACTGCTGCTCACAGGCATTGCATCGCCCAAAGCCATAATAGACATGCTGGGCAATCGTACAGAAAACATCACTACGGTGACTTTTCACGACCATCATAATTTCAGCAATGACGACATAAGAGGTATAGAGCAGAAATTCAATGACATAAAAAGCATGAAGAAAATTATCATCACCACCGAAAAAGATGCTGCACGGCTTGTTAACGACAGACATCTGAGTGATGATATAAAACCATATATTTATGCATTACCTATAAAGGTAAATTTCCTTGATAATGCAGAACTGAAGTTTAACCAAAAAATAACCGAGTATGTTAGAAAAAATTCAAGAAACAGCAGCCTTTCTTAAAGGCAAAATGCAGACAACTCCGGAAACAGCCATTATACTTGGCACCGGTCTGGGCAGCTTGGTACATGAAATTACCGAAAAGTACGAAATTCCCTACAAGGAGATACCTAATTTCCCTGTATCTACAGTAGAAGGACATAGCGGAAAACTAATATTCGGAAAACTTGGGAACAAGGACATAATGGCAATGCAAGGACGATTCCACTACTACGAAGGATACTCGATGAAAGAAGTGACATTTCCTGTAAGAGTGATGAGAGAACTCGGAATAAAGACACTTTTCGTATCCAACGCAGCCGGAGGAACAAACCCTGACTTCGAAATAGGCGACCTTATGGTTATAGAAGACCATATCAATTTCTTCCCCGACAATCCTTTAAGAGGAAGAAACATAGAATATGGACCACGATTCCCCGACATGAGCGAAGCATACTCGAATGAACTTATAAGAAAAGCGTTCGAAATAGCCGATGAAAAAGGAATAAGACTTCAAAAAGGTGTATATATAGGAACTCAAGGCCCTACATTCGAAACTCCTGCCGAATACAAAATGTTCAGAGTGATGGGAGCCGATGCAGTAGGCATGTCTACAGTGCCGGAAGTAATAGTGGCAAACCACTGTGGAATAAAGGTATTCGGAGTTTCTGTGATAACCGACCTTGGAGTAGAAGGAAAAATAGTAGAGGTTTCTCATGAAGAGGTACAGAAGGCTGCAGACGAGGCACAGCCAAGAATGACTTGCATAATGAGAGAAATGATAAACAGAGTATAAAAAAACAATAACAAAAACTATGCACGAAGGAAACAGAACGGAAATATCAACACTTGGAGAGTTTGGATTGATAAAGCATCTTACAGACAGCATAAAGTTGGTAAACGAAGAAAGTAAATATGGTGTGGGTGATGATGCAGCAGTACTTGAATATAGAGACAAGCAGGTACTTGTCACTACAGACCTGCTGATGGAAGGTGTACACTTCGACCTTGTGTATACTCCCATGAAGCACTTGGGATACAAGTCGGCTATGGTAAACTTTTCCGACATCTATGCCATGAACGGACGTCCGAAACAGATTACCGTATCTCTGGCAGTATCCAAAAGATTCTGTATTGAGGATATGGAGGATTTTTATGAAGGACTGAAACTTGCATGCCAGCTGCACAATGTTGATATAGTGGGAGGAGATACAACTTCGTCGGTTACAGGACTGGCCATATCAATAACCTGCATAGGAGAGGCAAAGGCAGAAAATGTGGTCTATAGAAATGGAGCAAAGGAAACCGACCTTATATGTGTTACAGGCGACCTTGGTGCTGCATATATGGGACTGCAACTTATGGAACGCGAAAAGGCTGTATTCAGCGGCGACAAGGATGCACAGCCCGACTTTGCAGGAAAAGAATATCTGCTGGAAAGATTCTTGAAGCCTGAAGCAAGAAAGGATGTCATAGAGGAACTCGCCAAAGCAGGCATAAAACCAACTTCAATGATGGATGTCTCTGACGGCCTTTCTTCGGAACTTATGCACATCTGCAACCAAAGCAAGTGCGGATGCCGTGTGTACGAAGAGCGTATTCCTATAGACTATCAGACTGCGGTAATGGCAGAAGAGTTCAACATGAACCTCAGTACTTGCGCACTCAATGGCGGAGAAGATTATGAACTTCTTTTCACCGTTCCGCTTACAATGCACGAACAGGTGTCGCAGATAAAAGACGTGAAAGTGATAGGACATATCACCAAAGAGAATCTGGGATGTGCGTTGATAACAAGAGACGGCAACGAACTTGAACTTAAAGCGCAAGGATGGAACCCATTGAAGAAATAACATTCTACATTTTTGTATGAAAGATTTTCATTGCACTACCAACTCTTCTATTCATCACAGGTGTGTGTCAGAATATCCTTAATACAGAAAACTATCATATAGCCGATGAGTTACAAAGCCTCATCGGCTATATATTTTTATGCTCTTTCATATCATAATCAGAGGTATTCTTCTATTATTTGTTACAAAAGAATGATTTTTTGAAACTTTTTTCTCCAAAAAGTTTGGAGATTAAAAAATAATCGCTACCTTTGCATCGCAATTAAGAAAAGCGATGGTGCCATAGCTCAGTTGGTAGAGCAAAGGACTGAAAATCCTTGTGTCCCCGGTTCGATTCCTGGTGGCACCACTTTTAGAAAACGAAAAATCATGAAACCCGCTGAAATACAGTCATTTCAGCGGGTTTTTTCT
>JAHHQV010000032.1 GCA_020026175.1 Phocaeicola sp. | reverse complement strand
AATCTCAGATTTGGAACATCGTTTATTATATTTCTCTAATTATAAACACTTATCATTATAGAAAAATATGAGTAACAAGACAATTAGAGAAATTGCGGTGGCTTGGAAAGAGTACAAGCGACCTTATGTGAAGCAGTCTACAATGGCAGCTTATGTGTTAATCTTGGAGAACCACATTATCCCATATTTTGGTGATGGCAGTTCACTCCACGAAAAAGAGGTGCAGACATTCGTCTTGCAGAAGTTGAAAAATGGATTGAGCATCAAATCTGTCAAGGATATTCTGATAGTCCTAAAAATGGTGATGAAGTTCGGAGTCAAGAATGAATGGATGGGTTACTACGAATGGGATATAAAGTACCCCACGACTTCAACCAATAAGGAATTGGAAGTGCTGTCTGTTGCCAATCACAGAATAATTCTGAATTATATCCAGAGCCATTTCACCTTTATGGGGCTTGGCATTTATATCAGCCTTAGCACAGGGCTACGCATCGGGGAGATATGCGCCTTGAAATGGAACGACATCAATGTGATTGACGGCACTATAACAGTCAGCCGAACAATAGAGCGCATCTATATTGTAGAAGGTGAGAAGAAACATACAGAACTTGTAATCAATACTCCCAAGACTAAGAACTCTTGTCGTGAAATCCCTATGAGCAAAGAATTGTTTGCGATGATAAAGCCGTTGAAAAAGGTTGTCAATGATGATTTTTATGTGCTTACCAATGATGAATATCCCACCGAACCACGTACATATCGTAACTACTATCACAAATTCATGACTACGCTCGGCATTCCTAAATTAAAATATCACGGTCTGCGCCACAGCTTCGCAACACGTTGTATTGAAGCCGGGTGCGACTATAAGACCGTAAGTGTTCTGTTGGGTCATTCCAATATTTCAACCACGCTTAACCTTTACGTTCATCCTAATATGGAACAAAAGAAACGATGCATCAGTAAAATGTTCAAATCATTAGGGAAGTAAGAATTCTTATTCTTTACACGATGCCTGTATCATTACAGCTAAGTAGCTAATTATTAGCACTACAAGAAGAATTGTGAGCTAGCGATAGGAAAGCCAAATGCCTTCATTGTCTCAAAGGTGTTTGGCTTACTTGTTTCGGTAGTGCTCCAATAATTTCTTTTCGGCTTTGATGTGGCTTGCGCTGCATTGTTTTACCTTAGTCAGTTCTTCCGTACCGATTTTGTTCGTAACTACAGTATTTTGCTCTGTTTCTGTAAATGCGTTGCAGATACCGTTCACGATATTATCCGCACTCTTGACTTCGTCACCCTAAATCAGGAGGATTTAATTAATTTGACAGGGTTCTACTTATATAAATGATGCAGGAATAAATTATTATGGAATTAATGAATTATTTAAAAGAAAAGGTGTGTCAAATGTGATATTGACTCAGAAGGTTTTTTGTATAACTTTCTGAGTTCATATCAATTACCCGAAATCCTTTATGGCATAAACAAAGTCTTTGCCATATTTCTTTTTCTTGTATTCTCCAAATCCTGTAACCTTGTCTAGTTCTTCTATCGTTTTAGGCTTTATATGGCAAAGAGCCTGTAGAGAATTGTCAGAAAGAACTATATATGGAGGTATAGCTTCCTGTTCGGCAAGTTTGTATCTTAGTTGGCGTAATACTTCGAATAATTCGGCTTCTTTGTCTTCATCGCTCAATATATAGGCATTACGTTTTATTTCGACAGGTTTGTATATCTTGTCTTTATTAGACTTGCTGAACGATTTTCCAAATCCTTCTTCTTCCTTTATTACGACAAGTTGTCCGCTTTGTTTTCCGAATAATATTTTTCGTCCGGCATCTGTTATCTTCAGATGATTATTCTCATTGTATGCTATTTCTATATATCCCATATTAAGCATCTGAAGGAGATAGTTTTGCCAATGGCGTGGAGGAACATCTCTTCCTACTCCAAAAGTCTTTATTCTGTCATACTCTTTTTCTATGACTTCTTGCGTAGAGTTGCCTCTCAGAATATCAATCAGTGTACCGGTAGGTATTTGTTGGTCTGTACGCACTATTGCGCTGAGGGCTTTTTGTATGATTATTGTTCCGTTGAATCTTTCGGGAGGATTACGGCACACGTCACAGTTGCCACAATCGTGCTCCATTGTTTCGCCGAAATAGCTTAATAATATTCTTCTTCTACAGATGTCGGCTTCTGCATATTGCTGCATTCTTCTGAGTTTCTCCAGGTTTATTTCTTTCTGATTGCTTTCTTCGGCAAATCTGGTGAGCTGTACTATGTCGCCGAATGAATAGAAAAGCATTGTGTCGCTTTTCATCCCATCACGGCCGGCTCTTCCTATTTCCTGATAGAAACTCTCCATGCTTTTGGGTAGGTTGTAGTGTATTACCCATCTTACGTTCGACTTGTCTATACCCATGCCGAAAGCTATTGTTGCACATACTATTTTTACACGGTCGTTTATAAAGTCATCTTGTGCTTTTTCGCGTTCGAAACTGGTTAGCCCTGCATGGTATACGGTGGTGTCGAAACCTTCATCTTCAAGAAGTTCTGCCACCTTTTCAGTGGTTTTTCTGCTCATGCAGTATATTATGCCGCTTTCTCCATTATGTTTTTCTATAAACCTTGTTATAATTCTTATTTTTTCTTTTTGCTTGTATCCTTTTTTTACATCAAGATTAAGGTTGGGACGGTCGAATGATGATATGAATATTTTCGGGTTCCTAAGGTTGAGCTGCTTTATGATGTCCTGACGCGTTATCTTGTCGGCTGTTGCAGTAAGAGCTATCACAGGAACTTTTGAAAATTGTCTTAATACATTGTTCAGTTGGATATATTCAGGTCGGAAATCATGTCCCCATTGTGAAATGCAGTGTGCTTCGTCTATGGCAAATAGTGATATGTTGATGTCACGTAGCAGGAAATTAGCTTCAGATATCAATCTTTCGGGAGAGATATATAGCAGTTTGACTTTTCCTTGTCTGCACTCTATTCTTATGGCTGCATCTTCGGTCTCGGAGTTCATGCTGTTTAGAGCACGTGCTTTTATTCCGTTGGCAAGTAACGACTCCACCTGATCTTTCATGAGCGAAATAAGTGGAGAAACTACTATTGCCGTACCTTCCATCATCAATGCAGGAATCTGGTAGCATAGAGATTTTCCTCCACCGGTAGGCATTAGTGCCAAAGTGTCTTTTTTGTTTATTATATTTGTAATGATTTCTTTCTGTAGAGGACGAAATTCGGTATAACCGAAATATGTTTTAAGAATGTTGTACATTTATCGTTGTATTGCTTTTGTTTACAAAGATAGTGTAAACAAAGTGAAGCACAAAGCGAAAATGTTGATTTCGGTATATGGCAATGTGTGATAATATGTGTAATATATGTGCTTTTGTATGGAAAGAAGTGTAAATACATGAAAAAATATTGACAAAAATTTTGTAGAGTGCAAAAAATGCTTCATTTTTGTGTTATAATAAAAGTAGTAAATCCTAATTAATGACAAAAGCTAATATGGATGATAGTCAGAATATGATTAATGCGGAAGAGGAAAAGACCGTAAAAAAACCATACAATATTCGTGAAAGAAAGATAAAGGCAGCTCCATATCGTAAACTTATCAGAAACGAACTTGCTGATGAGCTTTATGACAGGATAATGGAGGCTGTTGTGTTGCAGAAAAAATATAAACAACCGAATTTTTCGGCAAAAGATCTGGCTAAATCTCTTAATACAAATACCAGATACTTGTCGGCTGTGGTTAATTCGAGGTTTAATATGAATTTTTCGTGCCTGCTCAATGAATATAGAGTGAAGGAAGCCATGCACTTGCTTGTAGACAAACGATATGTAGGCAAGAATATTGAAGAAATAAGTGCTATGGTGGGTTTTGCCAACAGACAGTCTTTCTATGCTGCATTCTATAAAATTATGGGTATCACTCCTAATGAATACAGAAAACAACATGAACAAGTTTGATTATATAGTTGAGCAGTTTGCCGATTTGCAGATACTGAGATATAAAGTGGAAGGTTTTGAAAGCTTGACATTGGAGCAGAAGAAACTAGTGTATTATTTGTCGGAAGCTGCTCTGGAGGGAAGGGATATACTTTTCGACCAGAATGGAATACTTAACTTGAAAATAAGAAGAACTCTTGAAGCTGTTTATTTGAATTATGATGGCGACAAGACTTCCCGCGATTTTCTTGCAATGGAAGTTTATCTTAAAAGGGTATGGTTTTCGAGCGGTATCCATCATCATTATTCTACAGACAAGTTTGTTCCTGATTTTTCGGAAGAATTTCTTGAAAGAGCGATAATGTCTGTCGGAACATCGTTTCTTCCTCTTGAAGAAAACCAGACAGTAGAAGATTTGTGTAAAGAAATATTCCCTGTAATATTTGATGCATCTGTAATGCCAAAGCGTGTAAATCAGGCTGACGGCGAGGACTTGGTAAAGACATCTGCATCAAACTATTATTGTGGGGTTACTCAGAAGGAAGCCGAAGATTTTTATTCTTCTATGAAGTCGGATGACAATCATACTCCTGTTATGTATGGTATGAATAGCCGTCTGGTGAAGGAAGATGGAGTCATAAAAGAAATAGTATGGAAAGAGGGTGGTGAATATGGAACAGCTATCAAAAAAATACTTTTCTGGCTGGATAAAGCTATGGCTGTAGCCGAAAATGAAACTCAGAAAGAGGTTATAAGGCTTCTTATGGAGTTTTATCGTACTGGTGACTTGAAGGCGTTTGACGAATATTCCATTCAGTGGATAAAGGATACAGATTCTCGTGTGGATTTCGTGAATGGATTTATTGAAAGTTATGGCGACCCTTTGGGCATGAAGGCCAGTTGGGAATCTATAGTCAATTTCAAAGATATGGAAGCTACTCACCGCACAGAAGTGATAAGCGAAAATGCGCAGTGGTTTGAAGACCATTCTCCTGTGAGCCCTGATTTCAAGAAAACTGAAGTGAAAGGTGTTTCTGCCAAAGTGATAACTGCTGCAATATTGGCCGGCGACCTTTATCCTGCAAGTGCTATAGGCATAAATCTGCCTAACTCTAACTGGATAAGAAGTGTACATGGCTCTAAATCGGTTACAATAGGAAATCTTACAGATGCTTATAACAAGGCAGCAAAAGGAAATGGATTTAGAGACGAGTTTGTATATAGTGATTATGAGAAAGAACTGATGGACAAATATGCTGATACCACAGGAGACCTTCATACCGACCTTCACGAGTGCCTAGGACATGGTTCGGGTAAACTTCTTCCTGGTGTAGACCCTGATGCACTGAAGGCATACGGATCTACTATAGAAGAGGCCAGGGCAGATTTGTTCGGATTATATTATATGCCTGATGTCAAGCTTGTGGAATTAGGACTGACTCCTGATGCTGAGGCTTATAAGGCTGAATATTATTCGTATATGATGAATGGATTGATGACTCAGCTAGTACGTATCGAACCGGGATGTTGTATAGAGGAATCTCATATGAGAAACAGGCAACTTATTGCTGCATGGGCTTTGCATAATGGAGCTGAAGATAATGTGGTGGAAATGGTGATGCGCGACAACAAGACATATGTGGTTGTAAATGACTATGAAAAGTTGCGTGTTTTGTTTGGCAGACTGCTTGCTGAAATTCAGAGAATAAAGAGTGAAGGCGACTATGAGGCAGCAAGGGCTTTGGTTGAAAAGTATGCGGTGAAAGTAGATCCAAAACTTCATGCAGAAGTACTCGACAGATATAGGGCGTTGAAACTGGCTCCTTATAAGGGTTTCTTGAATCCTGTATATACAGCAGTGAGAGATGCTGAAGGAAACATTACTGATATAACAATAGATTATAGTGAAGGTTATGCAGAACAGATGCTACGCTATAGTCGTGAATATTCAAACTTATGAATGAAATACAAGATACAATAAAAGATATAAAATCGAAATTCCGTCTTTTCATGAATGGAGTTATATCTCAAAGCATGAGAGACAAGGGAATGGATTATAAACTTAATTTCGGAATAGAGTATTCTAGAATTAAGGAAATAGCATCCAGTTATGATAAGAATCATAGCTTGGCACAGGCTTTGTGGAAAGAAAATATACGTGAATGTAAGATAATGGCCGGATTGTTGCAGCCAGTTGAAACATTCAGTTATGAGATAGCTGAAATATGGATAGAGGATATGAGGTATCCCGAATTGGCTGACTATACAGTAATGAATCTTCTTCAGCACGAACCTTATGCATCGGATGTAGTATTCCGTTGGATAGCAGATGAACGTGTTTATTTCAGACTGTGCGGATATATGCTGATGGCCAGAATGTTTATGAAAGGTCATGTGCTGAACGAGCGTGCCGAGGCAGAATTCTTGGATCAGGCTTTTACAGAGATAGAAAGCGATGAACCGATGGTGAAGAAAGCTGCTGCTACAGCCGTGAAGAAATTTGCTGCACAGAACAAAAATAATGCGAAGAACATCAGCCGACAGCTTGGATTGATGAGTAAAACAGCATCTCCAGAGTTGAAATTGTATATAGATGAAATAAAATATGATATAGAATATTGCTGATAAGTTTTTCTGAATTGAGTAAAAAATATTACCTTTGACCCCTGAACGATATTTTAATGGAAGATAAAATTAAAGATACGGTAAAACAAGTACTCACAGAGTATCTTGAAAAGAACGGACATCGTAAGACGCCCGAAAGATATGCTATACTCGATACAATATATTCTATTAAAGGACATTTCAATATAGAAACTTTGTATCAGCAGATGGCGGAAAAAGAGAGGTTCCGCGTAAGTCGTGCCACACTTTATAACACAATTATCCTCCTTATAGATGCAGGTCTGGTAATAAAGCATCAGTTCGGTAATACTTCGCAGTATGAACGTTCGTATAATAATGAAACCCATCATCACATGATTTGTACATCTTGCGGAAAGGTCTCGGAATTTGAAGACGAGAGCCTCAAGCAGGCTGTGTCCGATAGTAAACTGAAGGGTTTTCAGGTATCACATTATTCGTTATATGTATACGGGCTGTGTAGCAAGTGTATATCAAAACGTAAAAAGAAAAAATAAAAACAATATTTATAAACAGAAGAATCATGAAAGTAGATGTCTTGTTAGGTTTACAGTGGGGCGACGAAGGAAAAGGTAAAGTTGTCGACGTTTTGACTCCACGTTATGATGTCGTAGCGCGTTTCCAGGGTGGTCCGAACGCCGGTCACACTCTTGAGTTCGAAGGACAGAAGTATGTTCTACGCTCTATTCCTTCAGGTATATTCCAAGGAGATAAGGTAAATATTATTGGTAATGGTGTAGTTCTTGATCCGTCTTTGTTCAAGGCTGAAGCTGAAGCATTGGAAGCCAGTGGTCATCCATTGAAGGAACGCTTGCACATTTCAAAAAAAGCACATCTTATTATGCCTACACATCGTATTCTTGATGCTGCATACGAGGCAGCAAAGGGGGCTTCGAAAGTGGGTACTACAGGAAAGGGGATCGGTCCTACATATACAGACAAGGTAAGCCGTAATGGTCTTAGAGTAGGTGATATTCTTAATAACTTTGAAGAAAAGTATGCTGTTGCAAAGGCGCGTCACGAACAGATATTGAAGAGTTTGAACTATGAATATGATGTAACTGAACTTGAAAAACAGTGGATGGAAGGTATAGATTATCTTCGTCAGTTCTGTCTTGTTGACAGTGAACATGAAGTTAACAATCTTCTTAAGGAAGGTAAGAGCGTGCTTTGTGAAGGTGCACAGGGTACAATGCTTGATGTAGACTTTGGTTCTTATCCTTTTGTAACTTCTTCTAATACAATCTGTGCGGGTGCTTGTACAGGTCTTGGACTTGGTCCTAACAAAATTGGTGAAGTGTTTGGTATAATGAAGGCATATTGTACTCGTGTAGGTGCAGGTCCTTTCCCAACCGAACTGTTTGATGAAACAGGCAAGACTATTCGTGACCTTGGCCATGAATATGGAGCTGTGACTGGACGCGAACGCCGTTGCGGATGGGTTGATTTGGTAGCTTTGCGCTATTCTATCATGGTGAACGGTGTTACTCAGCTTATCCTTATGAAGAGTGATGTGCTTGATGCTTTTGATACAATCAAGGCTTGTGTTGCTTATAAGGTAAATGGCGAAGAAATTGATTATTTCCCATATGATATAACTGAAGGTGTTGAACCTGTATACGTAGAACTTCCTGGATGGAAAACTGACATGACTAAGATGACAAGTGAAGATGAATTCCCAGAAGAATTCAATGCTTATATTTCTTTCTTGGAAGAACAGCTTGAAACTCCTATCAAGATTGTTTCTGTTGGCCCTGACCGTGCACAGACAATCGAAAGATATACAGAAAAATAATCTTATCTGATTTAAAATATTAAGGCTGCCCATATCTTAGATACATACGGGCAGCCTTTTTGTATACGTTGGAAACATTCTAACGGGTATAAATCTTTAATAAGCCCAATGAGTAACTGTTTACATATGGATGCAAATACATTATCTTGAAACTTATCTTATATGCTTTACTGAGAGGGTGTAAAAAAACAACTTCTCTTACTTCCAGTTTTGTTAAATTGTGATAGGGAAAGATATTTCAAATTTTGTCAGTCCGTCATGGTGGGTTCTTAGTGAGAATGTACAATTATGCTTGTTCAGTATTTCTCTTATAAGCAGCAGACCAATACCTTGTCCGTTGGGCTTTGTGGAAAAGAATGGTGTGAAAAGTTTTGATTCTGCTTCACGGTCGATGCCTTTACCTGTATCAGAGACTATAAGCATAGGATTTGTGTCGGAAGTGGTAATGATGATTGTACCATTGTTTCCTATACTTTCTACGGCATTTTTTATGATATTCACCAATACTTGTTCAAACAGAATTTTATCCATTCTTACCTCAAGATCTGATGGTGATAATGCCAGTTTCAGTTCAATATTTCTTTCTTGACAGATAGTTTCCATAAAGACCTTGCATCCTGATACGGATTCATTTAGATTGACTTCTTTCAGACTCGGTTCAGGGATTTTTACGACATTTGCAAAGTTTGTAATGAAATGGCTCATTTTCAGATTTCTTTCTATACAGACATTTAATACATCTATCAATTCTGAAGAATTTTCATCCGATTCAAGTATTTCTTTTACAGTATCAAGAGTGGAAGTGACTCCGGCAACTGTATTGTTTACTTCATGAGCAATCATGCGTATCACTTTTTCATATGCTTTCTTCTCTGCTTTTACTACTTCTGAAGTAAGACTTTCTATCAATAAGAAAGGATGTGCAAAACCTTTGTCTACAAATGAAAGATGTGAGCATCTGTATATCATTGCATCGCTCAGACGTATCGTTCTGGTTTCTCCTAAAGGAATTTGTTTAATCTCTGCTGCAAGTGGTGACGATGATTCTTCTATAAACTTTCCTTTTAGTTCATCTTCGGTTTTGCAGTTCAGAAATCTTAGTGCTGCATTGTTTGCCATTGTTATACGATGATTGAAATCAAGCATTACTACTCCCATAGGTGATACAGCTATAAGAAGATCTAGAAGGTTATTCTGCTCTCTGAGTCGCAGTCGTTCTTCTTTTAGCTTGTCCATCATACCATTGAAGACCTGAACTACCCTGTCTGCTTCTTTTTGTCCTACAGCCTTTAGGCGGCTGCTGAAGTCTTGTTCGTTGAGCAGATCCATTCCATTGGCTATTATATCAAGCGGCTTTGTTACTTTTATGTAGAAATATAGAATGAAAATTATAGTTCCTATAATGATTATTTCCGATAAACATAATAGTATATATCTGTTTATGGATATTGGTATCAGCAATATACACCAAGGCATAAGGACAAGAACTGCCATTATTCCAAATAGGTATTTCAGTTTCATATATTCATATTTTCTAAAAAAAAACTATTCTATATTGAATTTTTCCATTCGTCTGTATAGCGACTGACGGGTGATTCCGAGAGCTTGAGCTACTTGTGAAAGATTATGGTCGTATTTCTCCAAAGCCTGTATGATTGTCTGTTTTTCTATCTCCTCAAGAGTATATCCTTGAAGTGGGTTTGCCTGTACAGATGTATTGTTTTGCATAGGCTGATACTGCGATTTGAAATCTTCGGCATCGAGGATTTTCTTATTGCAAATAAGTAATGTCCTTTCAACCAGATTATTCAGCTCGCGTATATTTCCGGGATATGGCAACGACTTTAAAAAAGAGATTGCATCATCTGTGAAATCTACAGGTGTGAGATTGTTGGCTTTACATGTTCTCTCTGCAAAATAGCGAACAAGAAGCGGAATATCATCTTTCCTTTCGCGTAGGGCAGGCAAGTGTATGGTTATCAGATTTACACGATAGAAAAGGTCTTCTCTGAAAGTCTTTTCCCTTACACGTGCAGCCAGGTCGGCATTTGTGGCACAAACCACTCTCACGTCAACTTTGTGTGGTCTGCTGTCGCCCAATATTTCGAATGTCTGCTCTTGCAACACTCTAAGCATTTTCACCTGACAGTTTAAGTCCAGCTCACCAAGTTCATCTAAAAAGATAGTCCCTTTGTCAGCCATTTCAAAACGTCCTGTGCGGTCGCTTGTGGCATCAGTAAAAGCTCCTTTCTTATGTCCGAACATTTCGCTTTCAAAAAGAGATTGAGAGATTCCTCCCAAATTGACCTTTACGAACGGTTTATTGCAGCGTTGGCTGTTGCGGTGTATAGCTTCTGCTATCAATTCCTTGCCAGTACCGCTTTCACCAGTGATTAGTACAGGAGCATTAGTAGGTGCAATACGGTGGATGGTATTCAGAATATCTGTAAGAGCCTTGCTTTTCCCTATTATGCTGGAGCGGTCGAAACCGTTACTCTCAATTGTATCACTTACTTCTTTCTTTTCTGTCAGTTTCAGTGCAGTTTCTATTCGCTGCATCAGCATTGTGTTATGCCAGGGCTTAGTGATAAAGTCGAAGGCTCCTGCCTGCATTCCTTGTACGGCAAGTTCTATACTTCCCCATGCAGTCATCAATATAACAGGAACATCTGGCAGGAAAATCTTTACCTGTTTCAGCAAAGTAAGCCCCTCTACACCATCGGTAGAGAGGGAAAAGTTCATATCCATCAATATCATCCGAGGTGTATAACTTCTTATTATTTCCATAGCCTCTTTAGGCATGGAGACAGCCTTCACTTCATATCCTGCGCGTTTTAGCAGCAGGCTGAGTGAGGTACGTATTGCATTATCGTCGTCTATAACTAAAATCATGCTGCAAATTTAAATTAATTACATTAACTAATTACGGACTATTTTATCAAAATCGGCTTCAATATCACAATTTTTGGAGAAATCCCACAAAGTAATACTTCTTACCTGATAATAATAATACCAATAGTAGAACAGTTCATTGATATGTTTCTGTCTGGCTTCATCTTTACGTGCTTGTGAGTCATTCAGGTCTAAGGTGGAAATTTTTCCTATCATGAATGTCTCTACGTTGGTGTGATAGCGTTGTTGGGCTATCTTGTCGGCTGCAGTGGCCAATTGTAATTGCCGTTGCTGGTTATTGAAGTGTTCTACCAGAATAAAGATATTCTGTCTGAAGTCCATTTCCTCTTGGCGTAGCTTGCTTGTTACCACATCGCGGTTGCTTTCTGCTATTTTTACTTGACCTTTTCGTTTTCCCCAGTCAAGTATGGGAATACGAAAACCGACTTCTACTATCTGATTGTCTTTAAGATGGCTGTATGCTGGGTTTAGTTTAGAGTCAGTACCCGTGAATCCGACTTGTGCAAACAAGCTTATCTGTCTGCGGTTTCCCTTAGCTTTTGCCACTTCATAATCAGCTTCCAGTTGTCGACGACGTATATTCCGTGAGAATGAATTATTATGAAGAGCCTTGTTCAATACATCATCATATAGTAGATTCATAGATGGAAAAGTATCGGGAAGGACCGGAAGCAGCACGTCATCGGTTTCAATACCGAGAAATGAACGTAGCTTGAACATCTGGCTCTTCAGGTTGCTTTCACTGTCGGTGATAATAGACCGAGCCTCAAGAACATTCATTTCCAGTTGTAGCATATCGTTTTTGCTTATTTGTCCCATTTCTCTTTTGGCCTTTGCCACTTCATATATTTTGTTGGCATTTTCAAGATTCTGTTTAGAGGCTTTTACCTGTTCTTGAGCCAGGACAACATTGAAGAAATTGTTTATGGTGGTCATCGTAACTTCTTCGGTAGCAGAAAGAAAGGCCGATTTGGCTTCCACATATCTTACAGGTTCTATTCGTCTGTTCCACTTTATATGGTTTACACCAAATATAGGTTGTTCAAGAGTGAGAGCAACAGGTATTGACATGAAGCGTTTCCCTTTGTTTCCGTCCATCTGCTGCAGATAATCGAGCGATGACGTTAGTGAAAGTTTTCCTCCTGTCAACCATATATTCTGTTCGATTGATACACTGCCGTTCATACCTATGTAGTTGTTTGGAACAAAAGTATATGAGCCGTCTTCCTGCTGATAAGAATTATACTTCTTGTTGTATCCCGGAACAGTAGCAGTGAAACTCATTTCCGGTAAAAGTTCAGCTCGGAAAGTTCTGTATTCCCAATATGCTGTTTTCAGTTCATTCAGTGCTACAGCAGCTTCCACACTTTTAGTGCGTGCCATACAGATGGCTTCTTCTAGCGTAAGAAACTTTTCTCTGTTGTAAGTAGCTGACAGATTTTCTGCTTGTAGACCATTTGATATAAACATTGCAATCCAGCAGTATATATATTTTGATATTGTATAAAATTGTTGTTTCATATTCCGTAACCATTATTCTCCATGCAGTACTTGTGCAGGCTCTATAGACAAAGCCTTGAAAGCAGGGATACCTATACCTATAATCATCATTATGCATATACTCAGTGCACTAAACCCTGCACACATCATAAGTCGTCCGAAACTTAGTGTTGTGTCGTCGTACACTGCATTCAGTTCGGCATTCGCTATCTGGAAATCAATAAGAAGTGCAGGTAGGGTTACTATAGCTATGAGCAGGAGACCTTCGCATATCAGGCGCATGAATACGTCTTTTCTGGTTGCTCCATGTACTTTATGAAGTGCAATTTCGCGCTGTCTCTGTTGTGTACGGAACCAGAAAGTACCAAGCAGTCCAAGGAAAATATTCAGCAGCAGAAACCCCATTCCTGCCATGTACATTGTATTGTTCTTGTTGTACTTTTGCAGAAAAATGCGTTTCATATCTTTCATGCTACAGATGTTGGATATATATACATTGCCGAAATTTATTTCCTTTTCGGCTTTCTGGAACAGATTTTCTATGAAGTTTATGTCTTTATCTGCTTTAACCCTCAGATATAAAGTATTGACGAAGGCTTTACTTCTTGATTTTACAAAAATACTTTTTGAGTATATCCCTTGAACATAATCATGATGACGTACAGTTTTTGCCACACCTCCAAGATTTTCAGTATAGGTTTTGTTTCCATACATATAAAAGCCCTCTTTATTTGTAAGGTTTGAAATATCTATACCTTTATTTCCGAATACATTTTCTGAGAGGATTATATCGCCCCGTCTCAAGATTTCAGCCATTTCTTCAGGACTTTCTCCATGAATGCCTTCTATCTGGAATACACGCATATAATCAGGAGAAACTTTATATATACGTATGTTTTCGCTCAACGTATCATAATTTATGCTACAATAACTTTGTGACCAATCATACGGAGAAGTCCAGTCGCTGAAACATGCAGCTTCTGTTTCCGGCATTCTTTTTAGTCGTTTTAAAATTTCTTCTGTGTAATTGTTTTCTTCTTCACTTTTAGAACTTGTTCCATCATCTTCGATTTTACTTAACTCAATCTTATAACAATGTTCGGTGTTGAACCCCAAAGGTTCAGAGTTAATGGCATACTGGCAGTACAGGTTATCTATAACATACCATAGCACCACACTTACAACAAGCAATTCGGCCAACAGCCATAGATTGCTTTTCCATTCGTTTATTATTTGAGTAAAAAGTTTCTTTGTCATAATATTATCGGTTATTGTTTAAACTACCTTCCAGTGCATTGACTATGTTTGCTTTTGATGCATGCCAAGCTGGAATTCCAGTGCTCATCAGATTAAGTATAAAACAAAAAATCAGACTCAGGAAGAATGTACTTGGCTTTAAAAGCATGTTCAGATGGATTTCTGGCAATGCTATACTTGTGGTAGGCATAGTATCGATGAAAAGCATACTTTCTCCTACGAAGCCGATTACTATACTCAGCAATAAGCCTAATAATCCACCTGCCAGTGTAAGTACAAGATTTTCGCTGAGCAGTTGCATCACCAGTTCCCTGCGTGTACACCCGAATGCACGGCGCACGCCTATTTCGTTCACTCGCTGGCGGAAACGGCTTTGAGTCATGCTGCTCAGATTTATGGCAGGTACTACAAGCAGAATCAGAAACACTATATATCGTATGCGATTTATGTGAGTCACGTCAGGTTCGAATTCATGTTTTCCCAATGTTATCAGAATGGTCTTTTCATGCCCGTATGGCTGATTGTACAAGTTTGTTTTATATCCTGTAGACTCTAATGACTTGTTGTATTCCTCTAGTTTTCTGTTTACTTCATTTTTTATATCTTTAAAATCACCTTTCTTTTTGGCAAGGATAGTACAGCTGGTCATTCCAGTGATTTTTTGATTAGCGTTATACATATTTGCACCCTGATTGAAAACAGAAGATGGAGCCCATATCTGTGCATATGCAAAATTTGTAAGGATACTTACATCTTTCACAACTCCAATAACCTTATATGGTTTGCGTGCTATCTGAAATTCTCGTCCTTCCGATTGTGAAGTGCCAAATAGTTTGCGTGAAATAGTTTCTGAAATTACTGCAACAGGAATACCTGAGTTGAATTCAACTTGTGTATAGGGTTTACCATCTATAAATCTGAAGTCAAAAACCTTCCAGAAATTTTCATCTGTACCTTTTACATCTGCCTGTATTCCATATTGCCCTGGAATATTTGCAAGAGTGGCAGAAGTGAAGATGTCGTAAGAAGCGACAGCTTCTGGTGTAACAAGATTTCCAAAAATAGCATTGAATGTTTCTGCCGACAATCCGGAATTGGTATGTTCATCTCCTCTTTCTGCCCCGCAAAGCATGGTGTGGAGAAAACGTTCACGGTTGCTTTCAGGAGCTATAGATGCTACTTTTACCTGTTTCATCATCACAAATATCATGATCAAGCATATGGACAATGCAGTTCCTATAATTGAAACAGCACTTATAATAGGCTGTTGTTTTAGCTGGAACCATGTTAGTTTGATATATTGTTTCCACATAATTGTATTCTCTAAATATATTTTTAGATTGTTATTTTACCTGTCGGCCGTCGAAGAATCGTATTGTTCGTGATGTCTGTTTGGCCTGTTCCTCGTTGTGTGTTACCATTACTATGGTACGTCCGTCTTCCTGATTCAGCTTGTGCAGCAATGTCATAATCTCGATACCCATTTTAGAATCCAGATTTCCCGTAGGCTCGTCGGCAAGTATTATTTCAGGATTCCCTATAATGGCACGTGCTATAGCTACACGTTGGCACTGGCCACCCGAGAGTTGTGTAGGCATATGTCGCATACGGTGACTTAACCCTACTTTTTGCAGAACTTCTTCTGCCATATGATGGCGTTCTTTAGAAGAAATGCTACGATATAGCAGAGGAAGTTCTACATTGTCTATTACGTTAAGCGAATTGATAAGATGAAACGACTGGAACACAAATCCCAGATTTTTGTTGCGGAAAGCAGCCAGTTCCTTGTCTTTCATGCCAGTGATGTCTGTTCCGGCAATCTTTATAGTTCCACTTGTGGGGCTGTCCAGTAGTCCCATAATATTCAAAAGAGTGGATTTACCACAACCTGAAGGTCCCATTATGCTGAGAAATTCACCTTTACTGACATTCAAATTTACATTTTCCAGAGCCTGAGTCTCTATCTCTTCAGTGCGGTATACTTTATTTATACCATTCAATTCTATCATATTCATATTTTAAGTTTTAATGTGTTTTTATTATTGTATTGTTTCATGTCGCTCACTACAACCCTGTCGCCTTCTTCAAGTCCGGAAAGAACTTCTACATATTCGAAATTGCTTTCTCCCAGCCTTACTTTACGTTTCACCAGTTTGTTTGAATCCTCCACTACAAACAACTCATATTCTCCACAGCCCATGTAATAACTTCCGTTTGCTATTCTTGTTGCATTGTCCTTTATGGCGTTCATTACGAAAACATCAGTTTTGAGTCCCGATCTTAGTATTGTGTTGTCGTCATCGTCCAGTTGCACAGTAAAAGATATGACACCGTTTTTCGACAGAGGGGTGACACTGCTGATGTTTCCCGTAAGCTTTTCTTTCCCTATACGTACTACTACACGTCCACCTGCCATTACTTTATCGCCGTATGAATCGGCAATTTCGGCATCTATCTTGAAATGACTTAAATCGGAAATGACAGCTATCTGTTCTCCCTGATTTATCTGTGCTCCTACCTGTTGGTTTATGTAAGTAAGGATAGCCTTGTGTGGTGAGCGAAGCTGTGCATCATCGAGAGTACGTTTCATTTCTGCTAGGCTTTTTGAGAATATTTTCAGTTCTAGTTCCTTCACTTTCAAATCGGCTTCCTTTACCATACGCTCATTTTTGTACATCTTCTTTAGTTGTTCAAGTTCCAGTCTTCCAGTATTCACGGCCAGTTCAGCCTGTCTTACCTTGTCGGTAGTACCGCTTCCCAGGCTGTCAAGGTATCTTTCATTTCTTAGTTCCACTTCCATACGGCTCAGTTTCATGGCACTTACTTTAATTTTCATTTCTATGTCATCAAGAGCTGTAAGGTTGTTTATCTTCAATTGCTGGAGCTGATAACGTTTCATTTCCTCTTCGTCCAGCAACTTCTTGTATTCGGTTTCGGTGCTCTGTAAATCCAGTTTCATCAGTGGAGTACCCACATCTACACTGTCTCCTCCTTTGCGGTATATTTCCATTATGCGTGTATTGATAGGAGAGTTTATGATTTCTTCAAAAGCTGGAGCCACTATTCCAGATGCATTTACACTTACAGCTATACTTCCGTGGTCTGTTGTTGAAAACTTCAGTTCCTTCATATCTACACTACTTCGTAGGGATGTTATTATCATTATAATCAATGTTATTGCAACCGTTCCGCATATAGAAAAAGAAATGATTCTTTTCCTGTGCTTCCATCTTAATACTTCTTTTGGTATTTCTCTGTCCATATTTATATGATTTAGTTTCGTATATTACGCCACATATAATGCAATAACCGTGCCATAAAATTAAACTGCTGTATATTAGCTTGTAAGGTGTTTTTGATGGTGTCCGTTTTTGGACACTCTGTCCGTTTTTACAATACATGTATAAAAGTATGACTACATTTTTCATTTCAACATAAAAATGCTAACTTTGCCGACACTTTGTAAATCGGAACTTATTGTATGATTTCAGTAGAAGGATTAAAAGTAGAATTTGGTGTTACACCTCTTTTTGAGGATGTTTCATACTTTATTAATAAAAAGGATAGAATTGCCCTTGTAGGAAAAAATGGTGCTGGAAAGTCTACGATGTTAAAGATTTTGTCGGGACTGCAGTCGCCTACAGATGGTGTGGTAGCAGTACAACGTGGAGTGACTATTGGTTATCTTCCACAGGTGATGATTCTTAGCGATACAAGAACGGTTATTGCTGAAGCTGAAATGGCTTTCGAACATATATTCGAACTCCAGAACAGTCTAGATAGAATGAATCAGGAACTTGTGGAACGTACAGACTATGACTCTGAAAGTTATCATGAACTGATTGAACGTTTTACCCATGAGAATGAGCGGTTTCTTATGATGGGTGGAACAAATTATCATGCCGAAATAGAAAGAACTCTCACAGGTTTGGGATTCAGTAGAAGTGACTTTGAACGTCCTACATCAGAGTTTAGTGGTGGTTGGAGAATGCGTATTGAACTTGCAAAGCTCTTGCTTCGCCATCCTGATGTACTTTTGCTTGATGAGCCTACCAATCATCTTGATATCGAGAGTATACAATGGCTTGAAAACTTTCTTAAAGCAAGCCAGGGAGCAGTAGTGCTTGTTAGTCACGATAGAGCTTTCATAAACAATGTTACAAACAGAACTATAGAAATTTCTTGTGGACACATATACGATTATAAGGTGCCTTACGATGAATATGTAGTTCTCCGTAAGGAACGTCGCGAGCAGCAGTTGCGTGCATATGAAAATCAGCAGAAGGAGATAAAGGATACTGAGGATTTTATAGAACGTTTCAGATACAAGGCAACAAAGGCTGTTCAGGTACAGAGTAGGATAAAACAGCTTGAAAAGATTGTGCCAATAGAGATTGACGAGGAAGATAATTCTACTCTGAGACTGAAATTCCAACCAGCAGTACGTTCGGGCAATTATCCTGTGATATGTGAAGGTGTGAAGAAAGCATATGGAGACCATGTGGTGTTCCACGATGTTACACTCACTATAAACAGGGGGGAGAAAGTGGCTTTTGTGGGAAAGAATGGTGAGGGAAAATCTACCCTCGTGAAATGTATTATGGACCAGATACCATACGATGGAAAATTGGTGATAGGACATAATATTCAGATAGGATATTTTGCACAGAACCAGGCTCAGTTGCTTGATGAAAACCTTACTGTATTTGATACAATAGATAGGGTTGCCGTAGGTGATATACGACTTAAAATAAGAGATATTTTGGGGGCGTTTATGTTTGGTGGCGAAGCTTCGGACAAGAAAGTCAAAGTCCTTTCTGGAGGTGAAAGAAGCAGGCTGGCCATGATAAAACTGTTGCTGGAACCAGTAAATTTGCTGATACTCGACGAACCTACCAATCATCTTGATATGCGTTCTAAGGATGTGTTGAAGGAGGCAATCAGAGAGTTTGACGGAACGGTAATAGTAGTATCTCACGACCGTGAGTTTCTAGATGGTCTTGTAACAAAGGTATATGAATTTGGTGGGGGAGTAGTGAGAGAACACATGGGTGGTATTTATGATTTCCTTCAGAAAAAGAAGATGGAAAGTCTTGATGAACTCCATCTATCACAGTCGCCTGCAGCTACATTGCCAAAAGAAGAACATATAACTGAATCTTCGGAAAACAAACTGTCGTATGAGGCACAAAAAGAGTTAAACAAGAAGATACGTAAGCTAGAGAAACAAGCTGCCGACTGTGAAGAAAGAATAATGAAACTGGAAGAGGAAGTGGAAAAACTTGAATTGCAGATGGCTACTCCGGAAGGAGCTTCGGATATGCAGCTTTATGACAAGCATACAAAACTGAAAAAACAGATTTCACAGATTGAAGAAGAGTGGGAGACTGCTCTTATGGATATAGAGGAAATGAAGTAGATGTATGCATATAAATAAGATAGAACGTAAAGATAAATGAAAAAAACTCACAAACTATAAAATAAATAATTTATGAAAACTAAACATTGTATTGCTTTTACAGCTTTGGCAGTGGCATTGTCGGGCTGTGCAGGACAAAAAGAGGCGAAGGTCAGCACCGGAATAAATTTGGCCAATCTTGATACGACAGCTGTACCTGGAAATGATTTCTTCCGTTTTGCTTGTGGAGGCTTCAATGATTCTCATCCGCTTACAGCTGAATATTCACGCTATGGAGCGTTCGAGATGCTGATGGAAGAAAATCAGAAACAGATTAAGGAACTTATAGAAAATTTTTCAGGAAAGGATAATGCTTCAGACAGTCAGGGACAGAAGATAGGCGACCTTTATACTCTTGCTATGGATAGTGTGAAACTTAATGAGGATGGATTTTCTCCTATTAAACCTATGCTCGACAAGATTTCTGCTATAAAAGACAGAAAGGAAATAATGCTGGTAAAAGCTGAACTTGCAATTAATGGTATTGGTACTTATTTCAGCAATTATGTGTATGGTGATCCAAAAAATAGCACGATGAATATATTCCAGATGGCTCAGGGCGGTATAAATTTGGGTGAAAAGGAATATTATCTTGATACAGATGAGGCTACAGTAGCTGTTAGAAACAAATATAAGGAATATGTACAGAAGTTGTTTGTTCTGGCAGGATTTTCTGATATAGAAGCTGCACAGAAGATGAATGACGTAATGGAGATAGAGACAGCTATAGCAAAGGTTTCTTTCAGTGCAGTGGAACGTCGTGATCCTGAAGCTAACTATCATAAGATGTCGTATGTGGAAATGAAGAAAATGTTTCCAAGTATTGATTGGGATTCTTATCTTGCAGCTATGGGTGTAAGTGGAGTCACAGAACTTAATGTAGAGCAGATTGAGCCTATTAAGGAAGTGGAAAGTCTTATCAATAAACTTCCTGTTTCAAAACATGTGTCATACTTGCAGTATAATCTTATTGATGCAGCTGCCAGCTATTTGAGCGATGATTTTGTTGCCGCAAAATTCGATTTCTATGGAAAGGTGCTGTCTGGAAGACAGGCAAATCAGCCTAGATGGAAACGTGCAGTAAATTCGGTCAACGGTATGTTGGGTGAAATGGTAGGACAGATGTATGTAGAGAAATATTTCCCTGCAGCTGCAAAGGAAAGAATGAAAACACTTGTTGGAAATCTTCAGAAAGCTTTGGGCGAACGTATACAGGCTCAGGAATGGATGAGTGATAGTACTAAAGTTAGAGCACTTGACAAACTTGCTTCATTCCACGTAAAAGTGGGTTATCCTGATAAGTGGAAAGATTATTCAGACCTGCATATAGTAAAAGATTCTTATTGGGCTAATGTATGTCGTGCGTCTCAGTGGGCTAGTAAAGACATGTATAGCAGAATAGGTAAACCTGTAGATGCGGATGAATGGTTGATGAGCCCTCAAACTGTAAATGCTTATTATAATCCTCTTACAAATGAAATTTGTTTCCCTGCTGCAATTCTTCAATATCCTTTTTTTGATATGAATGCAGATGATGCTTTCAACTATGGAGCTATTGGTGTTGTTATCGGTCATGAAATGACTCATGGATTTGACGACCAGGGACGTCAGTTTGATAAGACTGGAAACTTGAAAGACTGGTGGGCTGAAGGAGATGGAGATCGCTTCAAGGAGCGCACAAAAGTAATGGTTGATTTCTTCAATAATATAGAAGTTCTCCCAGGACTTTATGGAAATGGTCAGCTTACATTAGGTGAGAACATTGCAGACCACGGTGGCTTGAAGGTTTCTTATCTTGCTTACAAGAATGTAACAAAGAACAATCCTCTTCCTGATGCTGATGGTTTTACGGCCGATCAGCGTTTCTTCCTTGCTTATGCAAATCTTTGGGCAGGAAATATTCGTGATGAGGAAATACGTTCTCGTACTAAGTCAGATCCTCATTCTTTAGGCGAGTGGCGTGTAAATGGAGCTCTTCCTCATGTTGCTGTATGGTATGAGGCATTTGGCATTACAGAAAAGGATTCAATGTATGTTGCTCCTGAAAAACGTGTACAGATATGGTAAAATCTGTCTGAGATAGACTTGTATAATTATATTTATGCTCCATGGCTTTGGTTATTCACATCCGAGGCTATGGAGCATTTTTTTATAGAAAGTAATGTCTCTTGCTCTTTTTTATAGCTATTTGTTGTTTGTCTATCTTATTGTTGCTGCACTTTTTTGGGGATATCCATTTATTATTGAATATTTATGTTTAATTATGTACATAGACTTGTCTTTTGGATAATTAAACTATTTACTGATATATGTTTAAGTCACATTAACTACTGTGTATATTTAGTAAAACTGTAAATGATTTATTTTTGTGATTCATAAAAACAAAACTAGATAATGAAAAAAAGATTATTATTTACTTCATTTTTTGTAATGACATTGTGTGCTTGTCAAGAAGAAAATGAAGAGATGCTTGATTTTACTGCTGTACCCGTTTTGCCACAACCTGTGGTTCCTCGGCTTTCGGTAGATGAAATAAAGAGTAAAGGTGAACAAATGTTTGAAGATGGCGAAAGTGTAGAAGAAATAGTTTCTTCAGAACGAGCCTTTTATGTAGACAATCCTTTTTATGCTTCTGTAAAAGACGGCGAGTTGAGAGTATTCAACGGTATGTATTATAATTTCAGGAATGTGAAGCTTTCTATGGCTATTCCACAGTTTAATGATACTATTATGCTGATGGAGTTTGAAGAAGTTCCAGGTTTTTATGATGTAAGAACAGAGTCTCCTCTTAAAATGGGAGAGGCCTTTTATCGCTCTAAGAGCGGTAAAACAGTACGTACCAACAATTTGGCTTTGCTGATGCCTGAACAATATAAATTTATATTAGAGTGCAATGATTCTATTTTCGATATGCTGAAGACTATAAAGATGAAGACACGCATACAGATGGGAGAATATGGTCAGGGTAATTGGGGAGTTATGACTCCTAATGCCGCACGTTATTATGCCACTTCTACTATAAATCTGGCAGTAATGTTCAGCTCAGACATTTTTCGTGATTCGTTGATAAATTATAAGGGACGTATACATGATGATGCAGGTAAGGATATTGACCGTGAAGGATTGATAAAATCTATTCTAAATAAACAATCGATAATATACGGTGTGGTAAAAGGAAACAATATAGCTGGTATGGGGGGAGGATCTAACTTAGGATTAAGAGAAGAGTATCTTCCGGGGTTCTTTTATGAAAATCGTGTAACACTCAATTCTAACTGGGCTATACATGTATGGATACACGAATTGGGACATACATTGGGTTATGGACATAGTAGCAGTATGTGTTATAATGCAGTACCTGATGAAATAGCTCCTTCAGTGTACAGATATATGATGAAAAACAAATTGTTGCCATATATCATAAATCCATTTAAAGAATATAATAACTATAAGCCTGGCGTAAATGAGGCAGATAACCCAAATATAAAATTATAATGAAAACAGGATATTTATTAATTATATGTGCAATTGTAATGTCGGTATTTACGGCATGCAAAGATGATGAACCAAAGAAAATAGTGATAGATGCTGCTCCTATACTTGGTTATAATACAGATTCTATACTTACCTTGGTATTTAATAAAGAATTGGATGCTTCATCTTTAGGACTTGACGACAAGGCTTATAATCCTGTAGGTATGCGTAGATGTGGAGATACTCTTTTTATAGCAAATCGTGCTGATGGCAATGATGGAGTTCTGATAGTAAATGTAGAAAAAAATGAAGTAATATATAATCTTACTGGATGGACTTTTGAAGGGAAAGAAGAAAAATTCGACAATCAGATTATGGATGTTGCTGTAAACAATGATTATATATTTGTGGTGAACCGTTCTTCTAGAATTGATATGTTCAGACGCGATGATTATTCGTATATTACAACTATAGGACGTACTGGATGGGAGCATAGCTCATTGTTGCAATGTGAATCGGCAGAAGTGGTTGGCGACAAGCTTTTCATTCGCGATAAACATCATGTGAAGGTTGTATTACTGTCCGACTGTAAACTGGAAAACCGTTTTAAGGTTCCTGTATTTGCTCAAAATACCGACAGTACATCAAAGAACAACGGTTTCAGGCTGGAGACTGTTTCCTGTCATAAAGGTTTGGTTTATGTTTCCGATTATGAGTCTTCTAGTATCTTGGTTATAAATCCTTCTAGTTTGACAGACGAAAACAAGAAAATTAATTTCTTACGTTCATATCGTACAAAAAGTAAGCCTTTGAGTATGGGATTCTATAATGACGAAATGTATGTAATATGTGATAATAAGACAATATCTATTATTGATATTGAGTCTGGAAATGAAATAAAGACGTTTTCATCTTTGGCTGGAGGTGTAGGACTGGCTACGCCTGGACGTATCATTTTCTATGATGACGATTTTTATATCACACAGCAAAAGGCAGAGAAATCTTTTATTAACGGTAAAGTAATGTATATAGAAAAATCTGAATTGAATTGAATATGAATAATAAAATTATATATCTGATGTTATTGTTGGCATCTCTGTTTGTTGTATCATGCTCTGAAAACGATGATTTGCCGGAAAATGAAAACAGTGTTCCACTTACTCCGCTGATACCAAGTGTTGAACTGGAAACAATATATCATAAGTTTTCTGATAATGGTGAATTTCTTATATCTGGATTGGAAAGCGAAAAAATCAGTCCACGGTCTATATGTATAAAAGGTGATACCCTGTTTGTTGCAAATAATAACGAAAAAGGGCGTTGTATATTGATTGTAAATATCAAAAGTCGCGAATTGATAGGGCGTATAGATTCATGGAAAAGGAAAGATACAGAAGAGAAGTTCGATGCAGAGTTTGGTGACATTGCAGTTTCTGACAAGTTGATATTTGTTGGAATGTATAATTCGCGCATCAATATATTTGATAGGGAAACATTGGAGTTTGTAAACGTAATAGGAAGGTCGGACGGAAAATGGGGTGATGATATTTATAGCATGACTCATTGTTATGGCCTTTGTGTGAGTGGGGAACGTCTGATGGTGCGCGATAAGAATACTATACGCGGATATTGGATATACGAAGCACTGACAGAACCTTCATTCAAAATACCTTGGATTGGTCAGGTGAAATCAAATGAGATAAAGATTGGCTACGACTATTATCCTTGTATTCACGGAATAGATGAACATGATGGAAAAATGTATATTACCGACCGCTATGAGAGAAGTGTGCAGGTTTTCACTCCATCTGATATGCAAATAAAATTTGGAGAAGAAACTCATATTGGATTTGATAAGGAGTTCAGGTTTACTGATATATATCCATTAGGAATGATTATATATGGTGGTGAAATGTTGGTCTCTGCAGAAAAAAGCGGAACAATAAAACGTTATAATATTGATACAGGTGAGATGATAGATATTTTAGTTGATTTTCCAGAAAGAGAGATAGGTAATTTCATTATATATGATGGGATACTTTATTATATTGATGCCAAGGCAGGAAAAATTATGACGGCACAAGGAGTAGAGTAAAGGCAATATTTTGCTGATGCAATGATAGTATCATCCTGTAGTTTTAGCATTGCGACAATTCTATTTTTTATATACGGAGACGTCGCAATGCTATTTTTATGATTTTATTATTTTTTTCTTATAAATTTCTTCATACCTTCTGTATAATAGATAGCTGTAGAGTCTTTGTCTGTAGAGTAGATGAAGTAGGCTTCGATTTCAGGATGGGAGTTGCATACCGCAATAGCAGAGTCAAGACCTAGAACCATAAAAGCTGTAGCGTATGCATCTGCTGTGGCACAGTCTTTTGCCACTACAGTAGACGATAATATATCGTGTTGTATAGGATAGCCTGTTCTTGGGTCGATGGTATGTGCATATTTCTTTCCATCCTTGTAGTAGAAATTTCTGTAATTTCCAGATGTTGCCATACCTGCATTGGTTATTTCAAGTATAGTCTGTAGCTCTTGGTTTACGGAAAGCGAATCGTCAACAGGCTTGTTTATTCCTATTCTCCAGACATTCATTTTTGAGTTCTTACCCTTCATCATTAGCTCTCCGCCTATGTCTACCATATAGTTCTCCACTCCCTTACTTTCCAATAGTCTTGCTACATGGTCAACTCCGTATCCTTTGGCTATGGCACTACAGTCAAGTTTTATCCTTTTGTCTTTTTTGTAGATATGTCCGTTCTTCAGTTCAACTTTACTGAACCCAATAACCTCTCGGAGTGAGTCAATGGTAGATTTGTCAACATTGGTAGAACTGTCAAATCCGAATCCCCAAGCATTGACAAGTGGAGCTACTGTTATATCGAAAGCTCCATGTGTTTCTTCCGAAATTCTTTTAGACAAATTGAATACATCAGTAAGCAGCTTGTCGGCATATGTATCTGTATTATTGTTTATACTTGTAATTACAGACTTCTTGTTAAATGGAGAAAGAGAATTGTCTATTTCTTTCAGAGTATTTTCTATTTCTGCTTTCAGATTGTCATTATGTTGGTAGGTTATTTTGTAAATTGTTCCGAACACCAATCCTTGGTCTGTATGGAAAGGGGGTTGTTTCTTAAGTATAATAACAGTTCCTACAATCAGTAGAACGAGAAAAGGCAATTGCCATTTTATAGACTTGTTGTTCATTGTTTTATTATTAAGTGATAGTTAATAGTTTGTCAAGATGTACCAAGATGCTCTATAAGTATTTTTACTCCTATGCATATAAGAATTATTCCTCCTATGGGTTCCATTCTGATTTTGATTTTTTTTCCAAAGAAAACTCCAGTCAAGCATCCTATTATAGACAGAATGAAAGATGTGATTCCTATGGCAAGAATAGGATACAGCAGTGAACTGATTGTGTTGAATCCTGTCAGTGTAAATGAAATGCCTACAGCAAAAGCGTCTATGCTGGTAGCTACGGCAAGCATAAGTACAACCTTTAGTTTGTTAGGATTGAACTTACATTCATCTTTATTACTGAAATAATCACTTATCATTTTCAGACCGATAAAAGATAGAAGCCCGAATGTAATCCAGTGGTCGTATGCTTCAATTTCTTTATGTAGGCTATTGGTGCCTAACCATCCTATAAAAGGCATTATAGCTTGAAAAATACCGAACAAAAGACTTATTCTTAAAAAGGTATGCCAATATACCTTTTTCATGATTATTCCACTTGCTATAGAAACAGTAAAGCAGTCGATGGCAATACTTGCTGCTAAGAGCCATATTTCTAAATCGTTCATGTAATCAGAAAGGCATATTATACATCAGGTGATATGAAATCATAAATGCTGTGGACTTGTTCTTTCCGTACCCTGGAATGTACCAAGGCTCTGAATTTTCATGTTTAGTATAGCTGAGTCTTTTTTTGTATCTTATACTCCATCCCATACAGAAACCTTTGTATATTTTTACTTTCATGCCACCTACTACTTCCAGCCATTGGGCTGTAGTTTTTATTCCTTGATAATAGTAAGGAATTTCCATTTGTCCTCCATAATTAGGGTCCGACATTGTAGGTGCTTCCATGTCATATTTGAATGTACTGAATCCATACCTTAATCCTCCATATACATATCCAGGAAAATTCTTCTTGTTATGAAAGAAATTATAATCGGCACCTATTCTGAAAAAAGGTGCTGATGTCTTATATCTTATATCCGAAGCATCGTTTGTTGTATTTGTCTTTCCAAATCCAATTTCCACCACAGGCATGTATTTGTTCAGGAGATTTGCCTGAAACATAGTTTCTGTACTCATGATGTCACTTCCCAAGACATAATTGCCTAATCCGGCTATCTCCAGTCCTATGGTAGAGCCTTGATAAAATTTTTCTTTGTCTTCTTTATCTTCAATCTGTTTTTTTACATCTTGAGAGAAAGAACTTAAAGGACTTATGATGATACTACTGAGAATCAGTAACCGTAAAATATATTTTGAAGTTTTCCTTCTCATAATTGTCTATATTGGGATTTACAATAACTATAGAATCTATTCCATTGCTGTGGGTCGCACCTGTAACTTCATGAAACATCATGGTCCCACATTCTATGTCCATTACATACGGAATATTTCTGTGTGTGATTTCAATTTTATCTTTTTGTTTTCCGTTATAGTCTATAATAAACGAAGTCTTGTCATAATAGCTCAATGGAACTTTGAACATACTTAGTTTTGAATCTTTATTTATTATAGTGTCATTTATTACAGAGTCTTTTACTATTGTTTCTATTATATTCCCATTTTCAAGGGTATCTCGCACTGTGATATCGGCCACAACTTGTCCAATGACACTTGTAGGGACAGTAGGCGTTATAGGTTTCCCGTTTTGATTTACCATGCTGAATACTGCATATGCCATAGCATTGGGAGGGCAGCTTTCTGTCTCGCAGCTGTTAAGCACGACTGCAGAAAAAAGTATCATGCTTAATATTGAATGTAGCTTATTCATAAATTCCTTGTTATAGTTCTTTTTCTATTTGGTATTTGTTTCTTTCCTGTGAGTTCCTTGCAATGAGTTCTCCCAAGAATCCTGCTATGAAGAGTTGTGTGCCTAGAATCATCGTAGTAAGAGCAAGATAGAAATATGGGTTGTCTGTAACCAGAGAATAATGGTTTCCGGCATACATGTTGTATAGTTTCATACATCCAACAGCTGCTACTGCAATGAATCCGAATATAAACATGATAGATCCCAAGAATCCGAATATATGCATAGGTTTTACTCCGAAAGTCGATAGAAACCATAATGTAATAAGGTCTAGATATCCGTTTATGAATCTGTTGAGACCGAACTTAGTCTTTCCATATTTTCTTGCTTGATGGTGCACTATTTTTTCTCCAATCTTAGAGAATCCAGCATTTTTAGCCAGATATGGAATGTATCTGTGCATTTCTCCATATACTTCGATGTTCTTTATTACATCTTTTCTATATGCTTTAAGACCACAGTTAAAGTCGTGTAGGTTCTTTATTCCCGAAACGGCTCTTGCTGTTGCATTGAACAGTTTGGTCGGTATGGTTTTCGACAGAGGGTCATATCTCTTTTGTTTCCATCCAGATACAAGATCATATCCATCAGTTATAATCATGTTGTATAGTGCTGGAATTTCTTCAGGACTATCTTGCAAGTCGGCATCCATTGTGATTACTACATCTCCTTCTGCTTTTTCGAATCCGCAAAACAGAGCAGGTGATTTTCCGTAATTACGTCTGAATTTTATGCCTTTCACATGTTCAGACTTATTGCTCAGTTCTTCTATTACATTCCATGATTTGTCTGTACTGCCATCATTTACAAAAATAATTTCATAACTGAACCTGTTATCTTTCATTACTTTTTCAATCCATGAACATAGTTCAGGCAGAGACTCTTCTTCATTATATAAAGGTATTACTACTGATATATCCATATTGATGAATTAGAATTGTTTTTTTCTTTTCATGGCCAATAAAGCTGTTGGAATGGCCATTAGAGTTCCATAAAAAATATTTTGTGATATTAACTGCATGGTGAGTTGTAATGGTGAAAGCGATGATATGGTTTCAAGGCTTTCTATCAGTTGGTCTATTGATAGTTCCAATTCACCAGTAATACTTGATTTTATTTCTTCCAATTGCCCCATATAAGTGCTCATTATAAATCCTTGATCTATAAATTGGAAATATATGTAATGTCCTACAGCTGACAGTAGTGCTGCAAAAAAGTACATAGAAATAGTAAATGTAAAACCTCTCATAAAAGATAATTCTCCATCACAATATTTGTCTCTGTATTTTCGTACGTATATATATCCTAGAATGGGGACGAAACACGTCATGAGAATAAAAAACAGCTGAAGAAGTGGGATTCTGAATCCTAAAGGTAGAAAGGTGAATTTTATAATCCAAAATAATCCCATAAATGTGCCAAAGTGCATAGCTGGCTGTTGTAATGTCTTAGGTTTGTCTTCTATACTCATGTTTTAAAAATTATATTAATATAACGTTGCAAAAGTACTGTTTTTCGGTATAGAAAAGGAATAAAAAGGACAAAAAATGATAAAGAGGAAATTTTTTATTCATTTTTTTAGCATTAAGTATTGTTTGTTTTAAAAAAATGACTACCTTTGCACTCGCAATCGAAAAACAATAGTAAGTTTGTTTACGATTTTTTGAAATATGGGTAAGTCCCATACGGCCAGCTCCCTTCGAATCCTCCAGGGCTTGATCGCAGCA
>JAHHQV010000031.1 GCA_020026175.1 Phocaeicola sp. | reverse complement strand
GCTGATAATCAATGGATTAGTAAAATTATACAGCTAAAAAATAGCTAAAATTTTTTTGGGCTATCAAACTTGGGTTAATGAATATATCATTAATTTTCTCATATTATCAATATTAAATCATGGGCAAACTATTATGCCCATGATTAAATTTACATATCAACAAATAATATAACTAAAATCTATATTTATCTTTTAACATTACTCTCATAACCTTCTGTTTGAAGAAGTTTATCATTTAAAACCATATCATTATAATTAATAGGTAAATATAACGGATAATTAGGCTTATCTTTTAAATTAGGAACTTCATTATAAATATTTATTGTACCACCAAAGTGGAAACGTAACAAATCAAACCATCTTTTTTGTTCAAGAAAAAGTTCACGAAAACGTTCATCACATAATTCTTTTTCTATAGACAACTTATCCATGCTACCAGAATAATTGGACAAACCTGCACGACTACGAATTTTATTTAAATCATAAAGTGATTTTTCCAAATTATTTAATGCAGCATTAGCTTCAGCACGTAATAACAGCAAGTCCCCCCATCTATAAGCTATCAAATCATCATCAAAAAATAAATCATCAGAATATTGTTTTCCTCTAAATTTGTTTTGTTGAGTCAAAATTAATTTTCCAGAAAAATCTACTAAATCTATCATTGCCACACAATAACGTTTATCATCAGAATTCTCTAAATATAGTTTTCTCAATTTATCACTGGGAGCATATACGTGACGACTTTGATTTGGTGATGTTGCAGCATCTACAAGATTAACAGCCATAGATAAATTATCTGTCCGTGAAGTCAAATTACTTGCTACATATAAATTACCAGTTTCATATCTCTCAAAATAAAAAGAAAATATTATCTCTTTATTTTTCTTATTATCATTCTTAAATATTTCTGAATATTCAGACAACAATTCAACTCCACTTTCTTCAACTTTATCAATATCAGAAATAGCAGCAAGAAAATCTTCTTTACCACCATTCAAAACCTTAGCTTTCCACATAAAGACATCAGCTCTCAAAGCATAAGCTGCTGGTTTAGAAGCAATATTCTTATCAATAAAGCCATTTTCTTGAAATAACGAAATAGATTTTTCCAAATCATCTAATATAAATTTAACAACTTCATCTTTAGAAGCACGAGGAGAAGGAATTATATCATCTGACAAAGTAGGTTGATTAACTATAGGTACCTCTCCCCAAGATCGTAGTAATAAAAAATATGTATAAGCTCTTAAAAAATAACATTGAGCTTTGATATCATTTTTATCTTTTTCATTTGAAAATTTAAGATTTTCAATATTATAAAACAATAAATTAGTATGATGAATTACAGAATATGCATTTCTATACGATGGAGCATTACTTTCCAGCAGTTGTTGTGACCATGCTACAGAAACTGGGCCTATTTCACCTGGTTTAAAAGCATCACTTCTGTCCTCACCATAATAAGAAGTATTATACAAACCCCTTACTTTATTATATATTCCAGTCAAATAAGCCTTTGCATCACTTGGATTTTTCCAAAACGATTCAGATGTAATTGTTGACACAGGATTAACATCTAAAATATCGCAACTTGCTAATCCTAAACAACAAGCTAATCCTAAAATAAAAAAATTTCTCATAATAATCTCTAATTAAAAAGTTAATCTTACACCAAAATTAAATTGTATCGGAATAAAATACTCCCCTGTTTCATTACCATCATATTGTTCAGGGTTTAATCCATCAAAAGCTGTTATATAACCTAGATTGTTAACTCCTGCTGTTAAAAATATACTATTCAATCTCAATTTTGAACACACTTTCTTAGGCATTTCATAACCAAGAGTAATTTCTCTAAAACATAAATAATCGCCTTTGCTATAATATGCACTATTATCAGCATTACCATTACTATTCATCCCTGCATATGCAATAGTGCGCATATGATTACGATAGCCATTATCCCAATCAGAAGCATTATCATAACGAGGATACTTACAAGAAGAAGCATCACCTGTATTCCACCATATATTTCCATTAACAACATCAGTAGTTGTTATTATTGCATTTCTAGCATTAGCATTAGAACGTGCTCTCCATACATTAGCAATAGTATGCCCTAAAGCAAAATCAACAACAAACTTTAACGAAAAATTCTTATAATTCAACGAATTTATCAAAGCTCCTTTTTTATCAGGATTTGCCCATCCCATAAAAGCTATATCTCTATCATCTATTATACCATTATTATCTAAATCAGCCCATTTAGCATCACCAGCCACTTTATTCTTTCCTAATTTAGACCCTGAAACTTTTGTATCTTCAGGAGCTTTAGCAGCTTCCTCATTAGTGTCATAAACTCCTTGAAAAACATATCCCCATCTTCCACCAATACGCTCACCTTCAGCCAGACCTCCTGCTTCTATATATTCTCCTGTTTTACCATTCCATATCAAACCACCTTGAATGCGATTTTTATTTCTACCATTATCAGGCAATTTCTTCATATAAGTTCTATTCATTGAAAAAGAGCCTATTATTTCCCAATTTATTGGAGAACTTGAAGACAAAGGATGAGCTGTTATAGAAAGTTCTATACCTTTATTTTGTACTGTACCTAAATTTGCTTTAATAGAAGAAAAGCCTGTTTCCGCAGGTAAAGATTTGTCATAAAGACGATCTGTAGTCAATTTGTTATATCCTGTAAATGATAGCTCTAATTTATTATTTAAAAAAGCTGCATCAAATCCCAAATCCACATTTGAAGTTGTCTCCCAAATCAAGGATTTATTAGCCAATACACTATTTAAAACTCCAGGATTTCCTCCATATATATATGTATTATACTCACCTTGAGTATTAGAATAAGATAATTTATTATTACCTGTTTGTCCCCAACTTGCTCGTAACTTCAATCTATTAATTATATCTTTAGGAAACCAATTTTCATAATGCATATTCCATCCCATAGAAACAGCAGGGAATAAAGCATATTTATGATCTTCCGAAAATTGCGAAGCACCATCATATCGTAAGGATGCTGATAATAAATAACGCTTTTTATAATCATAATTTACACGTGTAAAATAACCAAGCAACCTCTCCTCATATAAAGAAGATGTAGTTCTTTGATCTTCTTCCTTGCTTGGTGCTAAAGTTGGAATATAATCAGTAGCAGCATTACGCCCTGTTCCTTGTAATTTGTAATTATTATTAACAGAATAACTCATACCTAACATTGCACCCAAAGAATGTTCATTAATTTGTTTATCGTAACTCAATACGGCATCAGCCATCACTTGTTTGTATTGATTATGATTTTCACGAGTTACACGACTTTTATTAAACTCATTATATTTCTCAAAGAAACGATAAATATACTCCTTTATATAATATGAACCTGAAGGTTTAAAGTGAAAACCAGGAAATATTTCCCAATCCAACCCCATTTGGAAAGACGTTATATAACTTTTGTCCGTTATATCTTGATAATAAAGTTCATGTAGTCTGTTTCTAGGCGAACCTCCAGATTCACCTATACCAGGAGTCCCATCATCATAATATAGTCTAAAAGTTGTAGGATACCTTGATGAACGATCTAAAGTACTTGTACCACTTCCTGCTGGATCTGTTCCCTTATTAGAAATAGTAGAGTGCTTTATTCCCATGTTTATTTTTAAATTATCCTTTAAACTATAATTTCCATTAGCCGTCAAACTAAAGCGATCATAACCTGTACCTAGCACCATACCTTCAGCATTAATATAACCAAGACTAACATAATAGTTAGCTTTTTCCGTACCTCCTGAAGCACTAATATCATAATTATGGGTTATAGCTGTTTTAAAAAGGACATCTTTTTGATAATTATTATCTTTAAATATCAAGTCTTTACCAGAATAAGGATCTTTCATTGTTTCGTATCCTTTATTATTCAACAAATCATCAACATATGCCTGTCCCATATTCAATATTAAATCATCTAAATACTCTGTCGTAAATCTTGAATAACCATAACCTACAAGATTCCCATTTTTATAATTAATATTACCTGTTGAATATGGGTATGCACCACCTTCCAAACGTCCAGTTACATTTGAATCATTTATACCTCTTGCTCCAGCTAAACGAGAAGCATATAAATAATCATATGCATTTGTAAACGGATAGTTCTTGCGTATTTTCTCTATACCCATACGATAAGATGCAGAGATTGTAGCCTTACCACCATTAGAGGCACCATTCTTTGTTGTTATTAAAATAATTCCATTAGCACCCTTGGCTCCATATATAGCTGAAGATGCAGCATCTTTCAAAATTTCCATAGACTCTATATCCTCTTGATTGATACCATCCATGTTCTCTCTAATTACTCCATCAATAACAAATAAAGGCGTATCATTTGCTGGGTCAGTAGAACCTCCACGAATCAAAACAACAGGTTGCGCTCCTGGTTGTCCTGTTGTCTGACGAATATCCAAACCTGCAACTTTACCTTGTAAATTATTGAGGGGAGAAGCAGAAACTGATGATAACAACTCTCCTTTCTTTACAGAAGAAATGCCTGATGTTATTGTAGATTTAGTTTGTGTACCATATCCTATCGCGACAACTTCCTCTAAAGCTATTGATTCATCTTCTAATACTATTTCATAAAAATTCTTCTCTGACAGTTTCAGTATTAAGGTCTTCATTCCGATATAAGAGATTTGCAACTGTTTCGTTGTAACAGATATATTTAAAGAAAAATTACCATCCATATCTGAAATAGTACCTTGTTGAGAATCATTCATCATTATTGTTGCACCAATAATAGGTTCATTCCTAATATCCCTAATCACGCCACTTATTTTACGTTCATTTTGAGAATATAAAGAATTAAAACACACTCCAATAAATAATAAATTAATTATTAAATAGGATTTTAAAAATATATTTTTCATATTTGTAATATATTAGATAAAAAAGTATGATAATGAAAAGTTATTCTGCCAAGATTGTTTTCTGAATCATACTTTTTTTAATTTATAAAATTCTTTTGCTTCTAAATCTTCTCGCAGGTTATCATATTCATCCTTACCAAACTGATGAATAGGCAAACGACAAGGTCCACAATCTATTCCTATAAGTTTCATTATAGCCTTTCCGCCTCTTATGCCACCACCATACTTTATTATTATTTTCACGATATCTATTGAAATATTCTGCAATCTACGAGCTGTATTCAAATCGTTGTTTTCCATTGCTGTAAAAATACCTTTATATACTTGCGGTATATAATTGTATGTACTGCCCACTCCAGCTACTGCCCCAAAAGCAAGTCCTGCAATAAGAATTTCATCATAACCATGTAATACCTCAAAAGCTCCATTTTCAAGTGAAAGGCATTCTCCCATCTCCATAAGATTGTTGTGAGTAAATTTTACTCCTACAAGATTTGGCATACGTTTTTTACCTTCTACAAGAAACTGTGCAACAGGCAATGACACCCCCGTCATTGAAGGCATATTATAATAATAGAACGGAAGTTCTTCTGCACTTGCCGCTATAGGTGCAAAATAATCCACTAAGTCTGTTATTGTTGCAGGTTTAAAGAAACTTGGAGCCATAGCACCTATCGCATATGCTCCAGACTGCATTGCATGCCTTGCCAATTCCATCGCTTCCAACTGAGAATTACATCCTACATGGGCTATTACTTTAAAACGCCCTTTTGCAGATTTAATCCATTTTTCTAATATCTCCTTTCTTTCATTTATTGTAAGAGATAAAGACTCTCCAGTAGTTCCACATACAAAAACTCCAGTAATTTCCTCTGTTGCAATGTAATCGGCATACTTATCTATCATTTCCAAATTAAGACTTCCGTCTTCATGCATAGGAGTAAAGGTAGCCGCTACCATTCCTTTCAATCGTTCGTAATTTTTCATTGTCAATAAAAATTTTAATGTTTATAAATTGTTAGATGAGTTATATCATTCTTGTCATTCGTAAATAAAAAACTGCATATATAACCAATTACAAAGCAAGATATTATACCTGTAGCAGTATAAAGCAGGAGATGTACGGATTGTGTATTAATGAAATAAATCTGCACAATAATACTTACTACAATACCGCACATTGCTCCCCATGAATTGGCACGTATTGTAAGAATTCCTAACAGAAAAAGTCCGCCCATACTTCCAAGTATCAAGCCCAAAATTTTATTAAACTCATCCCATAGGGAATGTATCTCCCAAGTAGCCATTATATATGAAAAACCAATACCCAAACATCCCAATATAGCCGTTGCTCTCTTTGCCGTAGCCAAACCACATACTTTATGATATCTAGAATGAATATCCACTATATAAGCTGTTGCTGCAGAATTCATACTACTACTTAAAGTAGACATGGCTGCTGCAAATATTCCTGAAATAAGAAGACCTGTCACTCCTTGCGGTAACTGACTAAATATATACCAAGGGAAAATGGCATCACCATCGTTTATTGTCATACTCAATTCTGCAGGATGCTGCTTGTAAAATACATAAAGTGCTGTTCCCACAAAAAAGAATATAAATGATGCTGGGATAGTAAGGAATGCATTAGTCAATACACTTTTTCTTGCTTTCGTTTCTGTTTCAGTTGTCATATATCGCTGAACCATTGTCTGATCTGTTCCGTATGTAGTAAGATTTGTAAAAAATGAACCTATCAGTACAGTCCATAATGCAGGCTGCTTAAAATCAAAAGCAATACTGCCCAAACTGAATTTATTTCCTGCTGATGCCACAGATATGATACCAGCAAAACCTCCATCTGTATTGTATACCATATAGAATATACAGAGAATTGCTCCACCCATCAGCACCACTACCTGGAGTGCTTCTGTCCATACTACTGCCTCAATACCTCCCATCATTGTATAAGCCAGACCCAATATACCCATCAGACTGATACAAAGTATTATATCCATACCTGTAACCACATTCAGAGCTATAGCAGGGAGATAAAGCACAACTCCCATTCTTCCTATTTGAAAAAGTATGAAAGAAACACTTGAAAATACACGGATCACATAATTGAAACGTGCTTCAAGATACTCGTAAGCTGTAGTACAATCTAGTTTCCTGAAAAAAGGTATAAACAGGTATATGATTATTGGAGCAACCATCAATATACCAGCATTGATAAATATATAACTCCAGTCTGAAGCATAGGCTTTAGCAGGAATAGCCATAAAGGTTATGGCACTAAGTGCTGTTCCAAAAATACTCAGACCTACAACCCACCACGGTATTCGTCCACCACCTTTAAAATAATCTTCAGTACTTTTCTGACGCTTAGAAAAATAATAACCTATATACACCAACAACAAGAAGTAAAGTGCTATTACCAAATAGTTTATCAATCCAAATCCTTTATCATACGAAGATATGTGAAACGACAAAATATTAGGAGTACGTATTCCAGGATAAATTTCACCACTAGTCAGATAAATACTGCCATTATGTGACACCAAATTTGTAGTCAAAGCAATCTGGTACGGACATTCATCTTTTATAACCAATGTTTGTGTAATTGTGTGAAACAAACGTATGTTTCTATCAAATCCAGGATGTGATTCACTTGCTGGCAGCATTGTATCAGATCCACCCAACAACATAATATGATTGGCTCCTTGTGCGATTGCCGTCCCAGCCATAATAGGGAACTCACCATGCAGTTTCTTCCACTTTCCAGTTATAGGATTATACTCGTATCCATCTTTGAGAATTTCTATATTTCCATCAGAATCATAATTACGACCACTGAACAGATAAAAACATTTGTTTATACCATTATTCTGCACTGCACTTACAGCAAATCCTCTTGCTTTTCCTGGCCATGTGTCAAGTTTATGCCACCCATCATCCTTATTGGAAAGATCAAGCATAAAAAAATGAGAACTAGCACATTGAGCGTTCATATTTTCTTGTCCACCTGCAATAAATATCTTATTTCCCAACAAAGCACCTGTAGCATTAGCCAAAGGAACAGGCAATGAAGGCCAATCTGTTGAGATATCAACCTTCCCATTCTGTAAAGTCAAGAGAAATACGTCATTATAACAATGTTCTGAATTACAGCCTCCTATACAAAGCAATCCTTCGGGCAAATTTATTGATACACCATAAGCAATTTTTTCAGGAAGTGCATTTTCTATTATATTCCATTGTCTGCTGTTGATGTCTGTATAATATAATGTATTCCACCATACCTTCTTACCTCCTTCTTCCCAAGGTTTCTTATCTGGAAAGTTAGCACCACCTACTATCACGAGATTATTACCGATAAATCCGGAAAACGCTCCTGCCAATCCAGCATTAGGTTTTCCGTCAATATCAGGTAATATAAAAGAGTTATCCCATATTATCTTTTCCTCCCAAGAAAAAGACTTACTATCTTCTGCAAATATTTTTACTAAACCAAAAAGTAAAATAAAAATAATATAAAATGTTTTCCTAATCATAATTTTAAGGTTGTACACTATTTTAATAATTATCTGTTCATTTTGCCTAACAATATTTTATAGACGACGAAATGTTTTTCCAAAGCTTTACGAAAGCCATCCTCATCTCTATTTTTCAATAAAACGAGCAAATCATGATGAGTAATTAGATCTCCCTTTTCTTTTATTTCAATATTTATCGGTTCTAGTAAATCTTTAAATTTACATTTCACAAATTCCATAACAGGGCGAATAACACTTTGAAACTCTGAAATAGTTCTGTTACCTGTTATTTCATAAAGTTTAGAATGAAAAGAATACTCACTTACTGATGAATATTCATTATTACCTAACATTTCTCCAGTACGTTCTATTTCTTCTAAATCACACAAATCATCATCTGTTAGATTCTTAAATACATCACTACATATTCCTATTTCCAAAGCAATACGAAATTCTAAAATATCAAACAAAGACGACTCACTTAATATACGAGGATCTACTATTCGCTTCATTCCACCAAGCAACGACGGTTCACGAAGTATCATACCCCTACGTGGACGAGATTCTATCATACCTATCATCTTCAATCTACTTAAAGCTTCACGTAAAACATTACGTGCTACACCCAATGATTCAGACAAAACCATCTCATTTGGTATTGAATCTCCAACTTTTAAATCATTATCCTTAAAGTAATTCAACAATCTATCTTCAACCTGATCTACTAAAGTTATATTAGTTTTTAAAATCCTCAAACTATCCATCTTGTCATATTTATATTATTTGTATGACAAATAACAGTATTTTTTTTGTAACACACAAATATTTTACTATATTTAACTGTACTACAACTAGATTATAATACAACTACTCATTACTATACTTAATTTAACTAATCTTGTTTTATTGTTTAAATAAATATTCTTTGTTTGCTAGAAAAAAAATGTAACTTTGAATTCTATTATTCATTAAAAATATTCTTACTACAATATATCATGCTGAACTTCCTATATACATATCCCGAAACTATCGTCGACGGCGAAGGCATCCGTTACTCAATCTACCTATCCGGATGCAGCCATAAATGCAAAGGATGCCACAACCCAGAGTCGTGGAATCCAAAAGCCGGAAAACCTCTAACTGATGAAGTGCTTGATAGAATGATAGAAGAAATCAACTCTAATCCACTACTAGACGGAGTGACATTTTCAGGTGGCGACCCTTTTTTCAATCCTGATGAATTTCTTCTTGTATTGAAAGAAGTCAAAGAGCGCACAGATATGAATATATGGTGCTATACTGGATATACAATTGAGGAAATACAGTCTGACGACAAAAGGAACAGCTTACTTAAATATATAGATGTTCTTGTAGACGGAAAGTTCGATGAAAAACTTTACTCTCCTACCCTTGAGTTCAGAGGCAGCAGCAATCAGAGGATAATCAAATCACCCAACCTGTTCGACACCGGTTTCATCAAATAAAACCATAGCCAGACTACTGTTTCTATAAATCGAGCAGCCGTTTTCTATAAATGAAATTTTCATTTACACAAACGGAAGCTCTATCTGTATAAATGCAAGTTACATCCATACAAGCGAAAGCCACATTCACAGAAAACCACAAGGCATTTCCTGAAAACACATCATTTGTCATTAAAGCCATTAAGAGCTATAACAGGTCCTTGGATTTACGGGTCTGCACATTACATATGTTTGCCATTATTGCCATTGTTTACCTCCCCAAATATAACAGCAAGGCTATAAAAAAGCAATCGACCGACAATACACTATACACCGAAATGTCAATTTAACAATCTACAGCCGCCAAACATCGTGTAGTTACGATTTTATCAACTAAAACAAGCGCCCATCAAGCATTTGTCTTAATAACGCACTATACAAACCTTTTCAAACGCCTTACAAGCCACAAACATGATATAAATCAAGAAAAACATTATTTAGCACAAAAACATGCTCAATAGCATTGTCTTTTAAGAAAAAAGTCATACCTTTGCATTGTGGTTGTGAAACCAGAGACACTAACACAAAATAAAATTATACAAGACTTAATCAATTTTGAAAAGAAATAAAAGGTATTAGATTTATTAGGTATTATTTTAAAGGTTAAAAGATTTAGTTTTAGGTATTAGTTTAATAAAAGGTAAAAATTAGATTTAGTTTTCAGGTTTAAGGTTTAAAAGGTAAAAAGGATAATAGGTTTTAGTATTTAGGTAAAAAGAGAAAAAAGAAGGATAACAAAAAAACTTGAAAAACAAGATGAAAAGAACCCTAAAGGGGGGTTCTTTAAGAAGCCGGCGGCATTCATTTTTAATGAAATGGCGCCTTTTTTTTGTCTTATTCGTATCTTCTACCACACAGAAAAACAATACTTCAATACATACCTAATATGAAATTGCAACATCACCTTTACAATTTAAAGCCACCATTTTGGAAATAATGATTTTTTTCCGTAATTATGAAAAAAACTGATTTTTCGCACCATATATATAGCATTTCTTCAAGAACTTTTTTTAACTTTGCGTCATATAAAGAATACAAAAGAATACTTTTATACACACTTAAACAATAAGAATTATGAAATTTGTAACAAACGAAAAACTTACTATCGTAGGTGCTGCCGGCATGATCGGATCTAACATGGCTCAAACTGCAATCATGATGGGCTTGACTAACAACATCTGTTTGTATGACCCATACGCTCCAGGTTTGGAAGGTGTAGCAGAAGAATTGTTCCACTGTGGTTTCGAAGGTGTTAACATCACTTTCACTTCTGACATTAAAGAAGCTTTGACTGGTGCTAAATATATCGTAAACTCAGGTGGTGCTGCCCGTAAGGCAGGCATGACTCGTGAAGACCTTCTTAAGGGTAATGCTGCTATTGCTGAAGAATTCGGTAAGAACGTTAAAACTTATTGTCCAGACGTAAAACACATCGTTGTTATCTTCAACCCAGCTGACATCACCGGTCTTATCACATTGTTGTATTCAGGTTTGAAACCAGGTCAGGTTACAACTCTTGCAGGTCTTGACTCTACTCGTCTTCGCAGCGAGCTTGCTAAGCACTTCGGAGTATCTATGGACGCTGTAGAAAACTGCCGTACTTATGGTGGACATGGCGAACAGATGGCTGTATTTGCTTCTACTGCAAAAGTTAACGGCAAAGCATTGACTGACATCATCGGTACTGATGCTCTTACTGCAGAACAGTGGGCAGAAATCCAGCAGAAAGTTACTAAGGGTGGTGCTAACATCATCAACCTTCGCGGACGTTCTTCTTTCCAGAGCCCATCATACGTTTCTATCGAAATGATTGGTGCTGCTATGGGTGGCAAAGCATTCCGCTGGCCTGCTGGTACTTACGTATCAAACGATAAGTACGACCACATCATGATGGCTTGGGAAACTTCTATCGACACTGAAGGCTGCCACTGCGCTGAACTTAACGGTACTGCTGAAGAACAGGCTGCTCTTGACAACAGCTACAAGCACTTGTGTGCTCTTCGTGATGAAGTTATCGCTATGGGTGTTCTTCCTCCAGTTGCTGAATGGAACAAACTTAATCCTAACATTAAATAATCATTTTCTGATTATATCTTATAAAGGGAGGTTCATTGCGAGCCTCCCTTTATTTTTTTGTACTTTGCATCACTTACCAACTGTCGTTTGACTTACGAAATACTGAAATACAAACTATGCCGGTTGGAAAATCTGACATCGGAAAGAGAAGAAATGCCGTTTATGATTATTGATGGAAAGCAAGGAGACCTGTATGGTGATATAATCAAATGAAAAGTTATTTTATGGAGTTAATCTAAGAGAGAAAGCAAATATATAAATTATACAAGGATTTTACATAGAAAATACCTACTTTTGCACCACGTATGATTGATCAGGCTACCATAGACAGAATACTTGATACCGCACAGATTGTAGATGTGGTGTCAGACTTTGTTACTCTGCGAAAACGCGGAGTAAACTACGTTGGATTGTGTCCTTTCCACAACGAAAAAACCCCTTCATTCAGTGTATCTCCAAGCAAAGGTGTTTGCAAGTGTTTCAGTTGCGGCAAGGGAGGAAATGTGGTACACTTCATTATGGAGCATGAGCAGCTTTCATACTATGAGGCTCTGAAATGGCTTGCCAAGAAATATAACATCGAGATAAAGGAACGTGAACTTACAGACGAAGAGAAACAGTCGCACAGCCTTCGCGAAAGTCTGTTTGTTGTCAATCAGTTTGCAGCCGAATACTTTCAGGATATACTATACAACAACGTAGACGGACAAAGCATAGGTATGACTTACCTTCGCCAGAGAGGATTCCGCGACGATATTATAAAGAAATTCCAGATAGGATTCAGCACCGAAGCAAAAGATGCACTTGCCCGGACTGCCATACAGAAAGGATACAAGCCTGAAATGCTTATCAAGACAGGACTGTGTTTCTTGAAGGATGATGGCAAAACCATGAGAGACAGATTCTGGGGACGAGTAATATTTCCTGTACATAATATCACCGGAAAGATTGTAGCCTTTGGAGGACGTGTATTGAATTCGGAGACCAAGCACGTCCAAATGAAGTATGTCAATTCTCCAGAGTCCGAAATATATCACAAAAGCAGAGAACTCTATGGCATATTCTTCGCAAAGCAATCTATAATCCGCCAAGACAGATGTTATCTGGTGGAAGGATATACTGATGTCATATCAATGCATCAAAGCGGTATAGAAAATGTTGTGGCATCTTCAGGCACGGCACTTACTACCGACCAGATACGCCTTATACATCGTTTCACAAATAATATCACGGTTCTTTATGACGGCGATGGTGCGGGCATAAAAGCCAGCATCCGAGGTATCGACATGCTTCTTGAAGAAGGCATGAACATAAAGGTGTGTCTTCTGCCCGACGGAGAAGATCCCGACAGTTTTGCAAGAAAACATAATGCTACTGAATATCAGGCTTATATCAACAATAATGAGGTAGACTTTATACGCTTCAAGACCAATCTGCTGATGGAAGAGGCAGGAAAAGACCCTATAAAACGTGCCGAACTGATTTCGAGTATAGTGAAGAGTATCTCTGTTATACCCGAAGAGATTGTAAGGTCTGTATATATCAAGGAATGTAGTACTCTTCTTAATATGGAAGAGAAAATACTTCTTGATGCTACTGTGAGATTTATAGAACAGTCTGTTATAAACAAGGAAAAAGAGACCGAAAGAAAAAAACAAAGAGAAGAGTATACCAAGAGACAAGCCGAGGCAAAACAAGGTGCGAACACTGACGGCAATAAGGGTGAAGACTCTTCTGCCGGCAATAATACAGAAATATCCGGAGCAGGAGCAACTCCTACTTCGATAAACAACGCATCCGACATTGAAACTGCACAGAAAGAATCTGTGGCAGAATTTGTAGATAACTATACTTCATATATTCCAATAAGCGGGAATGAAAACAAAGTATTCTACGAACAGGAAAGGAATCTTGTAAAGATGATAATCAGATATGGAGAAAAAATAGTTTGCTACATAGAAGATGAAAATTCTGAGGAATTGCCTATAACCGTAACTGAATATATTTCGTCAAGCCTAAAGGAAGATGACATACAATTCCATAATCCTATACACAGAAAGATTTTAAAGGAAGCAGAAAACAATGTCAATACAGACACCTTTACAGCCGAGAAGTATTTTATAGCCCACCCGGACCCAGAGATAAGCAAGACTGCTGCTGATATGGCAAACGACCGTTATCAGCTGAGCAACCTGTATTATAGGACACAGACAATAATAACAGACGAAGAACGACTTTACGAATTGGTTCCACGCCTGTTGTTAGAATTCAAAATTTCAATATTGAAGGAAGAGATGAAACATACCATGCAGGCCCTCAATAATCCTGAAATAGCTTCTGACCCTAAGAAATGTGCTGAAATAATGACTCACTTCAGAGACTTGTCGGAAACCCAGAACATCATTATGAAACATGCAGGAGACAGAGCTATGGGACTTTATTAACGGTTATTTCTTATCAGATTCATAAACTCTTCTCTTGTCTTTGCCTGATTGAAAGCACCGGTAAAATCAGAAGTAGTTGTCACGGAATTTTGTTTTTCAACTCCTCTCATCTGCATACACATATGCTTTGCCTCAAGCACTACCATTACTCCTAATGGATTCAGAGTCTCCTGAATACACTCTTTTATCTGAAGAGTCATACGCTCCTGTACCTGAAGACGATGAGAAAATATATCCACTACACGTGCTATCTTGCTGAGACCAGTGATATAGCCATTAGGAATATATGCCACATGAGCCTTGCCGTAGAAAGGAAGCATATGATGCTCACACATAGAAAAGAAATCTATATCCTTTACTATAACCATCTGACTGTATTCTTCCTTGAACTTTGCTGCATTAAGAACCGACTTAGGATCCATTTCATAACCTCGTGTAAGTGTAAGCATAGCTTTGGCTACTCGCTCCGGAGTCTTTATAAGTCCTTCTCTTTCAGAATCTTCTCCAAGCAAAGTCAAAATCTCTTTGTAATGAGACATCAGCTTCAGAACTTTATCTTCAGGCCAATTTATCAAATCATTTGTCTGCATCATATCTTTATTCTATAGGGATATTTATCTGTTCACGCACTATTGCCACTTCTTTAAATACTCCGGTATTCTTCAATAGCATCATTGCAACATGGGCTTCCTCAATACTTTTATAATCGCCTACCCTGCAAAGCCAACGTGGCGGCTGAAAGAATGTATAGACCGGCATTTCCGGAAACTTTTCTTTTACTTTTTCTGCTACTGAATTTGCATCATTCCTTGCCTGACGGGAGTTGTTTCCTGCATATACCTGCACACGATAACCTCTGGTCTTTATCATCCTCTGACTTTCAGGCAAACCTGCACTGACAAATCTTTTACCTATCAAAGATGATATACTGGCATCATGATGAACTGTCACTCTTCCCTGTCCGGACTTTTCAACCTGTAAACTTTCTACGATTGTGGTCTGGGCTGAAGCTGCAACTGCAAAAACTGTAAATATAAAAGAAAGTATATTTTTTATCATACCGGTATCTATAAAAAATTAAATACAACAAGACAGTACCACTATCAAGAAAATGAAAGTGATACTGTCATATTAAGTCATTAATGCGAATAATAATCTATAATCAAATTATTTAAAAGCATCGATTATACCCTTGAAGTCAGCAACTTTCAAAGCAGCGCCACCAATCAAACCACCGTCTACATCAGGATTTGCGAACAATTCCTTAGCATTTGAAGGCTTGCAGCTACCACCATAAAGGATTGAAGTGTTTTCTGCAACTTCGTTACCATATTTTGCAGCTACCAACGAACGGATATGAGCGTGGATTTCCTGAGCCTGTTCTGGAGTAGCTGTCTTGCCTGTACCGATAGCCCAAACTGGTTCGTAAGCCAAGATTACTTTACCGAAATCTTCAGCAGACAAAGAGAATACAGAAGCCAACTGTGCTTCTACAACTTCATTCTGCTTGTTTGCTTCACGTTCTTCAAGAACTTCACCGATACAGAAAATAGGCTTCAAGTTGTTAGCCAAAGCCAATTTAACTTTTTCGTCAAGGATTTCTACTGTTTCGTGATAGTAAGCACGACGTTCTGAGTGACCCAAGATAACATACTGAGCACCAGTAGAAGCTACCATTTCTGCAGAAACTTCACCTGTATAAGCTCCAGATACTTTGTCTGCACAGTTTTCTGCACCTACACCGATAACAGCGCTGTCAACGATAGGAGTTACAGAAGCCAAGTGGATGAATGGAGTACAGATTACAACATCACAGTTTGGTTTGTCTGCTACCAAAGCTTCGTTCAATTCTTTTGCCAAAGCAATACCTTCTTGCAGGTTCTTGTTCATTTTCCAGTTTCCTGCTACAATGTTTTTTCTCATTACTTTAAATATTTAATTGTTAAAAATATAGAATGTATATTCTTTATTTATCATTATTACTAGATGAAGAAACAATTTTGTTCTTCTTCTGATACCCAAGCCACAACAAATCGACAAAGATAAACAGAAGTAACGGACCGAAAAACCAAACCAGAATATTCTTCAGTTTATCCCATACTGTCTGTATCTCAAGATGCCCTATGTCTAGTTTATCCAAAGAGTCAGTCAGAAGATACTCGTCAGGAATGGAAAAATTGCTCCATTTGTTTATTACTACACCATCTTTCAATAACACCAGTCCAGGATTGGAACGTATAATTGTCTTAAGTGTTATTTCGTCCATAGTAGCAAAAGGATATTCAGCCCCTGTATAGTCCTGCCATCTTGATATAGCCTCATCAGACGAGGCTGTAACACAATAAAATCCATAGCCATGATCTCGTGAGTAATCATACAGTTCGTTTATCAAATCCATAGAACTGTCATCTGCTTTTTCAAGCCACGGAGCCACTAGTAGAAATACATAATTTTCTCCAAGAATGGTCTCTGTTATATCAAAGCCGTCATCATTGTTTATAGCCAAGAAATCTTTTATAGGAGGTTCATACCCCTTTTCTTTAAGAATTGTTCTTGATTCAACAAATTTCCATGTAGAATCTGTAGGAAAATTATCTATGGTAAAATCCTTTTTCTCACCTTTTTTTTCGTACGTAAATATAGTTTCATATACTGATAGTTTGGCTCCTTCCGGTATTTCCATTCCTCTATTTATGTCTGCACCAATATGATATGGACGAAAATCGAATACAGGTAAGTTTCTGAATGTATAATATGTAAATAAAAATATAAATATGGAACTATACATGGCAACCAGCCAGTCCATTTTGTTGGTAACAATCTTTAGAATCTGACTATGCTTGAAAAACAATGTCACAGAAGGAACCATCAGACAGATGTTTTTCCAGAATGTTTCCCAATTGGTCAACGTCAGAGCATCACCAAAACATCCGCAGTCTGAAATGGGGTTATCTATAGCAAGCCACAATGTTACGCCAGTCATGAAAGACATGAAAAACATATTGAATACAGATGCAAGCCTTCGCCTTATTCCAAACAAGAAATAAGAACCTAACGTAAACTCAATCATCGCTATGGCCCATGTCACAACATACGGCATAAGTCCTGTACCTAAATCCATAAATCCAATGGCCTCCATATAATCCTGTACCTTATAGACAGTACCCATAGGATCATTGGCTTTTATGAATCCTGACAAGATAAACACTGTGGCAAGAACAGCCCTACAGATATTAACCCATACTAAAACAACTATATTTATAAACTTATTTTTCTCCAAAATCCAGTTTTATTAATCCAAATAATGAATAATTAATCATATCCATGTAATTGGCATCTATTCCTTCGGACACCAAAGTATCTCCTTTCAACTCTTCAATCTGCTTGGTTCTGTAAATTTTCATCAATATAAGATCTGTATATGATGATATACGCATGCTTCTCCATGCTTCTCCATAATCATGGTTCTTTGCAAGCATAAGTTCCAAAGCCTTACGGGAATAAGTATCATATAGTTCAAGAACCTTGTCTGCACTCAGGTCATCTTTTTCAGCATATCCCAGTTCCAGCTGTATCAGGCCTATTATACCATAATTGACTATAGCTATAAATTCCGAGCGTATCCCTTCGTCAACAAGAGCTACACCTTTAACTTCAATACTACGAATACGATTTGCTTTTATAAATATCTGGTCAGTAACAGAAGATGGACGCATAATACGCCATGCTGCACCGTAATCATGCAATTTTTTTTCGAAGAGGTTACGACAAACCTCTATTACATGTTCAAACTGTTGCTTTGTTTCCTCCATATAGAATTTTATTATGTGGCAAAGTTACTCAATTTTCAAGAAAAACATAACAAAAAAAGGTGGAAAACATTATGCTTCCACCTTTTTAATTCAATTTTGATATTTAGAAATTTTCCATTAACCGTTTTTTCAAGAACATCTCAATACCTGACCGATACGGAGAGTTGTATTAGTTTTTATTCCGTTTATTTTACATAAACGACTTATAGAAATATTATATCTTCTGGAAATAGCCCCCAAAGTATCACCTCTTCTAATTTTATGGTATTTAATATCTCCACTTGCAGCTACTACCTGCTTGTAATTGCCTTTCTTTATTGCAGCTAGAGCACGAGCCCGCTGATGGCTATACATATTAGCACCTTTTATAAAAAGGTAATTATCTGATACTATATCCTGCTTAGGAAAATCAAACAAAAATTCAGGATTGATTACCTGACCTAATAATCTGGTTTCGAAATGAAGATGGGAACCTGTAGAACGCCCTGTATTACCTCCAAGACCTATAACATCTCCTGCCTTTACAAATTCGTCTTCTTTTACCAATTGCTTAGACAAGTGTCCATAAATGGTTTCCAGTCCGTTATCATGGCGAATAACCACATACTTCCCATATCCTGCACGTTCATATCTTACGATACGTACCCTGCCATCAAAAGCAGCTTTTATTGTATCACCTATATAAACCTTAATATCCAAACCGTTGTGCATACGTCTCCATCTCGGTCCACATTTAGACGTTATTTTTGTATGATTTGTAGGCATACAAAAACCTGTCAAGTCTATTCTAAATGTATCAGGAACTGTTACCTTGCTCCCATAAGCATGTACTCTGTCATTACTCCACTCTGGATACAGAGTATAAGCAGGATAAAAAGCCTGTTCGGATTCTATTTGTCGAATCAAGGCTACAGAGTCTACAGCCTTGAGTTTTCTATCGATAGGAGCCTGTTTTGCCAACAAGTCCTGAGCAGATGAATTTACGCTCACCATGGCAAATACTGCTATGGATACGGTTTTAAGATATTTCAAAATCATTATTAATATTATTTTCTTTATTATAAGGAGGTCTGGGATTGCTCCGTGTACATAATCTTTTATTAAAAAAATCCTCGTAAAGATAATACATAAAAGACTATACACAAAGCTCATTAACTATTTTTGTCGTATTTTTAATTCACAGAAGAACAAGTACACTCCTTTCATGTTATACAACATAAGAGTTATACATCACTTTAGACCTAAAAGATTTTATTTATCTTTTAAATCAAAGCGTCCATTATTCCATATATACTCAACTGATTTCTTTACATGACTTGATATAGATTCTGATGTTTCCTTATCAGTCACTTTCAAAGACTGGAAAATGAATTTAATGTCATTGCTTTTTTCTGAAAGTTCTCCTTTATAAAGGAACATATCTTGAAATTCAGGCAAGGAGTCACTTTTATTATAAAAATCTGAAAGAACTGGCAATTCTATATAGTCGTCTGTGGATAACTGTTTCCAGTCTGTAGTATAAAACTCTACATTACTATCCTCAACCGGACCCGAATATGTCTTAACCACACATACTACATTTACCGAATCATTCAGCGGAAGCAATTTCATTTCCTCTACCGATACATCAGTAGTCTTCAAACGCAAATAATCATCAGTCAATTTTATCATTTCAGACTCTCCGCCAAACTTGTTTTTTACAACAGCCTTCATCCTTGAGGACAAGAAATCAGCAAAATCCTGACGGTTCACTTTCGTTAGCAACGGAGAAATAGAATCGGGCATAGAAATAAATATAGAATTAATATTCTGTGCCCCTAATGACATACAAAAGAATATATAAAGTAAAAATACGAATCTCATAAACAAGCAAAGTAAATATAAAAAATCATTTAAACATTTTTTCAATATCATCTTCCTTTAAAACTGTCAGAACAGTCTTTCCATCAGGAGTGTAATTAGGAGTGACAACAGCAAAAAGTCCATCTACAAGACCATTCATTTCTTCATTGGAGAGGACTTGACCAGCTACAATTGCAGCAGCCTTAGCCAATGACAATGCAAGCATACTCTGAACTTCTTCCTTTACTTTACACCCTTTTTCTTTAGCGGCATGCACCATATTGGTAATAAGTTGTTCAGGGTTAAGACCTTCAATATTCGCTGGAACTCCATTTATGGCATAAGTGCCTCCACCCAACGGACTTATATCAAATCCTAAAGAATAAAGATCATCGGTTATTTCTTCGAGTACAGGTATCTCTGCTGGAGAGAAATATACCATATCCGGGAAAAGCATTCTCTGAGATACATGTGTATGCGACTTTATCAGTTCCATATATCTATCATACAATATACGCACGTGAGCCCTATGTTGATCTATAATCATCAGACCCGATTTCACAGATGTAAGTATGTATGTACCTTTATACTGATAATGCTGGGCAGCCCTTTCAGAAGCGACTTCATTCTTATGATCATCAAAAATAGTATTTTCTATTATTTCAGGTTCTTTCTCAAGTTCCATTTCATCAGCAATATCATCACCTAAAGTACCTGGCGCGTCATGCCAGCTGCTTTCTGATTTCTTTTTCTCCATTCCAAGATAAAGAGGCTCCCATGAAGTCTTGTTTTTCCCTACCGAAGAATAAGATGAAGGCGGCACAACAGAAGATGAAGTATTAAACGGATTGTATGAGGGGTCATACGAAGTAGCAGGTAGTTCACTGCTGGTATATTCTCCCATATCTATGGCTGGAATATCAGGCATACCCTCTGTATCAAAATCAATTGAAGGAACAGCGTTAAATCTACCAAGTGTCTCTTTTACTGCTGCCGACAATATTTGCCATATAGCCTGTTCATTTTCAAACTTTATTTCAGTTTTAGTAGGATGTATATTAACATCTATATGAGACGGGTCTACGTTGAAGTACACAAAATAAGAAACCTGCTCTCCCACTGGAATAAGATGTTCATATGCTTCGGTAAGAGCTTTATGGAAATAAGGATGGCGCATATATCTACCATTAACAAAGAAAAACTGTCGCGCACCTTTCTTTCTTGCCGTTTCAGGTTTTCCTATAAAGCCATGAATATTCACCATTGTCGTATCAATGTCAAGCGACAAAAGATCTTGATTCAGTTTTTTGCCAAATACTCCCATAATCCTTTGTCGCAGCTGTATTGCAGGCAAGTTCAATATTTCCGTTCCATTATTATGAAAAGTAAATGATACATCAGGATTTACAAGAGCTATCCTTTCGAATTCAGCTATTATATTGCTTAACTCCGTCTGATTTGATTTCAAAAACTTTCTTCGGGCAGGAACATTAAAGAACAGATTCCTCACCATAAAGTTACTACCTTCAGGACAAGCTATAGGTTCTTGGATTTCCACTTTAGTTCCAGATATAACTATAGATGTACCAAGCTGCTCTCCCTTCAGACAAGTGCGCAGTTCTACCTCTGCTACAGCTGCAATCGAAGCCAGAGCCTCGCCTCTAAATCCCATTGTATTAAGAGCAAACAAATCGGCCGCTTCTCTTATCTTTGATGTAGCGTGACGTTCGAATGCAAGACGAGCATCCGTTTCGGACATACCTTTTCCATTATCTACAACTTGAATACAAGTCTTTCCTGCATCAGTTACAGAAACGTCTATATGTGTTGCACCTGCATCAACTGCATTCTCTACAAGTTCCTTTATGACAGAAGCCGGACGCTGTATAACTTCACCTGCAGCTATTTGATTGGCTACAGCATCAGGCAACAAACGGATTATATCGCTCATATCGCTATAAAATATTAAACATTAAAACGAAAACTCACCTGTGACAAGATAATTCAATATAAACAGCAAAACAATTATTGCTATAAATAACGTACCATAAGCCAGCGGTTTTCTACCACTCTCTTTACGGCGCTTCAAGTAAGTTGTTCCTTCTACAAATTTACCTCTTATATCCTCTGGAGAAAATTCCTTAGGAGGAAGCATTCCCAAATCACGCTTTGCAGATTCTTCTATTTTCTGTAATTTTTCCTTACGTTCATCAACATAAATGTATTCATGATGAAAAGAACGAGGTTTTCCCATTGAAAACATTCCCATAATTATAAGTTTTTATTAAAAAATTATGTACTAATCAAGCTATTGTTTTTTTGTATTATAATTCATAATACAAAACATAACTGCTTGTTTACTTATTATCGTCAAATAAATTATGGTTTGGAAGTACAATCGGACTACGTACGTTTTTCTTCAACAAATCCTCTGTCCTCTTTCCTCTCCATATAAATATATCATTCTTATTCAAAGGACGAATATAATCAAACCAAACGAAATTATCAAGACGACTCTTATCAAAAGGAATCTGCGACATAGGGAACAATGTACCATTCGACTTTGGACTCATAACCATGCGTTCCAACTGCTGGTTTTGTAAATATATTTCCAGTTTACTAGTCTCCGAAACATTCATCCCTATCAAAAGGCTGTCTGAATCCATAGGATAGTATACGACTCTTACCGAACCGTCTATCTCCACTTTATGCATCATCCCTTTCTCGAAGAAAGCCTTCATTTCCTTACCAGAAATCTGATTGAACAATGTAGTATCTACAGGAATCTGTTCGGCAGAAAGAGTCTGATTTATAATATGAGCCCAATCTATAGTACTGTCGTTCATATAAATATTTATCTGTTCGCCCAACAATTGCTGTTGTTTATTCCATAATATAGGATCTTTATACATTATCAGACATGAGTCTTTGGAAGAAAATACCAAAGAGTCTGCCACTCCCTGCACATCCGTTCTGTAAAACCTTACTTTATGGTAGGCCTTTACTTCGCGATACACCGAGTCGGTATCAAGATTGTAAGTATCCAGACTTAAAGTATCAGCATGAAGGAACAAGCTATCCACTTGCGAATAATCTACAGCAACAGCATTATGCGTTACAAAAGCATTTTTCAGTTTTTCGTTATACCATCCATAATTACCTAACATCATATTTTTATGAACAGTATCATTCATTACAATATTTCCGAAAGCCTCTCCTACACCTGAATTTCGATCGTAGAACAACGTATCACTTACCAGTTGTTTACCATCATTTGTCAATACAGAGCGTTCATACAAATCAGCCTTACCAGTCTGAGTATTATAATATCCTTTTTCAGAATATATATGACTTTCACCGCTGTATATATCAGAAGGTCCAACTATGTTGGCTATTTTATTAGCTGTATTATACTTAAGAGTATCCGAAAGCATTGTAAACTGAGGATTTTCCAAGCTTACATTATAATAAAAGACAGACTGCTTTGTACCAGGACTATACTCTCCCCAATCAGAAGTAAGCACATTCTGGTCATCCATCATAGTTCCGCCATCAAAGAAGTAGCCAAGATTATAAATCCTGTCATAGTTCAAACTATCGGTAAGAAGTGTAGTTGTACGGTTCTCCATCTTCACATTCATTCTCATCTGAGCTATTTGTGACAATCCGTCATAATACAGCCTGTCGCCATATAAGAATAGTGTATCACCTTGTTCCATACGTACATTATTAAAAGCTTCAAACGAGTTGATCTTATCATAATAGCAAGCACTATCACAATACATGTATACACTGTCATGTCTGAATACCACATTGCCTACAACTATTTGCGCATCAGGATTCGAAGCATCCTTCTTCAATCTATCCGCCTTAATCAAGTACACCTTACTTTTCTGTTTAGGCTGATTGACAGCAGTCTTATTTCTTTGGGCATGCCCCATCAAACTAAAGCCCAACAGGCAGAGAACACCAAGAAAAAGTATTCTCTGCCCGCCTAAGAAGTTTATGTTTTTTCTATTATTGAACATCTTCTATTTCTATATAGAGGTAAGATTTATCATTTTTTTATCCATCCTGGATATTTGAAATCGCATTTAGCCCAATTTGGATTAATGCGTACATAAGTATTTTTCTGCTTTTCTAAAATCCATTTCTGAATTTTTTCTTCACTTTTCTTGGCTGTTACCATTTCTTTCAGCCTCTGATAGTCCTCTGTTATGGTTGCCTTATGAGCGTCAATTCTATTCTTCAGTTTCACTATGGCACAAACCTCTTTACCCCTACTATTTATCATGGTAAACGGTTTTGACACTTCACCTATCTGCATACCTTCCACAACTTTGGCAAGTTCTTGGGAAACAAGTCCTGCAAGATGCTGCATTTCAAACCTTGATGTACCAGTCTCCGAATTGGCCAGAAGTCCATGATTGTTTCTTGTATCCTTATCCTGCGAAATCCATGTGGCAGCCTCATCAAATGTCACTTTACCTTTTCTAATATCGTTAGCCAATGTATCAAGTTTATTCAATGCAGTATTGATTTCTTCTTCATCCACCTTAGGTTTCATCAAGATATGACGATAGCTCACACGGTCACCTCTTTTTTCTATAAGCTGAGCTATATGATAACCATATTCTGTTTCGAATACTTTAGATACTTTCTTAGGATCAGTCAAATTGAATACTACATTTGCAAATTCAGGAGTAAGCTGTCCGCGTCCCATAAATCCATATTCACCACCTCTTCTGGCAGATCCAGGGTCTTCCGAATAGAATCTGGCAAGCATAGAGAAAGACTCACCCTTATATATTCTGTCTGTAAAATCACGCAAAGTCTTTTTAATTCTGTCTATCTCCTCTTCCTTAACCTTTGGTTCACGCGTTATAATCTGTACCTCAACCTGAGTAGGAATACTAGGAATACTATCTGAAGGCAGGTCCTTAAAATAATTTCTCACTTCTGCAGGTGTAAGTTTTATATCTCCCACAAGTTTTCTCTGCATCTGCTGCACAATAAGCCCATTTCTGATATTCTCGCGAAGCATCTCACGAATCTGAGTTGAAGTCTTATTATAATACTCCTCCATCTTTTCTTTCGAGCCTATTCTTTCCATAAGCCATGCTGTCTGCCTCTCTACCTCTTGTATTACTTCTTGATCTGATACCACAACACTATCTATTTCCGCCTGGTGCAAAAACAATTTTTGGACCGCCAGTTCTTCTGGAATCACACAATACGGATCTCCGTCAAAACGTCTATCTTCGTACATTGCGTTCAATCGCTCATTTTCCACATCGGATTTCAAGATAGCTTCATCACCTACTACCCATACCACTTCATCGATTACATTATCCTGTGCATTGACATTAGCTCCAACAAAAGCAAACAATATACAAACGCACAATTTTATAAGACTATATCTGTTCATTTTATCTATTTAAATATTTTATTTCGTTATTATCTATTGCACTATTATATAAATCATCTTTCATACGAGATATAAAATCCACCCTCTTAGTATTTATAAGCATTTCCTTTATTTCTCCACTTGCATATTCAAGAGGCAATATTTCGCCTTTTTTCACTACCTTATCCAAATAGATAAAATAATAGAAAGCCGTATCCTTTACCTCAACACTTCTATCCTTCAGAAGAGCATCCTTTTCAGAGTCCTTACTTAACGGACACTTCATAAACAGTTCATCCAAAGATTTCCATGTATCATAAAAATACATATAATCCACAGCATTCTTCAAACTATATTTTTCAATGTTGTCTAGTGCAACATCAGAATTCTGCTTATACCATTTTCTCACTTTCGATATACCATTTGCATTTAAAGGCACTTTCAAATACAATCCCTTTACATATGGTTTATCAGCAAGAAAGCCATTCTTGTTTTTATTATAATACTCCTCCACTTCACTGTCGGATATATTTTCACCTACTTCCTGATTTATGATTTGTTCCAAATAAGTATGCACTATAAGATTATTCCTATACGAAGCTACCAGTTTGTCTATTCTATCATTATCAGGTATATTACCTTCAGCTTTATCCAGAAGAAGCACATCATCTACCCAATTCCTTATTAGCTTTCTGGCTATTTCCGTACTGTCTTCTGCCGATACACCAGAAGGTATAGCAGGGAACAAATCCTCCTGATAAAGAAATTTCTTTCCTATCTGAACTAAAGGAGTCTTTCCTCTATGCTCTATCACATCTGTACAACCCGCAATAATAAGCGGAACAGATACAATCAAACTTAAAATATATCTATAACACATTATATATTAATAATCACCGAACGAAGATACTGCTTAAATTAATTACTAGCACTACAATTAACGGTTTTTAAAACGTCCAGATGCTTTTCCACCATCAATATCCTTTCCAAATCACAGAAAAACTTATCTTCAGCCTTACTTAAGTAATCTTTTTTCACTTCATCGTAAACATCCATGTAATCATCAGGTTCATAATCAAGAAGCTTTCCTATTACAGAAATATATCTATAATCATCATCCTTTTCAAAATCACCACATTTGAAGACCAATTTGTCGACATACCTGTTACTGCCTATCATAAAAAGCCCTATATCAAATACAGCCTTTTCATTTTTATCTTTACAATATTCTCTCACTATTTCAGACCATTTATGCAAAGGTTGTCTTTTCAACTTCTTTCTGAGTTTTGAAATCAATTTCTTGCTATTGCAGTGAATAACCATTCCTCTATAGTGAGGATATTCCCATCTGTAGCTTTTCTTGTTATGTTTGAAACTCATTTTCAAATCACTTTCCGTAAAATTCATATAAGGAAGAGAAACATTCCTATCCCACTCTTTCAATAGAAGTGATTCTTCCAATTGTTTCACAAACATTCCTTCACAGGCATCTACACCTACATTCCTATAGCTTCCCTTTCCTCGCAACACTATCACATGCATACCCTCAGGAGAATAAATGACACTGGAATTTTCCCCTACCCTAAGTCTTTCTATTTCAGAATTAAGTTCATCAAGCAAAAAGTCACGTTCTATCCATCTGTCATTATAGTTTTCACAAAGCAAATTTGAGTCATTGTTCTGCAAAACAATTTCATCAAAAGTCATCCCCGACAATACTTTATGATAAATATCATTCATCACCGCCTTTGATACATTTACACGATCTCTACTTTTTCTTTGAGGCAACCTATAAGTATACACTTCCAGTTTCACAACCTCCAGACAGAAACTGCCAAAAGTATCACTTCTTTTTTCAGAAACAACAATGTTTTTCAATGCATTAACTCTACTAACAAAAGAACCATCGGCAGACAATCCTCTTCTTCTTGCGTCTGCCACTTTCATCTTACACCTCAGGAAATAATGGAAATAATCATCAACAGAACAATGTTTTAATGCATCAGCCCTCTTATACGAATAAACAAACTCCGACAAATACACATCCTCACCATCAATAGTGAGCAATACAGCGTCCTTCGACATAAGGTCTACAACACAGGAAAACAAAAGAAGTATTAAAGAAATTATTTTATACATCTAATATATAGAAATCAAAAAAGCATGAATCATATATATTATTTACTCTATACACATGACCCATGCTATAATTATCTACTACACAATATTACTGAGGACGGCTATAGTTAGGAGCCTCACTTGTTATAGCTACATCATGAGGATGACTCTCTAATACACCAGCATTAGTAATACGAGTAAATTTAGCGTTATGAAGTTCAACGATATTATGTGCACCACAATAACCCATACCTGCACGCAAACCGCCTGTTAGCTGATATATTACTTCATACAAAGTACCTTTATAAGGAACCCGGGCCGCAATACCTTCAGGAACAAGTTTCTTCACATCCGTAGTGCCACCCTGGAAATAACGGTCTTTAGAACCATTTTCCATAGCTTCAAGAGAACCCATACCACGATATGATTTAAATTTACGTCCGTTGAAGATGATAGTATCACCTGGAGACTCCTCTGTTCCTGCAACAAGAGAACCGATCATCACGCTATATCCACCTGCAGCAAGAGCCTTAACAACATCACCCGAATAACGCAAGCCACCATCAGCAATCAAAGGAACACCAGTACCTTCAAGAGCTTTTGCCACATCATAAACAGCAGAAAGCTGAGGAACTCCCACACCTGCTACAACACGAGTTGTACAGATAGAACCAGGACCGATACCTACCTTAACTGCATCTGCGCCAGCCTCAACAAGAGCTTTGGCAGCTTCACCTGTAGCAACATTACCTACAACTATATCCACTTGCGGGAAACGTTGTTTAGCCTCTTTCAGTTTTTCTATTACATATTTTGAATGTCCGTGAGCTGTATCAATAACTATAGCATCAGCTCCAGCATTGACCAAGGCTTCCATACGTTCAAGAGTATCCACAGTTACACCAACACCTGCTGCTACACGCAAACGTCCTTGAGCATCCTTACATGCCATAGGTTTATCTTTAGCTTTTGTTATATCCTTATAAGTTATAAGACCAATAAGTTTTCCGTTTTCATCTACTACAGGAAGTTTTTCTATCTTATTTTCCTGAAGAATTTGAGCAGCAGTTTCCATATCAGTAGCTTGACTCGTAGTAATGATATTTTCAGATGTCATCACATCCTTGATATGTTTTTCCATATCCTTTTCAAAACGCAAATCACGATTAGTAACAATACCTACAAGATTATTGTCTGCATCAACAACAGGAATACCACCGATTTTATACTCAGCCATAATATTCAAAGCATCCTTAACCTTAGCATTACTATCTATAGTTACAGGGTTTGAAATCATACCGTTTTCAGCACGCTTTACAGCTGCTACATGGCGAGCCTGTTCGGCAATAGACATATTCTTATGAATGACGCCTATACCGCCCTCACGAGCAATGGCAATAGCCATCTGCGATTCTGTAACTGTATCCATTGCGGCAGTCACAAAAGGTATTTTCAACTCAATGTTACGTGAAAACTTAGTCGAGAGATCGACTGTTTTAGGAAGAACTTCTGAATAGGAAGGAATCAACAATACATCATCGTATGTCAACCCGTCCATAACTACTTTATCTGCAATAAATGACATAGGGCTTTATGCTTTTTTGATTATTATTGCGTGCAAATATACATATTTTTCCCGAAATACAGATAACATATTAACATCTTTTTTCAAAGAAACACATCTACCGCCATTTTAGGAAAAACAAACAATATCAACAGGCATAGTGTTTGTTTAATAGAACATATTTGTGACATTAATGTCTGCAATAAACATTTAAGTATACCATCCCCTACCCCACGAAGCAATTTGAAGTAATACGTTATAACGCCAACCAAAGTCAGACATTGGCCATAACCCGTATTTTAAGGCTCTTGCATAAGCTGAATTTTCAGTGTAGATATCAAGTCTGTAGGTGGAAAGATTCTTTTGAATACTACATACATCAGCTATTTCTTTACGTCTGTGAAAGCCAAACCGGTGAAGCAACAGAAGATGAAAATGTCCCTTACGGTTTGTAATCGTTGAATATCAAAATCTTTATTGATGATTTTGCGAAGTTCCATTTCGTTTAAGAATTCACGGTTACACTTGGTCTGTTTGAAGTGTATTTCTGCAAACGGATCATCTGTTATCCACTTCTTTATCAATGCAGTTTTGATGATTTTCTTTAAATTCTTCAGATATTTCACTGTTGCATTTTGCGCACAGTTTTTCTGTATTTTAATGAAATGTTCGAATTTGGTTATAAACCTTAAATCCGCAACACATTTCAAAAAAAATAAATTAAAGTACTGAGT
>JAHHQV010000030.1 GCA_020026175.1 Phocaeicola sp. | reverse complement strand
ACATTCCAAGTAATATACTGTTGCTTGATATACCTTTAATGATAATAGATAAGTAGGATGTTCATTATATTTGAGTTTTGGTCTTTTCAAATATAAGGACACCCTTTGATTTGCTCAAATTTTTATGATTTATATTGAGGATTTATGTTTACGAAAATTTGATGCAACAAAGTTACTGATTACATTCCTCAGCCTAATATACCAGTTGAAGATGCTGAAGCGGAAACTATAAAGGGAAGAAACGTAAAGTCAAGTCCGATGGGCAGAAAGATGTTGCTGAAGATGAAGTTATAACCGGTGTTCCACCATTAAAATGGGTCTTGTATGCCAGAAAAATCATGTCTGAAGGAGTGGATTAATCTTGGGCAATATACGCATCCTAAACATGAGGAAGCCATGGCCGAGGCCAATAAGATAATATATGGGGAAAGGTAAATATTGCTTTTTCAAGCCGTAGTTTTGAATATTTCCTTCAGCTTCATTTTGAGTATCTATATTACAGTTTCGATGCAACGGAATGCGGCGAGAGAATAAAAGGCAAAAAGCAGATATACGAATGTGGTAGTGGTAAGAATCCTGATAATGATTGTGACGGGAAGAAATGTATCAACGGATATGCGAGGAAACACGGATACTGGATGGAAAGCAAATCATCCGTTTCTACCTTTCCGCTGGTTAAGGACAAACTACTGAAAGGCATGATCAATGCATGCCGGTTGAGAACGGAAAGTGACTCAAAAACCGATGAACCGATTTATAAACGCAATCCTTATACTAATGCAGATATACTTGTTGGAAGACTGATTGGGAAGGAAACAATTAGTTATGGTAGTACATATACTTTAAAAGATCATGGCTCTGACTGGTCTATAAGTTCGACGATAAAGGGTTAAACTTGACAAACAATAAGAAAAATTGCTCTGAAGTATTCAGAAAGGGAATATTTGTAGTATTCGATTGGGAAAACACCCAAAAGGAATTGAATGAAAAGACATTGTTTTTGAGTTCTGGAGAAACACAAATATTTCCTTGCACACTTTCTGAAAATCAGGTTGTATCGATTAAAGTTAGTCCGGAAAAGGAAATACTGTTGCTACCTGAATTTATAGTATAAAAATTTAATATCTGATTTTTGCGGAAATTCAGCAAGAATCAGATATTAAATAAATAGTAATATTGTTTGTAATGGAAATAGATTCTTCTTGCAAATATTGAATACAAAGTCAGACTTTAGAAGAGTTTTTTTATTATCATATTCCTTTATGTTTGGAACTATTTCTTGTAGATAGTAATTTTTCCAGCTTTCACAAGATCGTTGTGATTGACTCTGTAACCACATTTCTTGCCGTTCATCTCTATCTTATTGATATAGTCTGAATCCGAATCTTTGTTTGCCACTTCTATCACCAGTTCCTTCTGAGAATAGAAATCAGGATTAAGAGTTATTGTCACCTTGTCGAAGGTAGGAGTTGTAAGGGTATATTCAGGAACACCCGGACAGTCGGGATACAGTCCCATCATGCTGAATATAGCCCATGCAGACATAGTTCCAGCATCATCATTGCCTGGTATACCTCCAGGAGTGTTAGTGAAATGTTTTGCAAGCAATTCTTTCACCAGTTTTTGTGTACGCCATTCTTCACCCTTGAAGTAGCTGAACAGATAAGGATAAGCAATATCAGGTTCGTTGGCAGGATCGTAATATCCCTTGTCGAAAACCATCTGAAGCTTGTTTACAAACTTTTTCTGTCCACCCATCATTTTTGCAAGTCCTTTTATATCATGTGGAACAAAGAAAGTATAGTTCCATGAGTTACCTTCGTGGAAACCAGGGCTAGGCTCGAAGTTTTCTCCCTGTTTAGGATCGAATGGAGAATAGAATTCACCGTTAGGGAGCTTAGGGCGCAATGTCCCAAACTCCTTGCAGTAATATTTCTTGTACCCCATTGAGCGGTCGTAGAACATTTTTGCATCTTCTTTCTTCCCAAGTTCTTTGGCAAGTGTATAAAGAGAATAATCAGCAATATAATATTCCAGTGCATGCGATACAGAGTTGTCATACTGCTCCATCAAAGGGACATACCCTTTGCTTATATAATCGTCTATATCTGGGCGCATCAGGTTTTGCATTCCTGGTGTTGTTGCACTTTTGTACATAGCTTCGTATGCAGTTTCAATGTCGAAATCTTTTAGTCCTTTTTTCCATGTATCAACTATTACCGGCAAACTTGGGTCACCTTCCATAGTAAGTGTCTCCCTTCCGTAAAGTTCCCATTTAGGCATCCATCCATGCTCTTTATACATGTCTACCATAGTCCTTACCATTTCAATTTGTTTCTCAGGATAAACAAGAGTCATGAGCTGGTGAAGATTTCTGTAAGTGTCCCATAACGAATATACGGTATATCTGTTTCCTTTTGTCGTCATTGTTTTTCCTGTTTCCATAGCAGGGTATTCACCGTTCACATCCTGTAGAATGTTAGGATGTATAAGTGCGTGATATAAACCAGTATAGAAAACAGACTTCTGGTCATCAGTTCCACCTTCTACTTTTATTCTTCCCAAATGGCTGTTCCAATTGTTTCTTGCCTCTTTCTGTATTTCTGAAAAATGGCGTCCTTGCTGTTCTTTTTCAAGATTTTCTCTTGCATTATCCATGCTTACAAAAGAGACACCCATAGCTACCTCAACCTCTTCATTTTCTGCTGTATTGAAAGTAAACCATGCACCTATATCATTTCCGGCAATTTCTCTGTTGTAATTATTGTATAATTTGTATTTTCCGCTATATGCATCCCATTGGGCTTCCACTCCTTTCATTTCTGGCTGTTTTTTCCAGTATCCTGTAGCCTCAGGTTTCTTGTTTATTTTCATCACGAAATAGATAGGGAAAACAGCTTGAGGATTGTAACAGAAAGTACCTAGCATTCTCATTCCCTCAATTTCTGTATCGCTGATTCTTCTCAAGAAAGCACCTGTTTCATTTGTAAGGCCTTCACCCAGATTAAGCATAATGTTGCTTTTCCCGGCAGGGAAAGTGAAACGCGTCAGTCCACTCCTCAATGTAGCAGTAGCTTCAGCCTTGATGTTGTATTTTGTAAGGAAGATACTGTAGTATCCCGGAGTGGCTGTCTCGTCTTTATACTTACTTCCGTATTTTGTGAAGTCAACGTCAAGTTCGCCAGTGGTAGGCATAAGTATAAGTGAGCCCATTTCCGGACATCCCACACCACTCAGATTTACGTGTGACAGACCTGTGAAATAACTGTTGGTGTTTTCGTATGGGGTAGACCACCATCGGGAATCCTTGTCATATTTGTTGTCTGACGAGCCCATGACATTGAAAGGCACTACAGACATTAAACCATTGGGGCATATAGCTCCAGGGTTACAGGTTCCGTAGTTTGTAGTACCTATGAACGGATTGACATAATCCGCCGGTTCTTGTGCAAATCCGCTTACTGCAGGAAGGAGAAAACATAAATAAGTAAAGATTTTCTTCATAAGTTATAATTGTTAATAAACATAATTGTTTTGTTAGGTAAATGATTTTTGAAGGATTACTTTTCCTCTAGTTGTAAATAATAGGTTTGATATTATAGCTTTCTTATCTGCTAGCCGTCATACCCTACAAATTCTTGTTTATACTGTCTATATAGTCCAGAATTTCATCTCTGCCAGTACCTTTTTCAGAAGAAGACACAAAATAAGGAGGCAGTTCTTCCCATTGTTCTTTCAGCTTGTTCAGATAATTGTTTACATTCTGTTTTGTCTTGCCTATAGTCTGCTTGTCAGCCTTTGTGAAAATCATGGCAAAAGGTACACCGTTTTCTCCCAACCATTCAATAAACTCAAGGTCTATAGTCTGAGGTTCGTGCCTGCTGTCTACCAGCACAAAAAGACATGTCAGCTGTTCTCTTTCCAATACATAATATTCTATCAGATTTTTTATTTTTTCCATCATCTTCTTTCCCCTCTGAGCATAACCATATCCAGGTAGATCCACCAGAAACCATTCATCATTTATTAGAAAATGATTAATTAGAAGGGTCTTTCCTGGTGTAGAAGATGTCATGGCCAGCTTAGACTTTTTGGTAAGCATATTGATGAGGCTTGACTTGCCTACATTAGAGCGTCCAATAAAAGCATATTCAGGAATATCCGACTTAGGACACATGTCAGCTCTTGAGCTGCTTATTTTAAAAACTGCACTTTTTATTTCCATATAACTTGATAGTCTTGATTTGTTATGTGAAATTCCTTTTACTGATATTATACCTTTTCTATATCATGATTATATGCACCATTACATAATCCGATAAAACTTGATTTATAAATAGAATATGGAATAAAAAAATGTGCCATAAATGATAATGAATATAATGTAAAGGAATTGTATATTGAATTGGTTAGTATTAAAAATGTTTACTTTTATATATTATATAAACTGCTTAATTTGGCTTCAAAGTTATAAAAAAATGAATGAATTACAAAATTTTCACTTCAATCCATTGTTTACAAAAATGATACCCAGATTATAAAATTTAATATACAAACAACACTGTTTTTATAATAGCATCACTCTATTTATGCAGAGTAACCAAAAATACATTAACTATTCCGTATTAAAATAGTGACATCATGACTGTATTTGTTGTAATTGCCTTTGTTTTTTATTCTATCATAACATTCTTGTTTGATAGGATTTCCCAGCAGATGAAATCTCCTGTGTGAATGACAGACAAATTTTACGAGCCCCTTGCATGTGAACCAGCTGTCTACCAGTAAGTAATCGAAAGGTATCCTGGCACGTATGCATCTTTTGACCATCTCAATAAGTTTCTCGCCCTTGCCCATGAAATATTCATTTTTCCGCTTGGCTGAACAGGAATCCTCATCCCGCTTACGTTGGTATCTTGCCTCTCTTTGCTTTGCGGTCAGTCCTTGCTCCTTTCCCTCGACTTTTCCTGTTTCTCCATGAAGCGAGGCGTCAAGAATAAACTGACTGCGGCCATCACTCCAGCAGAGTGCAAGCATCTTATAACCCAAAATGCAGCTCTGGTGCACATGGGAAAAGATCTTTCCGATAGACTCTATATGCAGACCTGACTTGGGAAGGTCTGTGTCATCAGCTATCAGGACTGAAGGCAATGTACTCTTCCTATAGTCCTGCCGACAGGTTACATTTGAAATCAGTTTTACTGTTATGCGGTAGATGATATTGCGCCAGTCTATATTGTCTTGAGACATGAAGGAATATAGCATGTCCTTTTTACCTCCGAACATTCTACTTAAGACTGAGCCTGAATAATTGAAGGCATTGACCACTGAAAAAAATGGCATGAGAACAAGAAGCTGGAACACCTGCAGATTGGTGAGCTGGCAATTTTCACGTTTACGACCTCCGAGGTCAGCATTACCCAGATGTAGAGATTCCACAAGCTTGTTAAAGGTAGAAACAACGAGCGGAAGACGATTTTTATTGAATAAATTACAGATTTCTGATGGAATATTAGTATTTTTGCTCATGGCTTTGAGGTTTAGTATTTATTCGTTTGGTCACTTCTAAATTACTAAATTTCTGTTATATACAGAAATACTCAAAGCCTTTTTTATGCATTTATTATAGGTTGGATTTTAAATCCGTAACTTGAGTGAGGTAAATTCTTAAGAGCTATCCAACAGAATATACTATTTCAGCAAGGGAAAAAGATAAGTAAAGTTCCTCTGCCAAATCAATCATCTTGTCATAGGCTTTTGCACGTAGTTTCTGCATTTCAGCCTCTTTTTGAGTTTTTTAAGTTCCTCTTTCAATTCCTTTATCTGGTCATCTTTACTTTATCTGGCATATCTATATCATTTTGTTCCGACAAAGATACAGATTCTTGTTGAGTTAAGAATTTACCAACCCATGCATAAAGTATTTGGACGGAGCAAATATGATATTTCTCGACGAATTCCTCTGCATTGAGAGTTCCTTTTAAAAACTCCACAATGATAGGACCTTTTTCAAACTCGTCATAGCGACAGGTGATTTTGTCTACCCATACATACGATTTTTCTCCAGTAACTGGATCTCGAAAAGCCTTTCGAATTCTAGTTGTTGACTGTTTCGTTATTTCTTCTCTTTTATGTACATCAAAACTGTCAACTTTTTCTAGTTCAAGTCAATTCCACTGACGAATCATATCCTTGTGTATTTGGAATTCTCTGCACAAAGACCCTAGAGACTCACCTGAGACTAAACGACTGACGATCAGTAATCGTTCTTCAAAATTATGGCACCTATACATAAAAAAACACCCCAAAAGTTAGACACAAAACTTTTTGGGGTGCACTTCAATGTTGGTATCAGGCTGATTTTTTATCCTTCTATCTCACTGAGTTCCATCCATCGCATTGTCTTTTCGTCTATTTCATCATTTAGTATAGGCAGACGCTTGGATTTCTCGGTAAGTTCGTCTACACCAAGTGTCCCACTACAAAGCGATTCTTCAATCATCTTCTTTTCCTCTTCGAGCAAAGCTATCTCCTTTTCAAGCTGTTCGAATTCTTTCTTTTCCTTGAAAGTCATCTTTCTCTTGTCATTGAGTCGGACACGCTGAGTCTTTTCTTCCTTTGGTTTGGAAGCCTCTTTTTCATGTGATGCCTTGACTTCCTTCCAGTCACGATAATCGGAATAATTGCCAGGGAAATCACGAATATCTCCCTGTCCATTGAACACAAGCAGATGGTCTACTACCTTATCCATGAAATAGCGGTCATGACTTACTACTATTACGCATCCCTTGAAATTCTGAAGATATTCTTCTAAAACCTGAAGAGTAACTATATCGAGGTCGTTTGTAGGTTCGTCCAATACAAGGAAATTAGGATTACGCATCAGCACAGTACACAAGTACAGACGACGGCGTTCTCCACCACTCAACTTATATACATAGCTATGCTGTGTTTCGGGAGTGAACAGAAAATGCTGAAGGAACTGGGATGCCGTAAGCCGTTTGCCATTACCCAACTCTATCACCTCTGCTATTTCCGTTATCACATCTATCACCTTCATCTGGTCGTCAAACTGCAGCCCCTCCTGCGAATAGTATCCAAAACGCACTGTTTCGCCTATATCAAGAGTTCCACTGTCAGGTTTTTGCTCTCCCATAAGAATCTTTATGAAAGTAGACTTACCGGTACCGTTATTTCCCACTATACCCATTTTCTCGTAACGGGCAAATATATATGAAAAATCATCAAGAATCTTCAAGTCGCCAAAACTCTTGCAAAGATGATCTGCCTCAAAAATCTTTGAGCCGATATATGATGCTTTCACATCAAGTTTCACATTAGAATCGTTGAATCTTTGTTTGGCCACTTTCTCTAGTTCGTAAAAAGCCTCTTCACGGTATCTTGCCTTGTGTCCACGAGCCTGCGGCATACGTCGCATCCATTCCAATTCGGTACGATAAAGATTGTTGGCACGTGCAATTTCTGCATTTGTTGCGTCTATTCTCTCCTGTCGTTTGTCAAGATAATAACTATAGTTTCCCTTATAAGAATACACTTGCCTGTTGTCTATCTCTATGATTTCAGAACATACACGATCGAGAAAATATCGGTCGTGAGTCACCATAAGCAGACTCAGGGTTCCACGCTTAAGATAATCTTCCAGCCACTCGGTCATATCTAGGTCAAGGTGGTTGGTAGGTTCATCCAGTATAAGCAAGTCAGGCTCTGTAATCAGTACATTTGCCAGTGCAACACGCTTGAGCTGTCCTCCCGACAATTGCTTTATCTTCTGGTTGAAATCTCTGATTTTAAGTTGTGAAAGAATCTGTTTTGCCTTTCTCTCATAATCCCAAGCCTTCTCGTGCTCCATCCTTACAAGCAAGTCTTCCAGTCCCGGATTGCCAGGCGTTTCCATACAGTCTTCGTACTCCTTTATAAGCTGTACGGTAGAGTTTCCATGATAGAAGCATGCTTCCATCACCGTAAGTTCTTCAGGATAGTAAGGGCTTTGCTCAAGATACCCCACTTTCAAATCTTTTCTGAAAGTTATATTTCCTTCATCGTATCCTTCTTTTCCCGCAATTATATTGAGGAGAGTTGTTTTTCCCGAACCGTTTTTTGCAATCAGACCTATTCTCTGCCCTTCGGCTACTCCAAAAGATATTTGATTGAAAAGCAACAGGTCGCCAAACGATTTTGTAAGATTTTCTATTTGTAGATATGGAGTCATAATACAATATAATTAGTTATTTGACGACAAAGCATTTTCAACTTCTGCCTTTATCTTCTCAAATTCCGCCTTCAAGCTGCATGATTTTCCGTTTTTCACTCTACCCCATACCAATTGTAGAGGATACACCATCACATCTGTATCGGCAAATTTCAGAGCTGGTTTTTCATCGTTCCCGACAATTACAGTCACCCAGTCCATTCCGTCCATCTCGTTTACTAGTATTGCTCCAAATGCAACACCAAATGATTCCCATGCCTGACGCTGGTTGTTGTTGAATTTTCCGCTGTCCATCACTTTCTGTATGCTGGCTATGTCGGCAGCCGAGGAAGTGAAATCCTTGGTCAGATGTTTCTTTATAGTAGATGTAGCCCAATCAAAATATTCGTTTATCAAATTGATTTCAAGCACTCTGACTGGTATAACTTCATTACAAGGCTTTTCATCTTTACCTCTTACTCTGAGCGAAGAGATTATTGCTTCAGCCGTTTTATGGCTCTCTCCCTTTGCCACCGTAAACGAACATTCCACTGATATATCACCCTTTCCTGTCACCCACAAATGCGAAGTGTACCAGTTGCCGTTTTCCTGGAAGTTCTCTACAGAATAAGCACAGTCCCAATTCTCCACCTTTACAAGTCTCGACATACGATTGTTCTTCAATTCATAATCCATACATTCACTTGCATAAGTGTCTGACTTTCCCTTAAAAGCAGAAATTCTGAAATTTCCGGACCATTTTTCCGGATTATAGAATAAGAAACTGTCTTCTGTATCTTCAAATTCATGCCATCCATCAGGATACTCCAAAGAGAACCAAGAACCGGGGGAAATGTATTTCATCATATTTTTATATATTTAAATAGTTATAATTCCGATTATGTCGGTACAAATATAATATTTTTTATTAAGTTTGTGTCATTATGGAAAAACAACAATCATCTTTAAAAGAAAAAGAACGTACTAGACTTATTGAGCCTAGACGTTTTAAAGTCACTATATACAATGACGACATTACTAGCATGGGATTTGTAGTAAAAGTACTGGTTACAGTCTTTTTCAAAACAGAGGCTGAAGCTGAAACACTTATGATGAAAATACATAAATCCAATTCGGCTGTAGTTGGCATTTATACTTACGACATTGCAATCTCGAAAGTAAAAAAGGTTACAGATATGGCTCAAAAAGAGAATTATCCTCTTAACATAACTGTTTCTCCCGATATATAACAAATCTTTTCAATCGATAAACTATGGATTTTATATATAGTATTTTTGTAAAACATGCACTTGAAAAAGCACATAAAGAAGCAAAACTCAGAAGACATGAATTTGTAACGCCAGAGCATTTACTTCTGGCTATGCTACAACAAGAAGAGTTTTTATCTTCTATTGATGAAGTTGGTGAAAATGCAGAAGCAATAAAAAAGGAAATCAACGGCTTTATATCAAATAATTTCGAGAAAGTTCCTGAAGATATAAATTACGAACCTACAAATTCCGAACAGACTCAAGAAATTCTTATCAATTCTGAATTCAGCTGTTATTTTACAAGTTCGTTGGAAATAGATGTACCTAATGTCTTTCAGTCCATGTTGAACCTGAAAGATTCATGGGGTATGTATTTATTCAAAAACATATTAGGCGAATCTCTATCTGATTTTATCATGTACATGATAGATGAATATAATTTCAGTTTTGAAAATTTCAGAGAACCTAGAGATTTGGATGAACTTGATACGGATGATGTATTACCTGATTTGCCAAACAACTCTCAACAATGGAAAAGCATGCTTTCTTCTATCACAGAAAAAGTGGAAACACACAACCGTCTGATTGGAAGGGATGACGACCTGTGTAAAATAATTCAGACATTGTGCAGAAAACAAAAGAACAACCCTCTATTGATAGGAGAACCGGGTGTAGGAAAAACCGAAATCATATACGGACTGGCAGAAAAAATATCAAACAATGACGTGCCCGACAAACTGAAAGGATTTAATATCTACGAAATGAATATAGGTGCATTGATTGCTGGAACACAATATAGAGGAGAATTCGAAAAGAAACTTAGAACCATAATGTCAGGAGTCGAAGAAGAAGGTAATATTATCATATTCATTGACGAGATACACAATATCATAGGAGCTGGAGGTACAAGTGATGGAAGCATAGATGCTTCAAATATTCTCAAGCCATACCTTGATGAAGGAAAAATAAAATTTATAGGTGCCACGACATACGACGACTACAACAAATATTTTATCAATAGCAAGGGGATGGTAAGACGATTCAACAAGATAGATATTCTAGAACCGTCAGTAGAAGAGTGTGTAAACATCATCAAAGGACTACAAATCAACTTCGAGAAGTTTCACAACGTGAAATATGAAAATGGAGTAATAGAATATGCAGTAAAAGCCAGCGACAAATATATTAAAGACAAATTCCTGCCTGATAAAGCTATCGACCTTATAGATGAAGCCGGTGCTTATCTACAGATACAGCAAAAGAAAAACCATCACACAATAAATAAAGTAACAAAAGATACCATCTCTGAAATCCTATCCAAAGTATGCAATGTAGACTACATATCGATGAATGAAGACAATTCTAAAATTCAGAATTTAGACAAAAGAATGCTTGCCAAAATTTACGGACAAGACGAAGCCATAGAAAAGGTAACGGAAGCAATAATGATGTCAAGAGCCGGATTCAACGATGACAACAAGCCTATAGCAAGCCTTCTGTTTGTAGGCCCAACAGGTGTAGGCAAGACAGAAATAGCAAAGGTTCTGGCATCCGAACTTGGTATCAATCTTATACGTTTCGATATGAGCGAGTATTCGGAAAAACATACAGTAGCAAAACTAATTGGTTCGCCAGCCGGATATGTGGGATATGAAGAAGGAGGACTTCTGACTGACGCTATAAGGAAAAGCCCAAATTGTGTCCTGTTATTGGATGAAATAGAGAAAGCACATCCGGATATATTCAATATATTGCTACAGGTCATGGACTATGCAGTACTAACAGACAATAAGGGAAAGAAATCCGATTGCAGGCATCTGATAATCATCATGACATCAAATGCAGGGGCTCAATATGCCAACCGTTCTTCTATAGGATTTTCAGGGACATCAAATGCAAAGGGTGCAATATTGAAAGAGGTAAAAAAGACATTCAGACCAGAATTTATAAACCGTCTTTCAGGTACTATAGTATTCAACGAAATGAGCACTGCAATGGCAATGCTTATTCTTGAAAAGAAACTAGGCGAATTTATTTTTAAAGTAAATGCGCATAACATAAAAGTCAAAATAAGTAATGAAGCCAAAGAATGGTTACTAAAGAAATGTTTCACCAAAGAATATGGAGCCAGAGAAATTGACAGAACCATTGCCAAATTTTTAAAACCAATATTGGTTAAAGAGGTTTTATTTGGAAAGCTGAAGAAGGGTGGAAATGCATTGATAGAAATAAAAGACAATGAATTGTCACTCATGATAAAGAAAGCCTGAACATTGTATCTTTGATTTTTTTAATGCAATCAGGTTATACAAAAAAGCGTCGGTATTTTCACAAACTCCGACGCAAATTGATTAACATGTATTTTCCTGGAAAATTCTCCAAGATTCATACAGTAAACCAAACAAGAATATTAAGCTTTTTTCTGTATAACTTCATATATGATATGAACAAACAGTTTATACGATTTGTTCATACGAAAATGAAAAAAAACATAATTCCAAAAACAAATTCATAATATACCATCTTTAATGTATGATTACAAATACATTAAAGGCTAAAAAATCATCCTTATGGAACAACAAGAACCAAGATTATTAGTATATAAAGCATCAGCTGGCTCAGGAAAAACATTCACCCTGGCCGTGCAATATATCAGACAACTGATTGAAGACCCGTATTCATACAGAAAGATTCTTGCTGTAACATTCACAAACAAGGCTACTACAGAAATGAAAGAAAGAATCCTAAGCCAGCTATATGGCATTTCCATTTCTGACAAATCTTCTGACGGATATCTGAAAGAAATAATGAAGACATCATCCAAGTCGGAAACAGAAATAAGAGAAACTGCTGCCGTAGCCTTGAAAAATATAATACACGACTATAGTAGATTCAGAATAGAGACTATAGATTCATTCTTTCAATCTGTAATGAAGAATCTTGCACGAGAACTGGAACTAGGAGCAAATATGTCAATAGAGCTGAGCAATACGGATGTACTGAGCGATGCAGTTGATGCAATGATAGAGAAACTTGACAGAAACTCCCCTGCCCTTTATTGGCTTATTGAATATATAGAAGAAAGAATAGCAGATGACAAAAGATGGAATGTGTCTTCGGAAATAAAGAGCTTCGGAAAAAACATTTTCGATGAGGCTTATATTGAAAAGGGAGTGAATCTGAGAGAAAAACTGAAAGACCACAAGTTTATACCTCAATACAGAAATGAACTACAGAATCTCAGAGATGCTGTACTCGACCAGATGAAAGGTTTCAATGATCATTTTCTTGAAATACTTGCAAGCAATAAAATTGAAGTAAACGACCTGAAAAGAAAGGATAAAGGTATAGCTGGATACTTTAAGAAACTGGCAAACGGCAATCTTGGCGATGATATATGTAATGCAACTTTCAATGAATGTATAAGCAGTGCTGAAAATTGGACCAACAAAAATTCCTGTAACAAAGACCTTATCATTAGTCTGGCCAATGATGTACTTATTCCTATTCTGCAAGCTGCTGACAACAAACGACAGACAAATAACGTCATTCTAAACACATGTAAGTTGTCACTTAAATATCTTAACAACCTGCAACTACTTATGCTCATAGACAATGAGGTTAGAGAGCAGAACAATTATCACAACAGATTCCTTCTGTCAGATACCAATGCTCTACTTCACAGCCTTATCTGTGAAGGAGACGCCTCATTCATTTACGAAAAAATAGGCAGTACAATAGATTCTGTGATGATAGATGAATTTCAAGACACTTCGAAAATGCAATGGGAAAACTTTCATCTGTTATTGGAAGAATGTCTTGCACAAAAAGAAGGCAGCATGATAGTAGGTGATATAAAGCAAAGCATTTACAGATGGAGAAACGGCGACTGGAAGATTCTGGCAGGACTGGACAAAGACAGACACTTCAAAATAAACTCACAAACACTTGACACCAACTGGCGAAGTGAAGCCAACATCATAACATTCAATAACGAAATATTTGTATCTGCATGTAATGTTCTGGACAACAAATATAAGGAATCCGAAAACGAAAGTTGTGTACAGCTCACTAACGCATATAATGATGTAGTGCAAAAAACATCTAAAAAAGAAAACAATGGTTATGTAAAAATTTCATTCATTGCCGACAGAAACGACAAGCCTTATACCAATGCCACTCTCGAACTTCTGGCTGAGGAAGTAGATAGTCTGGTAAATAAAGGTATAAAGGTAAATGATATAGCAATACTTGTAAGAAAAAACAAGACTATACCTGCCATTGCCGATTTCTTTGACAAAGAGACACCATACAGAGTGGTATCCGATGAGGCCTTCCGTCTGGATGCCTCGCTTGCTGTATGTATGCTCATTGACGGATTAAGATATATATCAGAACCGGAAGACAAGACTGCATGTGCCAGACTGGCAATAGCCTATCAAAAAAACATTCTTAAAAAAGAAATAGACTTCAACACTGTTTTACTAAACAATGTTGAAGATTTCCTTCCGGCAGAGTTCAGGCTGCTTATGCCAGAGCTAAACTTGATGCCACTATATGAACTTCTGGAAAAACTGTTTGTCGTTTTCTCAATGGACAAGATAAATGACCAGGATGCATATCTTTGTGCATTTTATGACTCCATTACTGAATACATGAAGAAAAACTCTTCAGAACTTACCGCATTTATTTCATATTGGGATAATACTTTATGTTCGAAGACCATTCCTTCTGGAGAAATATCAGGTATCAGAATTTTATCCATACACAAGTCTAAAGGTCTGGAGTATCACACAGTCTTACTGCCGTTCTGTGACTGGAAAATGGAAAACGAAACAAACAATCATCTGCTATGGTGTAAAACAAACGAAAAACAGAAAGATATTCCACCATTCAATGTACTTGACCTAACACCTGTAAACTACTCGTCGGCAATGTCACAGTCATTCTTCAGCGACAGTTATAAGGAAGAAAAGTTACAACTATGGGTAGACAACCTTAATCTTCTGTATGTCGCATTTACGCGAGCATGCAAAAACCTTATAGTATGGTGTAAAGAAGGACAAAAAGGGACCGTATCGGAACTGCTGAAAGACTCTATTGTAGGAGTAGATAATATTGAAATAAGGAATAATGAGTCGGAAGATGAAGAAAACGACTCTGATGATGAAAAGAAAAATATTGTATATGAATATGGAAACCTGTGCATATCAGAAGACAAAAAGAAAAGTTTCTCCTGCAACCGCCTTCTGCCCGAAATAACTCCAGTCAGCTTGAAACTTGAATCTTTGGAAACTGAAATTGATTTCAAGCAATCAAACCGTTCTGCCGATTTTATCAGAAGTGAAGAAGACAGTGAAGAAAACAATCGCACTGCATACATCCTGCAAGGACAGCTTTTGCATTCTCTATTTGCATCAATCAACAAAAAAGAAGATTTAGCAAAAGCATTGGAAAAATTACGATTTGAAGGAATTATTGAATCTGCTGCAAAAGAAGCGGAAATAAAGAAAATTGCAGAACATGCCTTAAACAATGAGAAAATTAAGGACTGGTATGACGGAAGCTGGACTCTATACAACGAATGTGCCATAATATTCAATGATGAGAACGGAAAAGTACAAAATAAGCGCCCTGACAGAGTTATGATAAAAAACGACGAAGTAATTGTAGTAGACTTTAAGTTTGGTAAAGAAAAGCCAGAATACATAACTCAGGTAAAAGAATATATGTATCTGCTTACAGAGATGGGATACTCTGATGTGAAAGGATACATATGGTATGTATATTCCGGTAAGATAAATGAAGTCAAACCATAATTTTATAATAAAATATTTATACGAAAGATGGATACTTTTCTTAAGCTAGTAGCACACGATTTATATACAAAGACTAATGGTAATCTGACAAAAACAGCCATTATATTTCCAAATAAAAGAGCCGGATTGTTCTTTAACGAACATCTTGCTGCCGAAACAAAAAAGCCGATATGGTCTCCGGCATATATCAGTATAGGAGATATGTTCCGTCAGACATCAAATCTACACATAGGAGACCCAATAAAACTAATATGTGAGTTGTACAAGGTTTTCAAGTCTGTAACAGGAAGCAAAGAAACTCTTGACGACTTCTATTTTTGGGGAGAATTGATGATAAGCGACTTTGATGATGCAGACAAGAATATGGTTGACACAGATACCATGTTCAGCAACCTAAAAGACCTTAATGATATAAGCGACGAAGGATATGAATTTCTGGAAGAAGGACAAAAAGAAGCTTTAAGCCAATTTTTCAAAAATTTCACAATAGACAATGTTACCGAATTAAAACAAAGATTCATAAACATATGGAATGTCCTGGGCGATATATACAATGCTTTCAAAAAAAACCTGAAAGAGCAAAATATAGCTTATGAGGGAATGATGTATAGAGACGTAATTGAAAATCTTGATATAAACAGTCTCCATTTCGACAGATATGTTTTTGTAGGTTTCAATGTCCTGAATAAAGTGGAACATACATTATTCAGAAAACTGAACGAAACAGGGAAAGCCATGTTCTATTGGGACTATGACACTTTCTATCTCAACAAGACTCCACACGAAGCTGGAGAATTTATAAAAAGGAACCTGAAAGACTTTCCTTCGGAACTACCGGCATCATGCTTCAACAATCTAAACAACCAAAAGGATATTACTTTCATCGAATCGCCTACAGAAAACGGACAAGCCAGATATCTTCCGCAATGGATAAGAAATAATCTTACAGAAAAAGAGAAAGAAACAGCCGTAGTATTATGTAATGAAGTTTTACTACAACCTGTCTTACATTCACTGCCCTACAATGTAAAACATATAAACATAACTATGGGATTTCCACTCTCGCAAACTCCAGCATATAGTTTTATTAACTCAATAATAGAACTGCATACTTCAGGCTATAACAAAAACAACGGAAGATTCCAGTTCAATGAAGTGTTAAGTGTACTTAAGCATCCTTATACCAAAATGTTGAGTATGGAAGCCGAAAGCCTACAGAAATCACTAGCCAAAAACAATCGCTTCTACCCTCTTCCTTCAGAACTAAAGAAAGACGAGACATTGGAAATCCTTTTCTCTCCATGTGGAAGCAACAGAGAGATATGCCTGCTGATATCGGATATATTGAAAAAAGTAGCTGTAGAATATCAGAACAAGGCTGCAACAATGGATACGGCACTAGACCAATTATATCGCGAGGCATTGTTCAAAGCATATACAATGGTAAACAGATTTTACACTCTTATAGAAAGCAAAGACCTTGAAGTTAATTATAACACGTTCAAGCGCCTGCTGACCAAAGTTATACAAACAGCCAATATTCCATTTCACGGCGAGCCGGCTATAGGTATGCAGGTAATGGGAGTACTGGAAACACGTAATCTCGACTTCAGACATCTGATCATGCTGTCTGTAAACGAAGGGCAACTACCCAAAGCCGGAGGTGATGCATCGTTTATACCTTACAATCTGAGAAAAGCATTCGGCATGACTACTGTAGATCATAAGATAGCCGTATTTGCCTATTACTTCTACAGACTACTACAGAGAGTTGAAAAAGCCACCATCATGTTCAATACATGCAGTGACGGAATAAACAAGGGTGAAATGTCAAGATTCATGCTTCAATTTCTTATAGAATGGGGATACGATGTAAAACGTGAAAGACTGGAATCAGCACAATCTCCACAAGGAACAGAGGCTATAAAAATAAAGAAAAATATTGACATTATGAGAAAAATGCAATCCAGATTCGATACAAGAGCCAATCCTAAAGCCATTCTATCACCTTCTGCATTGAACTGTTATCTCGACTGTAGCCTAAAGTTCTATTACAAATACGTAGCAGGACTACACACACCCGACGAAGTAAGTGCAGAAATAGATTCTGCCAAATTTGGAAGAATATTTCACTATGCAGCCGAACACGTCTATAACGACCTTACAGCAATAAACAAGGTGATAAACAAAGAAGACATTGAAAAACTGCTGAAAGACGATGTGAAACTACAAAGCTACGTAGATAACGGATTCAAGGAGATATTCTTTAATATACCACAAGATGAATGTCCGGAATACAACGGCATACAGCTTATAAACTCGGCAGTAATAGTTAGATATATAAAACAATTACTGAAAGTAGATTTAAGAAACACTCCTTTCACCTTCACTGCGTCCGAAAAAGCTGTGGAAGAAGATATTTCAATCAATACACCTAAAGGAGAAATCAAGTCACGAATTGGCGGAATAATAGACAGAATGGATTCAAAAGACAATACTTTAAGAATAGTTGACTATAAAACAGGTGGAGACTCCGATTCTCCAGAAGACATAGAGTCTTTGTTCATACCAGACAAAAAACGTTCGGGATATATTTTCCAGACTTTTCTATATTCATCTATTGTTTGCCGAAAATTGAAAGAAAACAACAGGAATATGAAAGTCGCTCCAGCTCTGTTATATATACATAGAGCTGCCGATGAAAACTATTCACCAGTAATACGTATGGGTGAATCAAGGAAAAAAGAAGAAGTATCAGATTTCAACAGTTATGAAGAAGAATTCAGAGCACATCTTAAAAATCTGCTGGAAGAGATATTCAATCCACAAAAGAGTTTTGTACAAACAGAATTTGAAGATGAATGTACATATTGCGATTTTAAAAATCTGTGTAAGAAGTAGACTGTTACAATAATTTTTGTTAAGCTGTTGATATTTTTTTCTTGAAAGCATTGCATAAAATAAGAAAAAAGACTTTATTTGTATGTTTTTCATAGTAATAGATTTATATATCCTGACTTTAAGCTTGTGAAAGTTTAGAAAGTCAGAGAGACAAAAGAGTTTGTCCCTAAAAGAACAAGAGACTGCACTTTCCCCGGCAGTCTCTTTTTTTGTATGTATAATTAATATATCTTTGTCTATATATAATTTAATTTTTGCTATATGAAAACTTCTATTTTTATAAACAGAGCCAAAACTACATTATTGGCCATAACCTCTTTAGTTTCTACAAACATTGTTTTATCTTCTTGCGAAGAAGATATTACCGAAGACAACATACTCGGAACTTACGACAGTGTATCTGAAGAGGAAGGAATCACTACCATAACAATAAGTAGAAACAGCGCAAACTTTTCTTTTAAATGTAAATATGAGAGTTGGGAATCTATTAAATCAAGAACTGGACTCGACACAAAAAACATAGAATGGGACGGAACTTTCAAAGAAATTCCAGAAGATATTGTCATTGACAAAAATGGAGAAAAAATCGGGGAAATTCAGTTCAAACAAAACACAGACAGAGTTAGTGTCATTTTCCGTGCAGAGACAAAACGCAAAGGAACATATAAAGCACAAAAGGATAATGAATATTCTGACATATTTCCAATGACGTCTAAGTAATATCAAACTTATATACAAAAAAAGGAGTACCGCTGTACTCCAACCTTTGTTAACCTTAAAATCTAATACTATGAAAAACACATTGCAAATGTAAGAAGATTTTTGAGAATTGCAAACAATCCCCATAAAAGAATTTTATTTTATAACATTTATTAACGCAGAAAACAAGACGACAAGTATCATGAAAATAATCCATACCAGCGACTGGCATCTAGGACATAGCCTTTATGACTATGACAGAGCAGCCGAACAGACAAGTTTCCTGCTTCAATTGGCAAATATTGTTGAAAAAGAACAACCCGATGCCCTAATTGTCAGTGGAGATATCTATCATTATGCAATACCTTCATCATCTGCTCAGAAAATGTACACTGAGGGTATGTTAAGAATAGCAGACAGATGTCAAAACATGACAATTGTGGTTACAGCAGGAAATCACGACAGTGCTGCCAGACTTGAGATAAACAGGACCCTATGGAAACGCAACCGTGTAAACGTAATAGGTAGCATAGAGAAAAAAGACAACAAAATAAATATCGACAAACATATAATCTCTGTAGAGACCAACGGCAAGACAAAAGGATATATAATTGCCGTCCCTCATGTTTACCCTCAAAACTTTCCTTCACCTGATGATAAAAAGAAAACCGAAAACATAGACAAGCAAAAATTCTTTTTCCAGGCGCTACTGGATGAAGTCAAATCCAGAAATACAGAGAATCTACCGGTTGTAATGATGGCACATCTTGCCGTAAGCGGCAGCAATGCTTCTGGTCAGGAATACATCGGACAGATGGAATATGTCAATTTGGAAGATTTGGGAACAGGCTATGACTACCTAGCCTTAGGACACATTCATCATCCGCAAGGTGTACCTGCACACAACAAGCATGCCCGTTATTCGGGAAGTCCTCTACCTGTAAGCTTTGACGAGACATATAGCCATAGCGTAATAGTTGCTGGTATAGAATCGGGCAAAGAACCTCAAATCAAATTTGAAGAAATACACAACCCTATGCCACTGATTACCATGCCACGCAATGCGGTGGATTTTAAAGAAGCCATTAAAGTACTCAACGATTTTGACAAAAGCCAGTATGCATATATACAGCTTAGAGTATTGGAAGATGAACTTCCGCCAGATGCAATGGAAAGAGCTACAGACGCTTGTGAAGGAACTAACTGTAGATTTTGTCATCTTAAAATAGAAAGAAAGCCTAAAAAAAATTCTGAAAACATTTCTCTAAATATGGATGACATACAAACACTTAATCCTCTTGAAATTGCGAAAATCTGTTATAAGGAAAGAAAAGGAGTTGAAATGAACGATAAATTATGCACATTGATGCAAGAGGCTATAAACAATATAAAAGATGAACAACTAGAAAACTAATAACATGAAACTTGAAAAATTATCTATACATAATATAGCATCCATTGAAGACTGTTGCATTGATTTCACTATAAGTCCGTTAAAAGACGAATCAATTTTTCTCATTAGCGGAGAAACCGGTACAGGCAAGACTACCATTATGGATGCAATATGCCTGGCTTTATACAATACTACACCACGTTTGGAAAGATTCAACAGAGAGGATTATTCCGACTTGAACTTTACAGGTGTCAACAATGATAATTCCGAAAATACAAAAAAGACCAATACCACAGACCCAAGACAACTGATGAGACGTGGTACTACCGAAGCCTGGTCAGAACTTACATTTACGGGTAAAGACAACAACAGATATGTTGCAAAATGGTATGTAGCCACTGCACGTAAAAAGACGGGAGGAGCAATGCAGTCTGTAACATGGACTTGGACTGACACTACAAACGAAAAGACAGTAAGGCTGAAAAACGACATTAAAGAAGTGAGAGAGTCTGCCATAGGACTTGACTTCAATCAATATTGCAGAACAACCATGCTTGCCCAAGGTGAATTTACAAAATTTCTGAACTGCGACAATGACGAAAGAAGCAAACTATTGGAACAACTGACTGGCACTGAAATTTATTCTAGAATAGGCAGCCAGATAGGTATGATTACTTCAGAGAAAAAACGAATACACGAAGAAAAGAAGATTGAGATAGAAAAATACCAACTCCTTTCGGACGAAGAAAAGACTGAAATAAAAGAACAGATAAACACATTGGCCAACAATGTAAAAATTCTTGACAATGAGAACAAATCTCTACTCAACAAACAGCAATGGTTTAAGGATATAAAGTCTCTGCAAGATAATATTGAGTCAATGTCTCGATATTTGACAGAAGCCGAAACCAGTCTCGAAATGAAGAAGAACTTGATTTCTGACATAAAACAATGGGAAGATACTATCCAGATAAGAAGCAGACTGGAGGAAAAGAAAAGACAAAAAAACATTCTACAAAAAGCAATCATCAAATCGGAAGATATAAAGAATAGTTTTCTGCATCTTTTAGGTGGCAACAATCAAACGACAAAAATGTTGGGCGATTTGCAGCTTCAAATAAATAATACAGAAGAGTATCTCAACATAATGTCATGTCATGAAAATATGTTTGAAAACCATCAAACCATATATACAAGTTTGACTGATGCTATTCAGAATGAAAGACAAGCATCTATTCATGCCAAAAACCAAGATACACTCAAAAAACAACTCCTTGCTTATACAGATGAGTATAATGCATACTACCAAAATCATGAGTCTGTATGTAAAGCATACATTGATAAAAAATCCGAACTAAACATACATAGCGAAAAACTTAAAGAAATAGGAATAGACTATATTATAAGAGAGCGACAATCCCTATACGAGAAAAATACTCTAGCCAAAGAATTCATCTCAAATTTAGGATTGTATTACGAACGTCTAAACGATATACAAAAAAAACAATCTGAATTAGAAAAAGAAGAATCTTCAATAAAAGAATATAAAAACAACACAGAGATTTTTGCAAAGGCATACAACGATACAAAAATCACACTTGATGCCTTACAGACAACATACGACAAGACTCTTGCCGGAACTAAAGACTGGATAAAGGAAGTAAGAAGCAGTCTGAAAGACGGTGATACATGTCCTTTATGCGGACAGGTCATATCACATCTGCCAGAAGAGAAATTCTTCGAATCGGCCCTACAACCTCTGCGCCAACAGCTGGAGACAAGCAAAGAAAAAGCTGACAATGCCTACAGAATATTTCAAAGCAACGAAGTGGCTCTGAAGGAATGTGTAAAGCATGTAGAAAAGAATAAGACAGAGATAAAAGACATGGAGAAAAAGTTCAATGAAATAAAATTGCTTGTAGAACAAAACCAGAATCAGTACGGACTGAACCAATATGACCATGATACAGTTTCTGCTCTTAACAATGATATATCTGTACGCAATGCTTCAATAAAGGAACTTGATATAAAAATAGAACAGGCCGGCAAACTTAATACTGTCATTACTGATATTCAAAATGCTATAGCAGATTTGGAAAAGAAGAAAGAACTGCTACAAAAGTTATTGGAAGAAAAGAAAAACAATATCAGTAATACTGAGAACAGAATCGGGCTTGAACAACAAAGCAGGCAAAACCTTCTCTCTCAGGCCAAAGAAAAGATTGAAAAAGCAAGTAAACTTATAAGTTATGACAACTGGATTACCCTATGGGAGAAAGACAAAAACTCTTTAATAAACACCCTTCAGCAAGACGCCGCAAAATTCAAGAGCGAGAAAGAAAAAAAATCGCAGCTATCAATAAAAATTGACAATATTCAAGCCGAAGTAAATGATGCATTAAGTTTAAAGGCAAAAACAGAAGAGTTGATGCCAGAATATAGAAATCTTCACACAGACAACAATGAAAACATAAATCGTCTTGCAAACGCATGGGCGGCATTGTTATCTGATGTAAAAAACAACATTGAAAACAAAGCAGAGACAGAGAAATCAATAAAGGCTCTGGATGCAGAATTGGAAAAATTCATTGATATACACAAAGATTTATCTATAGAAAGATTGAACGAACTCAACTCTTGGGATTCTGAAACAATTGTAAAATGGCGAAACGATTTGCAAAAGATACAAAATCATATTTCAGAAATCAAAGGTCAGATGCAACAGCTCAATTTACAGCTGGAAGCAAAAGAGAAATCCCGTCCTGAATTGGAAGAGACTGATAACATTGAAAGCATACAAGTTTTACTCAATGAAAATATCGAGAAAAAGGGCAAGGCTATGGAATGTATCGGAGCAATGAACAACAGACTGCAACAACACGAAAGCAATCTAAAACAAGTTGCATCACTTAAAGAAGAGACGGATAAAGCCTACCAGACATGGTGCGACTGGAATGAATTGAACCAACTATTTGGTACTCGCGACGGAAAGACATTCAGACTTGTAGCCCAAAGCTACGTTTTGCGCGATTTACTACAACGCGCCAACGGACAATTGAGCAAGTTTACCGACAGATACGAACTGACATGCCAGCCGGGAACTCTAACAATACTCATACACGACTATTACCAGAGCAGCCAGCCACGTCCAGCCTCTACCCTATCCGGTGGTGAAAGTTTCCTTATATCGCTTTCATTGGCATTGGGGTTGTCCAGCCTCAACAACAAGGGGCTTTCGGTTGACACTTTGTTTATTGACGAGGGATTCGGAACTCTGAGCAGCGATTATCTGACAACAGTCATGAATGTTCTTGAAAAGCTACACGAACAAGGAGGCAAGAAAGTAGGAATCATAAGCCATGTAGAACTTCTTAAGGAAAGGATAAAAACTCAAATAAGAGTAAGCCGTGCCAAAGAGTCTAAATCGAAAAGTATAGTAAAAGTAATATCAGATATTTAAATAAAACAAGATGAAAGAAGAAACAACTCTATCCTGTGTGGACTGCAGCACACAGAACTGTAAATTCAAAGACCGTACCTATCCTAATTTTTGTCTTACCACCCATCTGAAAGAAGAAGACAAAGAATGGGCTTTAGAAAAATATGAAGAAAATCGCAACAAAGAAATAATGATAGCCAGTGCCGAAGTGGAATATGAAGGATACTGTCAGTGGACCCGTGTACAGGAAATAATGGAATTTGCAAAAAAAATCAATGCACACCGCATTGGTATAGCCAATTGCATCGGTCTCGTCAATGAAGCCCGTATCTTCGCAAAAATTCTAAGAGCCAACGGATTCGAGCCATACACAGTAATCTGCAAAGTTGCAGGACAAGCCAAAACATCTGTAGGTATTCCAGAGAAATGCGAAAGTATTGGTCCTGCCATGTGTAATCCCATCCTACAGGCACGACTGCTGAATAACGCACACACTGATTTCAATGTGGTAATAGGATTGTGTGTAGGGCATGACAGTCTTTTCTACAAATACTCTGACGCCTATGTCACAACACTCGTGACGAAAGACAGAGTTACTGGCAACAATCCTGCTGCTGCACTTTATACAGCCAATTCTTATTATAACAAGAAATTCTTTCCAAATGCTCCGAAGCCTACTTTCAAAGCAAAGGAAGAAAATAATGACTCTAAATAAAGCTTTACTCTCTATCCCACAGACATATTACGACAATGAAGAATATTACGCATATTCAGACTTGACAGAATGTGTCTGTGGTCATTAATAAAAAGAAAAGGTTAATCCTGCATCAAAATCTATATTCCTCGACATTTTCTCTGAATGAAAGCTTTAATTATAAGAATGGAAGCTTTATTTGCAGAAATGAAAGTTACATTTATACAAATATAACCTTCAATTTCATTAAGCAACTAAGCAAAGAACTTTTTGTAATCAAGGGCAGAGCAAAACACTATTTTGCATATTCATAAAAAGACAATAATAGCGTGAAAACAGGACTATATACACTTAAATATCAAACTATTATAAATCAATGTTTTTATAGCAAAAATTTAATATATTGACAACAAAACTATATTAAAGTATATATTTGTAAAAATTTAAAATATAATACAATGATAGAGACCTTATACAATACTCTTATTACTATCATGCCTATTCTGGCAATAATAGTATTCATAGCGCTATTTTTCATTAAAGCAGGTTATGGAATGTTCAGGAATAAGAAATGGGGACTGACGATATCCAATAAAACCGGATGGATATTAATGGAAGCACCATCATTCATTACCATGTTCATTTTGTGGGCAACCGGCAATGTTCTTTCAAATATAGTTCTGACTATATTCTTCGCTTTATTCGAAATACACTATTTCCAAAGAACATTTGTTTTTCCATTTCTCATGAAAGGTAAAAGCAAAATGCCTATAAGCATAATGCTGATGGGGATAGTGTTCAATATAAGCAATGCCTTTCTGATAGGATATTCACTGTTTCATCTTGACAATGAATATAATACCAACTGGATTGCAACTCCGCAATTTATTATCGGAACAATCATTTTCATTTCTGGAATGGTGATAAATATCCATTCTGACAATGTCATAAGACATCTTCGCCCGGAAGGAGACACACGGCATTATTTCCCTCAGAAAGGAATGTACAGATTTGTAACATCGGCCAACTACTTTGGAGAACTGCTGGAATGGATAGGTTTTGCCATACTCACACAAAATATTGCTGCATGGATATTTGTGTTATGGACTTTTGCAAACCTTGGTCCACGTGCTTATGTCATACGAAAGCATTACAGAGAGGAATTTGGCAACGATACTGTTGGAAACAAAAAATGTATGATACCATTTATATACTAAAGTCATGAATAAATCAATTTTATTTACAGAAAGTAAAATAGGTCCTGTCACACTGAGAAACAGAACTATACGCTCGGCAGCATTCGAGAGTATGTGTCCTGGCAACAGACCATCTAAAGCACTTTTCGACTATCATGTATCTGTGGCACGTGGCGGTGTGGGTATGACTACTGTGGCCTATGCTGCCGTTACAAGAAGCGGTCTGTCGTTCGACAGACAATTGTGGATGAAACCCGGAATTGTTCCTGAACTGAAAAGACTTACAGATGCTATTCACAAAGAAGGTGCAGCGGCAAGCATACAACTAGGACACTGCGGAAACATGTCACACAAAAGTATCTGTGGCGAAACTCCTGTAGGAGCTTCTACAGGATTCAACATATACTCTCCTACTTTTGTAAGAGGACTGAGAAAAGATGAACTGCCCGAACTGGCAAAAGCATATGGCAATGCCGTAAATATGGCTCGTGAGGCAGGCTTTGATGCAGTGGAAATACATGCCGGACATGGGTATCTTATCAGTCAGTTCCTGTCACCCTACACCAATCACCGCAAGGATGAATACGGAGGTTCGCTTGAAAACAGGATGCGCTTTATGGTTGAAGTGATGGCCGAAGTGATGAAAGCCGCAGGAAATGATATGGCAGTATTGGTGAAGATGAACATGAGAGACGGCTTTAAGGGAGGTATGGAGATAGAGGAAAGTCTGAAAGTGGCAAAAAGACTAAAAGAATGCGGTGCCAACGCACTTGTACTTAGTGGAGGCTTTGTAAGCAAGGCACCAATGTACGTAATGCGCGGTGCAATGCCCATCAAAACCCTTACACACTACATGGACTGCTTATGGCTGAAATATAGTGTAAAGCTATTTGGCAGAATGATGATTCCTACTGTTCCGTTCAAGGAAGCATATTTCCTTGAGGATGCTTTAAAATTCAGAAAGGAAATAACGGATATACCTTTGGTGTATGTAGGCGGATTGGTTTCAAGAGAAAAGATAGATGAAGTACTGAGCAACGGATTTGAGTTTGTACAGATGGGACGTGCCTTGCTTAACGAACCAGACTTTGTGAACAGAATGAAAAATGAATCTGAAGCCAGGTGCAGCTGCGGACACAGCAACTACTGCATTGGAAGAATGTACACCATAGATATGGCTTGCCATAAAAGACTTAAGGAAGAACTTCCTCCGTGCTTGAAAAAAGAGATAGAGAAACTTGAAAACAAATGATGAAAAAGACAGCTATTATTACAGGTGCAGACGGTGGTATGGGGTATGAAATAACAAAGGCTGTAGCAACAGCCGGATACCACGTCATAATGATATGCTATACTTCTTTTAAAGGAGAGGAAAACAAAAGCAAGATTGTACTTGAAACCGGAAACGATGATATCGAGGTGGTTCAGTCCGACCTTTCATCTATGCAGTCGATAGTAGAAGCTACAGAAGACATTAAAAGCAGAACAGAGTCTGTTGAACTGCTGATGAACAATGCCGGAACGATGTGTACTCACTATATAAAGACACACGAAGGGTTTGAATATACTGTAGCCGTAAACTACCTTGCTCCGTATCTACTGACAAGGAAACTTATACCTCTTATGCATAAAGGCTCAAGAATCGTAAACATGGTATCGTGTACGTATGCCATCGGAAAAATAGGACCTAACTTCTTTGCAAAAGGAACTGAAGGTTCGTTTTGGAGAATACCAATTTACAGCAACACGAAACTGGCTTTATGGCTTTTTACACGCAAGTTGTCGGAATTGCTGAAAGAGAAAGGTATAACCGTAAATGCTGCCGACCCTGGAATTGTTTCGACAAACATCATCAGGATGGAGCAATGGTTTGATCCGATTACTGACCTGCTTTTCCGCCCTTGCATAAGAACCCCAAGACAAGGTGCTGATACAGCCATCAGACTATTGCTGGACGAGAGGTATGATAACACAACAGGCAAAATGTTTGCATCATCCAAAGAGAGAAAACTGAAAGATAAATACATCAATCACATACAATGCGAATCATTGTGGAATGATACAGAAAAAATACTGACCGATTTTATATAATTACTTTTGAGATTCAAAGCAAAAGCAATTATATGTTTCGGATTGGGATAGTTGATATATACCAAGGCAACAACATCTGTAATTCAAGATTTTTATTTTGATTTACAGATATTGTTGCCTTAGTTTTTTGTAGGGAGATTATTGTTAAAAGTACATTTTTTTGTAACATGTTTTTCAAACATAGTTGTAGAATTATTTCTTGTTCCAAACGCCTGTTGTTTTTCTTATCGGTAGTGTTTCACTTCATTTATGAGTTTAGCACTTGCTGTCTTCTATTTCCCTAAGGAACAATCTGGCACACATCTCTGCATCATCACCAGCACGGTGGTGTATTCCTTGCTGTATTCCAAACTGGCTACAAAGATAGTCCAACGAATTGCGACCAAAAGAATAAAGTCTGCGTGCCATCTGCAAAGAACATATCCAATTTAATTCCGGTAAATGTATATGGTAAAGTTCTGCCGTACGTTGTAAACAACTTTTATCAAACGAAACATTGTGAGCTACCAACGTATCAAATTCGTCAAGATAAGTCCGCTCTATATATTCCCATACTTGACGGAAGTCGGGTGCGTTTTCTGTATCTTGCGGACGGATTCCGTGTACCTTTATGTTACAATAATGATAATAGTTGTCTTCGGGACGAACCAACCACGAACGGGTTTCCACCACCTCGCCTTGTCTTACCACACAGATACCTATCTCGCACACTGAAGCACGTTTGGAAGTAGCTGTTTCAAAATCTATTGCTATAAAATTTATATCTTCCTTATTCTGCATAATTTCCTTTTCTTTATAGTTCGACAATATGTTTACTACAAAAATAGTATTTTTCACACGTCAAACATACACTAATTCCAGTATTATTTTCAAAGGAATTTACATTTACAAATGAGCATGTAATACTACACAAAATCATCTTCAAAAAGCTGGATGATATAGGAAGGATTGAAATTGTTCACTATATTTGCAAAAAATTTTAAACAAATAAATCACATAGACAATTATGGGAATAAACCGTATGAGAACCATAGTATGCTGCTTAGGACTATGCTTGATGAGCAATGCAGTAAGTGCAGTAAACTATGTAAGGAAAGTAAAAAACGCCAAAGGGATTGAAGTAACGTATCAATCGGTATCTAAGGGGAATGTCAGACCAGGACAGATTATGGTAACTATTGTTGGCAACGAAATGGCCTTGACTAAAGTGGAGGCCCCTGCACACGTAAAGACAGAAGAGGAAGTCCTATATAAATCACCGGTCACAAAAGAGTTTGTAGATTATTCAGCCTTGAAAAGCTATCTTTGGGCTGAACTTCCCAACGGCGACATCATTTCTTCGGAAAACCCGTTCGTGTTCGGAAAAAACCTGAAGAAAATAGGTGAAGGGGAACATCTGGGTATGAAATGTCAGATACTCCGCACTTCTATCAACTCTAATACTATCGACATCTGGTACACCACCGACATCGCTTTCCGAGGTACTCCTCAGCCGGGAGTGGGCATCCCCGACGGACTGGTATTGAAAACAGTACGCAACGGTGATTCTGTTATCGAAGCAATTGGTATTGAAAAGATGAAGAGTGACTGCAAGGTACTGCCAACCACGTGGGGAGAACAGATGGATGCGTATGACTATAAATACACCATCAACCAGAGTGTGGTATCTACCGTAAACGTTTTCGACCAGCAGACTATCTGTTTCTCTGGAGCAAAATTGGCCGACCAACTGGAGGAAGGTAAAGTATATCCTGCTTCAGGTGGTGCAGTGATTCTAAAGAAAGTAAAACTACCTGAAGTAATTAAGGGTAGATGTATCTTTGCAGAAGTAGTTCAGTATTCCGATGGTGATGCATACGACCGTACCGGCTCTATCTTTACCATTCCTTTGGGAAAAGAAAAATCGTTTCTGGATATGCTGCGCAACTTGAAGAGTGTACCTGCTTTCAAGTCGGGAGATGTTAGCTATCCGGGAATCGTATCAACCGAAGAATATGATGTACCGATGGAACTCATGCGTTTCTTCACCGGATTTGGTGTGAGAAAATTCAACCACGTAAAGGTGAAAGGACAGGATTGGGTGGACTCTGTACTCTATAAGACAGAAATCACTTCATTGGCAGAACATCTTACAGGCGAAGCGTGGATTGGTGCATATATCGGTAACTGGGATGCTAAAGGACATCGGCTTTCATTAAAACTGAAATACTATCCCGATAACGACCGTCCGTTGCGCCGCTCAATGCCACTGTTCAACACTGTGAATTATATGGAACAGGCAGGACAGCCCTACCCTATCTTTATGCTGAATGACTCTTTGAAGGTGAAGTTTACCTTGAAGGAACCTGTAAAGAATGCTACACTTTATTATCTGACTACCGGTCATGGTGGTTGGGGAAACGGCGACGAATTCAACCAGCGCCCTAATACAATCTACCTGGACGGGAAACAGGTGATTTCTTTCGTGCCTTGGCGTGACGATTGTGGTACGTACCGTAACTGGAACCCATGCTCGGGCAACTTCTCCAACGGATTAAGTTCGTCCGATTTGAGTCGTTCCAACTGGTGCCCTGCCACAGTGACGAATCCTGAATACATCTATCTAGGCGATTTGGAAGCCGGCGAACATACCCTGGTGGTAAAGATTCCGCAAGGTCAGCCTGAGGGTGGAAGCAATAGCTACTGGTGTATCTCGGGTTCTTTGCTCTACTAATTTAATCAATCTAGATTCTCAAATCCAGAGGGTAAGCCTCATCATCCTCTGGATTTCCTATTACGAAACACATATCTAAGACCTTGAATCTTTATATTCATTCATATAGTTTTTTTGACTTCCTCTTATTTTACACTACATTACCTTTCTCTATTATAATTAAAATGGTAGATATTAACACGCCTAATGTCTTAGCATAAACACATATTTGCTTTTCAAAGTAACATCAAGCAACCCTCGGGTAACAGAAAAAGAAATTGAAGAATCCAAATAGAAACGCAACGTTTTGATAAAAACTCATCGGTCGGGGAG
>JAHHQV010000003.1 GCA_020026175.1 Phocaeicola sp. | reverse complement strand
CTTGCTTCTTCAAAAATTTTTACTAACGTTGCATTTGCTGTTGGACTCTGCAATTATTCAGGCTCAGTCTTAAGTTGGAAATATTCCGCCAAAAGGTGTGATATTTTCTGATTTTATTTGTACTTTAGCCATGTCTGATGAAGATTTATGAACTTTTATTTGCAACACTAAGTTAAGTGAATCTTCTGACATGGCAAAGCACTGGGTAATATACTATCACTCAATAATTTAAAATTAGTTCATAAAAAAGAGTTACGAAATTAAGGGTTATATAATTTTGGCTCAATAAATTACTTTATATATCATACGATTTACCCTTTACTAAAGGGTATCATATCAGACGACAATATAATAATCTATCCAAATTAAAAAGGATATGAGAATTAATTCTTTGTCGCCTGATATAATCCATTATACAAAAAGCCTAATCCGGCAATGCCACAACACCTATTTTCTTCTTTCCATCCATCTTTACCACAAGAGGATTGCCGAATCTTACCCAACGCAGATATTTGGTCTCTTCTACAGCAGGAAGACTATTCAGATATTCCTGATTGTAAACCCCATCATTAATAAAGGCATTTATCGTGAAATAGCCTACACCAAACGACGTAAGGTTATGGAAAAAATGTGTGCCTTGACTTGGGTCTACACGATAGTTGGTCAGTCCAGCCTCAACAATGACACGTGCTGCCGATATATTTGGCCATTTTACAGGTATACCCAGCCAAGTGTCACTACTACCCCATCTGCCTGGACCTACCAGAACATAATGTCTGCCTTCGTCCAAGAACCTCTTGTTGAGTTTCTCTATATCGTATGCTATCAGCTGGTTGTTTGATGCAGAATATCCATCAGTCTTTACGTATATCACATCATATATATCATCCATCACGCCATGCCCTAATGAGTTTTCACTCTTCAACAGAAGTTTTTCATCGGGTATAAGAGTAAGGTCTTCATCCAAATCGGCTTTCATATCCACCATAGGCCTTATCTGAAGAAGATAGAAAGTTCCCTTCTTTGTACGGTAATCAAAATTGACAGCAAATTCTATTTCAACCGGGCGTCTCATCTCATACTGTCCGTATTTCTGCGACAGCTGCAAGAGTTTGGGCAGAGGAAACACACCATGCTGCAATATATTGGCAAAAGTAATTACCTTTCTTCCACCGGGATATATACCATCCCTTATCACCATATCATACGGGTCGTAAGTAGAAGCAATGAAGTTGAGAGAACCGTCTGCCTCTGCATCCTTGACATGAAGTTTCAGTATATTAAATCCATCGTCCAAAGAAAACTCTTCTGCCATATTCTTCAAGTCGAGTGCATAGAAGCTGGTCTGAGTTTCCCTAAGGGCTATGTCGAGTTCGCTAGTCTGAAGAACCTTGTCGGGATGATAAGGACACACTCTTAGAGTAAGACCTCCATCTACAATATACTTTCCAAGCCCCAAAGCCAGACTTACTGTACCTTCTTCGGCTTGTTCATCATTTATGGGATAATAGTTTATAGAACGTGCCACCCCCGATATGGCAGGATAATAACGGTTGCCATACTGTGTACCAACCACCTCCTGAAGTATCACAGCCATCTTTTCCTGGTCGATGACATTGCTTGTGGCCTGCATATAAGCCTTGCTGTCTTTGTAATATACCGAAGCATACACCCCTTTGATGGCATTGCCAAGCATACGAAGCATCTCATACTTATCGTCAAGATATGGAATCATGTATGTAGAATATATCCCTGCAAACGGCTGATAATGCGAATCTTCGAGAAGACTTGACGAACGTATGGCTATAGGAGCCTTTACCGCTTCGAAGAATGCAAAAAAGTCCTCTACCAGACTATCCGGCAACTTGGCACGCAAGAAAGCTCTAAGTATAGTTTCATCCGAAGCATCGCTCAAAGCCAACTGGTATAGCTTGTTTGTATCCATAAACTCATCGAATATATCGGTACATAAGACCACTGTCTTGGGGATGGCTACAGATGTATTTTCGGATACATCAAAATCGGGATGTCTCTTTATCATGTGGTCGATAAATGCCAGTCCACGTCCTTTACCTCCCAGCGAGCCTTCACCTATACGTGCAAAATTGGAATAACGGTCAAACCTCTCACGCTTGAAGACGGCTACTACACCCTGGTTCTTCATCTTTCGGTATCGCACTATAGCTTCGAATATTATCTGCCGGTGAGCATCCAGGTCCTGCAAAGAATCCCACGTTACCTGTTTCAGAAACTCTGCAACCGGGAATATGGCTCTTGAATAAAGCCAGCGCGATATATGATTATGGCTTATATGATAATGGAAAGACTCTGCGGGTATGGAAAAAATTATATTCTGAAGTTCTTTCAGATTGTTAACCCTTGCCACTTCTTCACGGGTATTGGGGTCTATAAATATAAAGTCGCCGAAACCAAAGTTCTCCGAAATAGCTTCACGGAGGTCTATATTCATCTTTTTCGAATTCTTGTCAATGAAAACCGCCTCACACTGATTGACATAACACTTGTTGTCTACCTCAGCCGACTGAAGAATCAAAGGCATAAAAGGGTCATGACTGCGCACTTCTTCCAGCAACTTCACCCCTGCCATAGGATCCGTCTTTCCATTATGTGGAAAACGTGCATCAGATATAATGCCCAATATATTGTTGCTGTATGTATTATACATCTGCATAGCCTCTTCATATGTGCGTGCCAAAACTATCTTAGGACGACCACGCATACGCAATGTACGCTGATGTTCGTTCAAAGCCTCCGTTGCAAACTCCTGACTCTGCTTGAGTACAAACTTGTAGAGATTAGGCAATACCGACGAATAGAAACGGATTGAATCTTCAACCAGCATTATCATCTGCACCCCCACTTCCTTTATATCATTCTCAAGGTTCATCTTGTCTTCTATCAGCTTAATGATTGAAACAAGCAAGTCGGTATTTCCCAACCAGCAGAACACATACTCGAATATACTGAGGTCTTCATGCTCCATCCTTTCTTTTATTCCATGAGAAAAAGGAGTAAGCACGACGATAGGTATTGACGGATATTTCACCTTTACATCTCTGGCTATATCGAAAGTCTCACTATTGTCTGTACCCGGCATACATATCACAAGATCAAACATAGTATTTCCAAGCTGGGCCCATGTTTCTTCGGCAGTAGAAACCTGAGTGAAACGAGGGGGGTATCTAAGACTGAGGTTCATGTACTCGATGAAGATTTTTTCATCAATTCGTCCATCATCCTCAAGCATAAAGGCATCATAGGGATTCGCCACAAGCAAGACATTGAATATTCGTTTTGTCATGAGATTGGCAAACTGTGTGTCCTTGAAATATAGCTGATTTAACTTTACCTTGCTGAACATATGTTTTTATATTTATACTTTATTGTAGCAAAAATCGTAATTTCTATTTATATGTGCAACTTATAGTCAATAAAAACGAATATTGTATTTTCATAAAATCAACCATATGATTAACTTTTTATCACCTCCTACAACAAAAAAATCCAAAATAATTTTGCCAGTTCAATAGTTTTAATAACTTTGCAATTAGGAAACATTTCAATTTGTCAGACCTTTAAAACTGAGAATTATGAACATCAATCAAATCATGGCTTCACTAGAAGCTAAACACCCGGGTGAATCGGAATATCTGCAAGCAGTAAGAGAAGTTTTATTGTCAATAGAGGATATCTACAACCAACACCCTGAATTTGAAAAAGTATCTCTTATAGAAAGACTGGTAGAACCAGAGCGCATTATCACTTTCCGTGTACCATGGGTAGATGATAAAGGCAAAGTACAGGTAAACTTAGGATACAGAGTACAATTCAACAATGCCATAGGACCTTATAAAGGCGGTATACGTTTCCATGCTTCGGTCAATCTTTCAATTCTTAAATTCCTAGGATTCGAACAGACTTTCAAGAATGCATTAACCACTCTTCCTATGGGTGGAGGCAAAGGTGGTTCCGACTTCTCTCCAAGAGGAAAGAGCGATGCCGAAATAATGAGATTCTGCCAGGCATTCATGCTTGAATTATGGCGTCATCTGGGTCCTGACATGGATGTACCGGCAGGAGATATAGGTGTAGGAGGACGTGAAGTAGGATACATGTTTGGAATGTACAAGAAACTTACACATGAATTTACAGGCACATTTACCGGCAAGGGACTAGAATTTGGAGGTTCTCTTGTCCGTCCCGAAGCCACGGGTTTTGGAGGTCTGTACTTTGTAAAACATATGCTCGACAAGAAGGGAATAGATATAAAAGGAAAGACTGTAGCTATCTCCGGATTCGGCAATGTGGCATGGGGTGCTGCAACAAAAGCCACCCAACTTGGTGCTAAAGTTGTTACAATATCAGGTCCCGACGGATATATCTACGACCCTAACGGAATAAGCGGTGAAAAAATCGACTATATGCTTGAACTTCGTGCCTCAGGAAATGACATTGTACAACCTTATGCAGAAAAATTCCAAGGCTCAACGTTTGTAGCAGGTCACCGTCCTTGGGAAGTTAAAGTAGACATAGCATTGCCTTGTGCAACACAGAATGAGTTGAACGGCGAAGACGCAAGAAATCTCATTGACAACAAGGTGCAATGTGTAGGTGAAATTTCAAATATGGGATGTACCCCAGAAGCTATTGATGCATTTATAGAACACAAGGTGATGTATGCACCTGGTAAAGCTGTCAATGCTGGTGGAGTAGCTACTTCGGGGCTTGAAATGAGCCAGAATGCGATGCACATCAGTTGGTCGGCAGAAGAAGTTGATGACAAGCTTCACCAAATCATGAACAACATCCATGAACAATGTGTGAAGTATGGAACAGAACCCGACGGATATATCAACTATGTAAAGGGAGCTAATATTGCAGGATTCATGAAGGTAGCTCATGCAATGATGGCTCAAGGAATAGTATAAAAAACTATTCGGCATAATAAGATACCAATTTCGTTTAGTTGTATTTATATATAGTTCCTGCGTTGTGTGCTTGTGAAAGTATGCAGCGCTTTTTTTATCAATGCATGGCTCATTATGACGTATTTAAAGTTATATATATAAAACATACACTACTTATATGAAAAAATATTCTCTACTACTTATAACCGTTGTTTTATATATAACGACTTCATGTCTGAAAGACAATCTTCAAGATTATGAATACAACAATAATACAATATATATAACAGGAGTTTCAAAAGACAACTTCTACGGTCATTCATCAAGAACAGAAATAATAAGCAATCTAACAGAAAACGATTCTATAATATTCTCAAGTACTGGAGGTATTGTTGCCGACAGAGATACACTGATATACAAAGACTTGCAATGGCACGGGTTAAAAAGAGACGAGTGGGAAAATAATTTTCAAAAAGCCGACTATTGTGCCATATATCCTATTCTAGAAACATACGATGAAAAACATCTGTATCATAAAAATAATGAATTAAAAGATATTGTATGCTGTAAATCTACTGAAGAATATGGACAGAAAATAAATCTGTCATTCAGCCATGTCTTTGCCAAAGTAAGTATAAACATAGATAATGCCCTTAACTGCATTCTTGATAAAATCAATATAACAATACCCTATAGCATAGAAAGTATAGATACTAAAACAGGAGAAATAAAAACTAATTCGAACAAAAGAATAGTAGAGCTACAAAATAAAGAAAACAGTTGTTACGAAATAATGGTACCGGCATGTAGCGGACAAAAAATTTCTTTCGAGATTATCGACAACAAGAACAATAGATATAATGCAAATCTAAGTAACGAAAGTTATCAGAAAGGCTGCGAGTATGTGTGCCATGTACGGTATAATAATGGCATATATACCAAAGAAGATTTTATAGCATTCTCACACTTAATCAATGGGAAGGAATATAAAGGAAGAAAACTTGAGGATTTCTACGTTATTAAAGACGGGAAAAGAATATTCAATCTTTTTGCTGATATAGAGTTCAATCAAGAAGAAACGGCTCTAATACAAGGTATAGGAAACGACAACAATCATTTCAATGATATTTTTGATGGAAACAATCATACAATATCAGGAATTAATTACAATTCGAGTAAAGACTTTAGGGGAATAGTAACTCTATTTGAGTTTACTACTACAAGCTCAATTATACGCAATGTAAAAATAGCAGATATTACAGCTATAGAGAGTAAACGTAAATTCAAGTCTTCTATAAGTTTCTTGACTGGAGTAAATCATGGAACAATTGATAATTGTCATATAATAAACGGCAGATTTGAACTTCTAATATCAGATGGGAAAAAAATATCCGGACTATGTTCTGTCAATTATGGGAATATAATAAACAGCAGTGTAAGTTCTATCAATTCTATAGGTGAAGATTTATCATCTGGCGATATTTGCCTTACAAATAGAGGATATATACTAAACTGTCGCACAAACGGTAATAGAAACCATAAAGATAAAGATAAAAATAAAAGCAAATCATACATAAACGCTATCAGCTATAGCAACCACAATTGTATAGAAAACGTATATACTTACAATTATAGTACAAAAAACTATATTATAAACGAAATTGAAATCAATTCCAAAAACAGTAATCTGTTCTTCAATAAGAAATACGAAAGCAGTAATAGAATATATGATTACAACAAATCTACTATAGATTATATAACACACAATGATACTCCAGAAGACTATTCCAATAACGTGAAACAACTAAACGAGTGGATAGATACCATAGGGAAAGAACAATATCCACAATTCAAATTCCGAAAATGGAAAACTGATGGTACATCTGCACCATGTTTTGAATAAGATACAAAGAGTGGAATTATCATTGGTTTTTATATCAAAGAGTTATTGTTCTTATGAATTATTATTCTGAAATAAGCAGTATTATGTTTTTTTGATAATCAATAAAGCTAAAACTTTAGAGATTTATTGTATTTTTGTCAGAAATTATCAAAGCTTATAAAAAATGGACAAAAAGAAATCTCTTATAATAATTGGAATACTTGTAGCAGCTGTAGCAGTAATATCATTTTTCGCTTTTCACCAGATGCAGCAAAATAAAGAAATGTCTGAATTGTTCTCTATCGAAAAGATGGAAATGGAAAATGAGTATAGTACTTTTGCCACTCAATATGATGAACTTCAGATTCAGATTAACAACGACTCGCTAAGGCAAAAGTTGGAAAGTGAAAAGCTGAAAACTCAAAGATTGCTTGAAGAACTAAGACAAGTGAAAACAAGCAATGCAGCCGAAATTATGAGACTTAAAAAAGAACTTAAAACTGTAAGAGCCGTCTTAAGGACTTATGTAATACAGATTGACTCGCTTAACAAACTCAATGAAGCCCTTAAAGAAGAAAACAAGACTGTTAAAAACAAATATAATGCAGCTACAAGACAGATAAGCAATCTGGCTAAAGAAAAGGAAACTCTTCACGAAAAAGTTTCACTGGCTTCGCAACTCGATGCTACAAACATTGTAACCAAAACACTGAACAAAAGAAACAGAGATACGTCAAAAGCCAAAGATGTAAAAAAACTGGCTATATCATTTACCATTGTAAAGAATATTACAGCAACAACAGGAAATAAATCCATATATGTTAGAATAACAAAACCTGACAATGAAATACTTTGCAAAAGTGATAGCGATGTATTCACTTTCGAAGACAGAAATATAAACTACTCTATAAAGAAATACATTGAATATACAGGTGAAGAGCAAACCAACACTGTCTATTGGAAAGTAGAAGAGTTTATGCCTAAAGGTACATATCATGTCTATATTTTTGCAGATGGAAACATGATAGGTCAGAATTCATTCAGTCTTAAATAACAAATTTATATCCTGTCAGTAATTTTAGATATGAAAAAAATACAATTATATATAATATTGGGTGGACTGGTTCTGACCACCCTGTTTTGTTCGTGTGGTGAAGACCGTTCTGGTGAATACTATGCCTTGATTGGTTCTAAAACATGGATATATGAAACCATGCAACAGAACTACCTTTTCTATCAGGATATTCCAAAAGAAAAAAATCTGGACTTTTTCAAGAAGCCAAGTGATTTTCTTAGTAACGTCGTGTCCGATAAAGACAAAAAATATGGAGTTACTTTCTCCCATATCGACTCAGTATTCACTCTCTCAAAATCAAATTCAAATATTCCCACTTATGGATTTGAGGGAGTTATAATAAGAGCTAATAATGGCTCTAATGCCATAAAAGTGCTATATACACAAGAAAATTCTCCTGCCTACGAAGCCGGACTGAAAAGAAACAGTCTTATAATTGCAGCAGATGGCAAAAAAATAGGCAGCAATGACTTCTTCTATATCACAAACCCTGAAAAAGCATATACTTTTACATTAGGGAAACTAAATGAAATAGATTTTGACACATTGGGAACTGTTACTATGCCTGCACCAAGAATTGTAGAAAACAATAATATACTGAAACATAATATAATACAAATCGGAGCAAAAAATGCTTTATATATTTGCTACAACGAATTTGGTGACGAAAGAGATATAGATGAAATCAAGACTTTATTCCAAAGCCTTGCCGGTCAGAATGTAAATGATATTATTCTCGATTTAAGATATAACCCAGGAGGATATGTAAAAACATCACAGGTGTTGACTACAAACCTGGTACCACAAGAAGCTATAGGAAACATTTTTCTGAAAATGATATACAACGACAAAATCAACAAAACTGATGTGTATAATTTTGATGTTTCAGATTTAGCAAATAGTTCGTCACTTTCATACGAAAACCTATATGTCATCACATCTCAAAATACTGCTTCTGCCTCAGAAATAGTAATAAACTGCCTAAAGCCATATCTTGGTGAAAGACTCATACAGGTGGGTACTGCTACTTTTGGAAAGAATGTGGCACAAAGACTTTTTACTGATGAGGCAAAGGCTCCAATGCTGGAATTCTGGCTTACCAATAGTCTTTTAAGCAACTCGAAAGATTTTAGCGACTATTTTACAAAAGGGTTAAAGCCGGATTTTGATATTGCTGAAAATATGTCGGGCGAACTTGGAGAACTAGGAACAGAAGAAGACTCTCTTATGTTACCTATTTTATATCATATCAAAAACGGAGCTTTCCCTCCAACAGAAGACAAAACCAATAATGAAGATAATGACAATACAAGATCAAAAACATACAACAAATCGCAATTATTCCGAAATTCCATTGATTTGAAGCCTAAAAATGCTATTATAAAATAGATTTTCTACTTCCTTTTAAATTGACAAACTTAATGGTGAATGTAGTACTTTTATGTGGAACACTTGTTACACTGATACTTCCGTTATGCAGTGTCATAATTTGTTTGCATATACTGAGTCCTATGCCAGAACCATTCTTTTTAGTTGTAAAAAATGGTACGAATATTTTATCTTGCACTTCAGGCAATATACCTTTCCCGTTATCAGTTATTGATATAACATAAATCTGTCTGTCTGCATCATAGCGACTGCTTATAATGATTTGCGGATTAGGGTTGTCTTCGCATGATTCGTAAGCATTTTTGATCAAGTTGATAAATACCTGTTCCACCTGCATATTGTCTATAAGAAGAGTGCAGTCTGTGTGTTGAGTATGAAAAGTGATAGGCAGTTTCGGAAACAACAACTTTAAATTATTCATAATGACACTGACTTTTACAGGAGACAAAATCGGAGTACCTATTTTGGTCAGTTTACGATAATTATCTACAAAACCCAACAATCCTTTACTACGGCGATGTATAGTTTCCAGTCCTTGTCTGATGATGTCATAGTTCTGCTGTTGCCCCCCTTCATCTAAAGATTGTGATACTGTAGTTTCCGACAATGGCAGATAATCAATAAGTGTCTCACTAAGAGATATAACAGGAGCTATGGAGTTCATTATCTCATGTGTCAATACTCTGACCAACTTTTGCCATGCTTCCATTTCGTTTTCTTCCAGCAAAGTACGGATATTACGCAGATGAAACAAACGATAGCATATCCCCTTTTGAATATAACGTGTTTCTGTAATAGCCCAGTCAATTGCTATTTCATCTCTATAGATACGTATTGATTTAACCTCACCTGTCTTTATATGGAATAGCATATCAGGAAATTGCGGATTAAGTATTTCAAGTTCTTTCAGATGATGAAAAGCATGTCCGCATAATTGCGTATCGGCATAATGATTACTCCAGATGACTTTCCCTTCCGGATTGCAAACTAATAGACAGCTATCTATAGTATTGAGCAAAGTTTTATAGTAGCTGCTTTCTTCTTCATAATGCAAGTAAGTTTCTTTCAGTTTTTGAACTGTTTCATTGATAAGTTCTGTTATCTGCCTGTCTATATACGATTTTCCCTGATAAGAATAGTGCAATGAAAAATCATGCACTTGAAAATCTTTCAGCATTTGCAGCACCATGCGTTTGTTTTTCTGTTGGGTATTTACTATGCGGGAAAAAGACCATACAATAACAAAACAGAAAAGAGTCATGGCAAGATATTGCTTATTCATACAGCAATAGGAAGCAAGAAATGAATTTCCTATCAAGACAAGCAACATGCAACACAAATGTAGAATTGAAGATTGTTTCATAAATTTTATTTTTCAAGTTTCCTGTAAAGTGCATATCGGCTGATACCAAGAAGTTCGGCAGCTTGTGTCATATTTCCACAACAACGTTTCATTGCTCTTTCTATAGCATCGTGTTCCAAGTCATGCAAATTAAAAATATTGCTTTCATCCTGTTGCCTTTCGGGTCGGCTAGTCAATGTGAAATCATCCGATTTCAAAAGAGGATCATGACTCAAGATCACTGCCCGTTCTATCACATGCTGCAATTCACGCACATTTCCCGGCCATGAATATTGCATCAGTTTATGTTTGGCTTCCCTACTTATGCCTTTTGTGTCTTTTTTATATTTACGGGCAAATATTTTCATAAAATGTTCGGCAAGCAATATAATATCTTCTCCACGTTCTCTAAGTGGTGGAATATGTATTTCAATGGTATTGATGCGATAAAGCAAGTCTTGACGGAACTGTCCTTCTTCGGCCATCGTATGTATAGGAGAATTTGTGGCACAAATAAGCCTTATATCAATCGGAGTAATCTTTGTTGAGCCTAATCGTGAAATCTGTTTCTTTTCAATGGCAGTAAGCAACTTGCTTTGCATCGGTAGCGAAAGGTTGCCTATCTCGTCCAGAAAAAGAGTTCCTCCCATAGCTACCTCCATGCGTCCCGCCTTCGACTGATGGGCATCAGTGAAAGCTCCTTTTTCAAATCCGAAGAGTTCTCCTTCAAAAAGACTTTCAGGAATACTTCCCAAGTCAATGGTGATAAACGGCTTGTCACGACGAGGCGAGTAAAACCGAAGAAGCCGAGCCACCAGATCCTTTCCTGTTCCATTCTCACCCAACACCATGATATTTGCATCCGAATCGGCCACTTGATGAATCATACTAACCATTTCTTTTATTACTTTTGATTCACCAATCATGAGCGGAATATCTTCCGAAGCATTTAATGCGGTTACCTGACTTTTCAGTTGGTCTATTTCGAATCTGGATTTTCTGAGTTTTACAGCTGTGGAGATAGTAGCCAAGATTTTTTCCTTTTCCCAAGGCTTAGATATGAAATCGGTAGCTCCTGCCTTAATAGCTTTCACCACTTTATCTGTGTCAACATATGCTGTCATAAAAATAACAACTGCTTGATTATCTATCTTCAGAATTTCATCCAGACAATCGAAACCTTCCTTACCACTGATAGCATCTTGCTGAAAGTTCATATCCAATAAAATCACATCCGGATTAAACGTTTTCATGAAATGTTCTATTCGGGAAGGCTGAGTAATAACCTTTACTTTCTCTACATGAGGAGAGAGCAATAAATTCAGTGCAAAAAGCACGTCCTCATTATCGTCTACTATTAATATTTTTCCTTGCTTTTCCATATTGCGACAAAGATACATATAATTTCCATGTGTTGTACGTGCGAAATCGCACGCTAAATGTGCATTTCCGAACATGTTTTCAAAGTTTATTTTCTCATAAACACCAGTAAATCACATTTATACATATATGGCATAAATTTTGTAATACAATTTTTATAAAACATATACTTAAAGTATAACTATACGCACAATAGCATATCACATAATAGTGTAGTGCCAAAAGAAACCATAAATAATTTATGAAAAAAATATTTATACAAACATTATCAATAGTCGGGATAGTAGCAAATTTTTTATCAATAAATGCTCAGCAGACACAACCCATCCAGTTCACATTGGCAGAAGCCATTCATGTGGCACAAGAAAACTCGCCTGAGGCCAAAGCTGCTCGCCATACTTTCCGAGCTGCATATTGGAATTACCGTTTTTACAAAGCCAATTATCTGCCGTCATTAACAATGAATGCTACTCCGTCAATGACAAAATCCATCAATAAGATTACACAACCCGACGGAACGAACTTGTTCTTGAAGCAAAATCAATTGAACAGTGAAGTAAAGCTGAATATCAACCAAAATATCTGGTTCACCGGAGGCAGCGTCTTTGTCAATACAAACCTTCAGCGTTTGGACGACTTCGAGCACGATTCTCATGCATACAGCTCATCACCTGTTGAAATAGGATACCAACAAGCCATCTTCGGCTACAACAACTTGAAGTGGGACCGTCGCATAGAGCCTGTTCGCTATAAGGAATCGCAGAAAGCATATAATGAAGCTTTAGAATTAGTGGCTTCTGAAACAAGCAATTTATTTTTCGGCCTGGCTACTGCCCAAACCAATCTTGATATTGCTACCTCCAACTATGCTTCAGCCGATACACTTTACCGCTATGCACAAGGTAGGTACAACATCGGTACAATAACCGAAAACGAAATGTTGCAATTAGAGATAAACAAACTGACTGAAGAAACAAACGTGATGAATGCACGCATCGAAGTAGAAGACCGTATGCAAGCTTTGCGTTCATTTCTTGGTCTGAACAATGACTCCGAACTACGTGTACAGACTGAAAACTTTGTTCCACAATTTGAAGTTCCATTAGGACAGGCATTAGAATTGGCCTACGAAAACAGCCCTGAACCAGAAACATTCAAACGTAAAAAGCTGGAAAGCCGTAGTAATCTGGCACATGCCAAAGCAAATGCCGGACTGAAAGCCGACTTATATGTTCGCTTTGGATTGTCGCAAACAGGCCATGAGCTGAAAGATGCTTATCGCGATCCGATGAACCAACTATATGCAAGTGTTACAGTAGCCCTACCTATACTTGACTGGGGAAGAGGAAGGGGGCGTATACGCATTGCACGTTCGCAAGTAGATTTGGTAGATACACAGGTAGAACAAGGTATGAAAGATTTTGAACTTAATGTAAGCAAGATGGTTCGTCAGTTTAATCTTCAGGCACGCTATGTGTCTGTAGCTTTCAAGACAAGCAACACCGCCGAACGCCGATATGATGTAGCAAAACGCCTGTATATTCTTGGCAAATCGACTATTCTTGACTTAAATGCTGCCATTGCCGAAAAGGATGAGGCAAAGCGCAGCTATATGATGGCACTAAAAACCTATTGGGGACTTTATTACGGACTTCGCAGCATGACAGGATATGATTTTGAACGCAATCAGAAAATTGAAGAAAACCTACCTGAAATATAACAATAGACGAAACAGAAAAAACATCTTATATATAAAATTCACTAATATCGTTTGTTAGCCAGAACATGATAAATTCAAAATAAAAAACAACATAACATTATGGATATAAAATTAGAAAAAAGACCTTGGTACATACGTTACCGCTGGACCATAGTAGCAGGAACAGCCTTTGCAGTATTTCTTATTTACGTCATCATCCTAAGCTTAGGACCAAGCCGTTTCCGTGTAGATAAAGAACGTATTCAGATTGCAGAAGTAAAAGATGACAAATTTATGGAGTATGTAGATGTGGAAGGACTTGTTCAGCCTATCCTTACTATCAAAGTGAATACCCGTGAAGCGGGAAGTGTACTAAGAATAGTGAAAGACGAAGGGTCATTGGTAAAAAAAGGAGACACTATATTGGTATTGGACAACCCGGAGCTAATACGTGCCATTGATGACCAGCGCGACGAATGGGAAAAACAACGTTACACCTACAAGGAACGTGAGATTGAGATGGAACAGAAAACACTGATGCTGAAACAGCAGACACTGACTTCACTGTATGAGATGAACAGCTTGAAAAAGAAAATGGCACTCGAAAATGAAGAGTTCAAAATGGGTATCAAAAGTAAAGCTGAATTGGAAGTGGCTCAAGATGAGTTTAATTTCAAACTGAAAAAGACGACTTTGGAGATGGAAAGCCTCCAGCATGATTCGACTATGACAGTGATTCGGAAGGAATTGCTTCGCAACGACTTACTTCGCGAACAAAAGAAATACGAACGCTCTACAGAGCGCTTGGGGAATTTGGTGGTGAAAGCCCCTATTGACGGACAATTGAGTTTTGTTCGTGTCACTCCAGGACAACAGGTATCGGCAGGCGAGAGCATGGCGGAAGTAAAAGTGCTTGACGCTTATAAGATTCATACGCAACTTAGCGAATATTACATCGACCGTATCACTACCGGACTGCCAGCTACCGTGACTTACCAAGGCAAGCGCTTTAGCTTGAAGATTACCAAGGTAGTTCCCGAAGTAAAGGACCGCATGTTTGATGTAGATTTGATTTTTACTGATGAAATTCCAGAAAATGTTCGCGTAGGTAAGAGTTTCCGAGTTCAGATTGAACTTGGTCAGGCCGAAAAAGCCCTTGTGATGCCTCGTGGCAACTTCTATCAACAGACCGGAGGACAGTGGATTTTCAAGGTCAATGCCGATAAGACCAAAGCCGTGAAAGTACCTGTCACCATCGGTCGCCAGAACCCTAAACAGTACGAAGTGATGGAAGGTCTACAGCCAGGTGATTTGGTCATTACCACCGGATATGATACCTTTGGAGACGCAGAAGAACTGATTCTAAAATAAAATACTACTAAACTCATGATACAGCATTATTTAATTACATCCTGGCGCCAATTGATGAAATACAAGGCGCAGAACTTGATTGCTCTTTTAGGCTTGGGCTTGGCACTGCTTTGTTTCAGTGTATGCCTGCATGTGAGTCGCTACATGTTCAATGTGAATGAAAGTATAGAAAACAGAGACCATATAGCCAGAGTCAAGGTGAAGCAGGTAGAAAATGACAAAGTCTTGAGCATGACTTCCGGTCAGCTTGCTACCGAACTTCGCACCAAGGGACTGCATAATGTGGATTTCTGTGCCGTGTATAATAATGACGACCGCGAGTACAATGTAGTGTTCAGCGATAACCGCCTGTTGCCCTACAAGATTTCAGGCTTAGAAACCGATTCGCTTTTCTATAAGTTCTTCAATCCCCAAATACTCTATGGCTCATGGGTTGTTACCTCACGTACAACCAATGCCGTGGTTCTTACGTTGCAGAAAGCCAGACAAATCTTCGGTAATCCTGCCGAAGCTGTGGGTAAGCATCTCATTTCTACCCATCCGTTTGAAGGCTCTTCCAGAAAAGTTCCATCTACTGGTGGCATAACGTATACCATTACAGCCGTGATGGAGGATTTCCCTACAAATACTACCGTTCACTTCATGCGTACTTTCGATTCGCTTGTACTTAATGATAGCGAGGGAGTAATTCTGAATCCGCTTCCTATGTTGGGAACCCAGACCTTTGCCATGGTAGGAAAAGGACAGAGCGTATCCGATTTTATCAGTCAGCTGGACCGCCAGCAACTTATCGTGGAACAACTTTATGATAATTATTCGGTGGTAGCAGTTCCATTTGAGAAGGATTTGAGTTTAAACGAATTCTTTTTTATACTCTCTATAACCATTGCAGTAGCAGGAACCCTCGTACTCTTAGCAGGATTACTCAACTTTTTCTATTTCCTCATCGGTTCCTTCCTGATTCGTATCAAGGAATACAACATTCGCCGTGCCCATGGTGCCGGTTTCGGATCCTTGCAACTGATGCTCTTTACCCAGTCGGCTCTTTATGTAGCTTTGGTGGGTATCGTTACCTTCATCGCCATGGAATGGCTTATCAATGGATGGCAATTAGATTTTCCTGGTGTACACTTTAGCTTCCAGATGAATGTCTTGTTGCAACAGACCTTCTCATACCTGTTGGCTCTGCTATTCGTCTGCATGGCGGTGGCAGTAGTATTGATTTATAAAGTACGCAAAATTAATATCAGCGTTGGATTGTTTGGTACCTTTGGTAGAACCAGCAAGCATCGCCTACGTACACTCATGATTGGAGTCCAATTGGTTATCGCCTGGATATTCCTCTCACTTACCGTGGCACTCTTCCTACAGGCCGACCATGTAAGCAAGGCTGTTTTCTCGTCATTAAGTACAGATGAAAAAGAGCGTACCCTCAGCGTACCGCTTGATTATCGTTTTCTTTCTGATGTACAGAAAGAAGAAATTGTGAGTCGTATTCAGCATGTCAGTGGAGTGGAACTGCTGACACGTTCGGAAGAAAACATTGTGGGAAGTGGTTGGTGGCAAACAACTTTCTTTAAAGGAGAACAAACACGCGACAACGCTATATCCCTTTACTTCTTAAGAGTAGATGCCGATTTCTTTGATTTCTTCCATATCCCGTTCCTATCTGGTAGTTTATCGAAAGAACCCGGACAACTGATGGTTGACCCTGTATTAGCCAAGCGTTTAGGCGAAAAAGCATTGGGTACCCAATTATTTGATTACGATCGCAATTCCTATATAGTAACAGGAGTATGTGAGAAACCACTCTTTGAAATGTATAATCCTGGCAGAGAAGCATTGGGCGAACTATATTGGGTATATGACTTTAAGGGACAGTTTGGCCACTGCTACGTGAAAGCTGCACCCGGACGTACAGCCGATGTAAAGCAAGCTGTTGAAGCCATCCTTCGCGATATCCTTCCCGAGAATATCGAGCCAGAAGTGTCTACCTTTATAGAAACCATAGAGAAAGTTCAAGCTTTAGAATTCAAATTGCGCGACATCATCTTCTTTATGGCTATTGTAGCCATGCTGATTTCCATTCTCGGCATATATTCATCCATCACCCTCGATACCGAACACCGGCAAAAGGAAATGGCAATCCGCAAGATAAATGGAGCCAAGATGTATCATATAGTACTTATATTTGCGCGTCTATACCTAAAACTAATTGCCATATGTGTACTGATTGCCTTCCCTATAGTAGGACTTATTATCAGCACAGTCAGTTCCTTCTATGTATCGGCTGTATCTTTCGGGTTCTTCTTCTACTTAGGAGTTTTCCTACTGGTATCTGTGTTGGTAGGTATGGCACTTTATGTACGCATACGTAACATAGCCAGAATCAATCCTTCGGTGATTATTAAAAACGAATAAATGAGAAGTTTATGCACAGTGTGCGAATTTGCACACAAAAAGTGCATATTCGCACAATAACATGAAGAGCTAAATATAGCAAAAAACTGATTAGCAAATCGTTATCAATATGGCACAGTATTTGCTAAACGATAAATAGAAATAACAAAAAAACAATGTAATATGATTAAAGTAGAAAATCTACAGAAAGTATTCCGTACTGAAGAAGTAGAAACATGGGCATTAAACAATGTAAGTATCGAAGTGAAGCAAGGCGAGTTTGTTGCCATTATGGGTCCTTCAGGTTGTGGTAAATCAACTTTGTTAAACATTCTTGGTCTCCTTGATAATCCAAGCAACGGTTCGTATAAGTTGAACGGAACAGAGGTAGCTCAGCTCACCGAATCGCAACGCACTGATTTGCGTAAAGGTGTCATAGGGTTCGTATTCCAGAGCTTCAACCTGATTGATGAACTGAATGTCTATGAAAATATTGAATTGCCATTGCTCTACATGAACGTGCCAGCAAAGGAACGCAAACGTAGAGTAGAAGAAGTAATGAACCGTATGGCCATTGCCCACCGTTCAAAACATTTTCCACAGCAGTTGTCGGGTGGTCAGCAGCAGCGCGTAGCCATCGCACGTGCCGTAGTAGCCAATCCGAAGCTGATACTCGCCGATGAGCCTACAGGTAATTTGGACTCAAAGAACGGTAAAGAAGTGATGGAATTGCTCACAGAACTCAATAAAGAAGGCACTACCATAGTTATGGTGACACACTCACAGCACGATGCCGGTTATGCTCAACGCACTATCAACTTGTTTGACGGTGAAGTGGTGAGCGAAGTCAGAATGTAAAAGAACTGGATGAAGAAGCTATCCGTTGGCATAAACAGCTATCTGCCAACGGATGCTTTAAATGTACTAAATCGAAAATAATGATACTACATTATCTAACGACAGCTGCCCGTCAGCTAATTAAATACAAAACACAGAACCTCATTGCCATTGTTGGTGTGGGACTGGCTCTGCTTTGCTTCAGTGTGTGCCTTTATATCAGTCGTTTCATCAATGCTACCGATGACTGTTTCGAAAGAAAAGATGAAATAGCACAGGTCACGTTGCAGATGAAATCCGGTAGATATTTGGCTGAAGTACCACCGGAACTTACTATGAAATTAAAGGATAAAGGAATAGACTTCCCGACATGTATCGTTGCTTATCCTCTTGATAGAGAGTATAATGTAGAAGTAGAAACAGAAAAGTTCCTACCTTATACACTCAACTGTATGGAGGTTGATACTACTTATAATCAATTCTTTATTCCACAAATCATAGTTGGTATCTGGCAACAAGCTATACATGTGCAGAATGCAGTTGTTCTTTTTGAGAGCACAGCTTCTCGTCTTTTTGGAACACCTGAAAAAGCAATGGGTAAACGTATGGTATTGGGACGCCGATTATACACTTCACCCCAAAGTACTCCTAAAGATGGAGGCATAGCATATACCGTTCAAGCAGTAATTAAAGATCTACCATACAATACGAGTCTGAATTTTTTAACTGAGGTTCATGCTTTGACATTGAATGACAGTGATGGACGGTTGAAGAATCATAATAGACCAGACAGAACTGGTTGCGCTATTTTCGTGATGCCAGGCAAGAAGACCATTACTCAGTGTAATCAGGAAGTAGAAAACCGTAAGATGACCTATTCTTTATGGGATGAACAAATGTCCGTTCGCTTTACAGCTTTTGGAGAATTGTTCTGGCAACAATCAGCTGCTTCTGTCTTCTCGAATATCACCTTAATTGCAGGATCTCTAGTTTTATTGGTGAGCCTTCTCAATTTCTTCTATTTCTTAATCGGCTCGTTTCTGACTCGTATTCGTGAATTCAATATACGAAGAGTGAACGGAGCTGGATTCGGCAGACAATTTTTATTATTGTTTGTCCAATCTGTGTTGGCTATTGGGTTAGCAGGTTGTATCACTGTTGTGTTAATTCACTTACTAGCCCCTTGGCTTCACTTCGCTCTTTATGATTTAGCTTTGTCCATCAATCCGACTATTTTGATGGGGCAGACTTTTACCTATCTCATCGGTTTAGTAGCGGTATGCGCTTTCTTATCCCTAATTATGGTAATCAAATTGCGCAAAGTGAAGGTTCAGTCGGGCTTATTTGGTGGAACCGAACGTTATGGAAAGCACCGCATTCGTAACATTCTTCTTGGGGTACAATTATTCATTGGAATTATTTTCATTACGTTAACCGTAGCACTTTATCAGCAAGCTGAATTATCTGCTCAAACCATGTTCGGTACGTTGTCTATTAAAGAAAAGGAAAACATCGTGGGTTTAACATTAGATTATGGTTTCCTCAATCAGCAGCAACGCAAAGAGATTGTTAATAAGATAAAGCAACAACCCGGAGTAGAGGATGTAATTTTGGCTGATCTTCCCTATACGGGTGGAATATCAGGTACTGGCATGTACACCGAAAAAGGAGTAAGAAATTCACACATGGACGCACCGATCCTAAATGTATCACCTAATTTCTTTTCCTTCATGAATATTAAAATGGAATCGGGTATTGTGCCGGCTTTGCATGAAGCCGTTATCGATAGTGAACTTGCCAGACAGTCCAAGAAGGATATTTTAGGGATGACACTTTATGATTCAGCAGATAGAGGTTATACTGTGAAAGGCGTTTGTGATGAATTTTGCTGTAGTAATCAAAGTGTGAATGGATTCTTATTTTTGGTACATGATTTTGCCGATTACTTTGGCTATTGTTACGTGAAGTGTAATCCTGAAAGGCATGCCGAAGCACTAAGTGGTATTGAGAACGTTATGAGCGATTATTTACCAGAAAGTGTGGAATTACAAACAAAAACACTGATGGACGAGATTGTGGCAGAACAAGCTTTAGAGTTTGAGATGCGCGGTATCGTTCTCTACATGGGACTCGTTACGCTGATGATTTCTTTGTTGGGTATTTATTCAGCCATTACACTCGATACCGAACGTCGTCAGAAGGAAATGGCCATTCGTAAGATTAACGGAGCTAAAATACGTGATATTGCCATGCTGTTTGCTCTACTATATATTCGTATTGTAGTCATTGCTTCTGTCTTAGCTTTTGCTTTGACGAGCTGTATCTTTATGCTAATGAAGGATGCATATAATGTCTTTATAGATACAGGCATCTTGTTCTATGGTAGCATCTTCCTTGTAGTGGTAGTCCTTGTGACTTCGTTGGTGTATATGCGTATTTGGACGATTTCACGTATCAATCCGGTAAAGGTAATCAAGAATGAATAACTCAGTTTTGCTCAAATAAATAAAAGCATTGTTTGTAACTTACAAAAAACAGAATAAAACTATGAAATATCAGTATCTTATAAAGTTGATTGTTCGCAACTGGTGGAGGAACAAACTTTTCTTCTTAGTATCAATAGTTAGTCTATCCATAGGATTGGCTTGTACCAATCTGTTGCTTACTTACTTTGTACATGATTCTAACATAGAGAATAACAATCCTTACAAAGATAGAGTATTCTGTCTTCGCCAGGATGACCCGATGGGAGGTGGTGGAAAAGTAGCTTATGTGACGAAAGAAATTCCGCAAAACATAAAAGAGAAGATTACAGGTGTGGAAGACTTTATGCGCGTACAACATATGGCCATTCAGACTGTTGAATATAAACATCAAACAGTGAAAGAAGTAGTTGGATTATCAGTAGATTCTACACTGAACACTTTCTTTCCACCTATAGTTATATCTGGAAATATTACCCGTATGCTGGTTGAACCTAATAAGGTAGCTTTATCAAAGCATTTATCTGACCGTTTGTTTGGTGGTGAAGCCCCATTAGGTAAGCAGATTGAGATAGTAACTGAATCAGCAAAACGCACCTTTGAAGTGACAGCTATCTTCAAGGAACAAAGTCAGTCTTTGTTGAAATATGATATACTAACTGCTCTTCCTTCTGATTATTGGGGAGGAACTGCTTTCTTGAAACTTGCAAACGGAGTGAACCCGCAACAAGTAGCTAATACTATCAATACCGATGCTTCTATCCCTACTATGGTACCAGGATTGAAATACTACATCGATCCGTTAGAAAATCTTTATTTTATAGATACCAAAGGAACACCGCAGCAATCATTGCCTTTCATTCATCAGACACAATCACGCTTACTTTACATAGGCTTGTTTGCTGCTTTCTTGATTTTAATGATAGCTTGCTGCAATTATACCAATATGAGCCTCAGCAGATTGATTCAACAACTGAAGATGGTGTATATTGAGAAACTGATGGGTGGCCATATGAAGGATATCCGTATGCAACTCTTTGGAGATGTAGTGCTTACGGTAGGAATTTCATTTCTATTGTCAATAGTACTTATCAATTGGGCACTGCCATCATTCAATTCAACGTTAGATGCTCGTTTGGAAATGTCATTCTTCTTTAGCGGACAAATGTTGCCCCTGCTCTTAGGGTTTCTATTATTGATAGCCTTTGTTCCTGCCTTGTACATGAGCTATAAATTAGTACATCTGTCGTATACCGATTACAAGATTGCTTATAGCGGACGTAATAAACAACGATTCGTAGCTATATTAGTCGTAGTACAGTTTGCAATCTCATGCGGATTGATTCTTTCAATGCTGATGGCATATAAACAACAGAATTTGGTAATCGAAAAAGCTTCTATCTATGACGGATGCATTGAAATAGGTGATAGTTTCGGAGGTCCTACCGAGCCATTGAAAAATGAATTGGCAAAACAAGTGCCAGGAATTGAATCAATGTCTGTATCTACAGAAATGATGCTGAACTCCTCTATCAGAGAGTTATTGGTGAAGCAAGCTGATGGTTCTGAAGTCCGTTCGTTCTCAATGATACTAAATGGAGACTGTCAATATCTTCGAACATTAGGTATTGAACAAATAGAGGGTAAGTTGCCCGAACAATTGCAAGAGGAAATGGCCCATCCGGTTTTAGTTAATGAAACTTATGTACGGATGCTGGTTCCTGAAGGTCTAAATCCTATTGGACACAGTTTGAAGGAGTTTGATGAATTTGCAGATTCTTTGTACGTTATCGGTGGTATAGTACATGATTTTCCAATCAATTCGATAGAGAAAGATATCAATCCAGCTGAGATAAAATTATTATCTTTCGAAAAACAACAAAAGGCCAACATTCTTGTTATCCGTCTGAAGAAAGAGAACCGCACTGAAACTATTGCACAAATAGAAAAGATATGGAGAGAAATGAATAATGATGGAGTATTCCGCTATACAGATATGCATCGTTTATTCATGGAACGCAATAGCAAAGTAGTAAAATTCACTCAGATACTGACATTCTATACTATTATTGGCCTTTTGCTCACCTTGTTCGGCTTGTTCGGAATCTCATGGTATGCCACCCGTCAGCGTGTGCGCGAAATCAGCATTCGTAAATTGCATGGTGCAAGTCGCTGGCAGATACTCTGGTTATTAAACAAACCATTCAGCACCTATTCCGTAATTGCTTACCTGGTGGCTTTACCGTTGACATATTACTGGTTGACAGATTGGTTTACTCAATTTGCCTACCATGTATCATTCGGTGTGATTGATTTCATCTTGCCATTTGTTGTAATTTGGGTAGTAGCTGTAGTATCTATCGGCTTACAGGCATACTTCTTGTTTAAGATAGACCCGATAGAGTCAATGAAAGTAGAATAAAATATAGAATAACAATATGCTCACACATTACCTGAAAATCAGTATCCGTAACCTGATGAAATACAAGATGCAGTCGTTCATCAGTATCTTCGGCCTGGCAGTCGGTTTCGTCTGCTTTGCCTTATCCCTCATATGGATTCAGTATGAAACAACCTACGATAGTCAGTATAAAGATTCTGACAGTAGATTTTTGCTTTATACGCCATCTTCTATAAGCAAAACTGGATATTCGTTTTCAAATACATATGCAATACTTCAGAATATAAAAAACGAATTTCCGGAGATTAAATCGTTTATCGCCCTTGATATATGGAAAAACGATGTAAATGTCGATGGAGTGAAACATAGTGATTTGAATTATCTTTTGACAGATTCTTCTTTTATAGATATTTTCGAACTGAAGCTACTGAAGGGTTCACTCGATTTCCTTCATGATGATAGCAAATCAGCTATTACCGAATCGTGTGCCATGCGTTTGTTCGGGACTACCGATGTGGTAGGCAAACAATACGAAGAAGATTTCAATAAGGAAACTTTTACCATTGGAGCAGTCTTTAAAGACTTGCCCCACAGTAACTACTCGTTTGATATCTGGGGAAAGTGTGAGTATTTCGAAAATCTGAAGAAAAAAGAATATGCTGGTATTGGAGAAGCTGTCTTAATTTTACACAAGGATGTTGACATCAATAAACTTCTTGACAAGATGCACACCTGTAAAAATAAAAGAGTCATGCTGAGCGTCAACTCTGCAGGATTACTTCCGTTAACTGATTATCATTACTCTGAACTCAACCCCAACAATAAGTTGCAGTTCCATTATCTCATCCTGTTTGCAGCAATAGGTGTGTTAATTATATTTTGCGCACTGTTCAATTATCTTTCTATTTTTGTCATCCGTTTGGGAATACGCCGGAAAGAAATAGGGTTGCGTAAGGTATGTGGTGCCAATTGGACGAAACTTTACAGTATGTTTTCCGTGGAATATGGTATGTTCCTTGTCATTTCTATCATCGTATCGTTAACATTGACTTCCATCATTCGTCCCTCATTTGAAGAGATTTCGGGTGTCACCGGTTCACTTTATCTGCCTTTTATATCATATTGGGCAATGGTGGCATTGATATCCCTATTCGCACTCATTTTCCTGGTTCGTCATTATGCCATGTCGGGAGCACCAGTTCGCGAAAGTCTCATGCGCAAATTGGCAGTATTCTTCCAACTCACCATTAGTATCCTCATGATGTTCTGCATGGTAGTGTTGATGAAACAGATAACTTTCTTGCAGAAAGGCGATTTGGGGTGGACCCGTAGAAACATAGCTACTTTCAGTTATATTTATCCAAGTGACAAACTCGAAGAAATAACGCAGCGTTTGTCTTCTTTTGCTTCGGTAGATACACTGATTCCACACACATTAGCCTTGGCACCGTCTGGTATACGTATGAGTAACTTGTTGACAGGCTGGGATGGCAGGGTTGACACCACTCGTGCCAAGGTTCCTTTTGAAATGAAATTAAATGCTGATGTTATGATTCCTTTTTACAATATAAAGATTGTAGAAGGAACACTTCCAAAGAAAGGAAATAAAAAATCGGTTGTAGTGAATGAAGCATTTGTAAAAGCAACCAATATGGCAGACCCTGTAGGGAAACATTTCCGCACCGCTGCAAATGAAGATTTGGAGATTGCAGGAGTAGTGGAAAACAGTTACATAAATCCACCGACAATTCCTGCTACAATTATGGTTTTTTCTTGCGATAAACAAGATGACTCAGAGCAAATGCTCATCCGTGTGAATGACGGACAATGGGACGATTTTGAAATACAAGTACATAAAATGTTTGCAGCCGATTATCCTGATGTGGATTATAAATTGATAAACACAGAGAAATGGTACGATGAGTTCCTCTATTCAGAACACATGTTGGTAAAGTTGCTCACTGCAGTATCATTGGTATGTGTATTGATTGCATCCTTTGGTATTTATTCGCTCATCACGTTGAGTTGCGAACGCCGGAGAAAAGAGATTGCAGTACGCAAGGTGAACGGTGCTAAAGTGAAAGATATCTTGTTTATCTTTATTCTCGAATATGTAGCACTCTTGGTTATGGCATCGGTAATAGCCTTCCCGATAGGATACGCTTTGATGAAACAATGGCTCGTTACTTATATTCGCCAGACTCCAATCTCTTTCTGGATTTATGCAATTATCTTCCTTGGAATCTCTTTACTGATTAGCTTGTGTATCGGATGGAGGGTATGGAAAGCTTCACAAATCAACCCTGCGGAAGTGATAAAGAGTGAATAACTCGTTGATTTTGAATGAAACATAAAACGACTAATTATTAAAAAATAAGAAATAACAGAAATATGATAAAACATTATCTTATCATTATCTTTCGAACTATGCTACAGCAAAAAAGTCGTAGTGTACTTTCTGCCCTCTGCATTACAGCTGGAATAATTTGTTTCAGTCTATGCAGCTATTATTACTTTGTATTTACCTATGCAGATAAATCATTATCCACTTACGACCGTCTTGCTGTGGTCCGCTCGCAGTATAGTATACGTTCTCATATTGGATTGTCTGATGAGAAGCTAAAGAAAATAGAAGATATTGCAGGTGATGCTATAGAAGCAAAAATTAATGCTCAAGATTTTAAAGGTATCTACGTTACGTCCTCCAATAACAGATATTCTGTAAGTGGAACTATTACTACCTCCGATTATTTCAAACTTTACCCTACCCAGTTATTGGAAGGCAGATGGGAAGATTTTAATGAGAAATTCAATCAGGCTGTGGTTACTACAGAGTTTATGAATAAGTATGCCGATAAAGATGTGAAGATTGGCAGTACTATTCGATTGTCTGATATAGATTATCAAGTTGTGGCTATTGTAAAACCTTATCCGACAGGGACAAATGTTAATTTGGTTCCCGACAAAGTATTTCTTACAGCTCCCTGGGTAAAAGAAAGATTTAGAGATGTCAATCTAACTTTTTTGATGAAACCCGATACTGATTTGAAAGTGTTGAACGAACGACTACTAAAAGCCATGAAATGGGATGATTCAGCCGAAGCAACTCCATGTTTTTATTGGAGAAGTGAAAACAATATTACAAATCCCCTTCCCATGTATCTTGCCATCTTGGGTATGTTTATCTTATTGATTGCACTCATCAATTATTTCTCATTAAGCGTGGGGAGTTTTGTCAACCGAATAAATACCATCCGGCTACGTCTGAGTTTGGGAGGTAATGCTTTACATCTATGGGGATGGATGTGCGGAGAACAATGTATTATCATTTTCATCAGTTTGTTGCTCGCTATGGCAGTGACCGAGGGTATCTTCCCTATAGTGATGAGTAGTTTTTCTTCTTTTGTACAAAATGAGTTTTATGTGGATACCAATACTTTGGTTGGTGTACAAATACGAATAGGCAGCTGTTTGTTCATCTTTCCGATAGTAATAAGTGCAGTAACGGTATGTCGACTGATGAAACATCTGCAAGTCAACGGGCTGAGCGGTCGTCAGAGTCGTGGCAATCTGATGTTGCGTAATGTATTTCAAACTTTCCAATTATTTATTTCATTGGGGTTCTTATCAGGCATTATTGCCATATCAGCTGCCATGAACAGCAGTTTCGATAAAAAATTCCCTGTTCTCACAGAAGAAGACCAGGAAAACCTCATCCCATTTTCTATTAGTCCAAGATCTGAAGATATGCAAAAGCATCGGGAAGAGATTATTCAAGCATTGAAACAAGGCTCATGGTGTGAATCTGTTTCCGAATATAGTTATGGACATATTATAGACATGAAACCTGGAGAAGCTACAACTTTGTTGGTAGACGAAACTTTCCTTAACCAAATACATGTAAAGATCAAGCATCATCAAGGAGAGGCTTTTGCCTATGTCACCAAAGAGTTTGATGACCAGTACCGCCGTGACAGTACATTCCACAAGGTTTGGTACGATGGGGTTGACTATCCTATTGTGGGATGTCATCAGCATTATGTTTCTTATAACGACCAATTGGTATTACTGCCTTTACCTCATAACATAAAGCATACCTATGGATATATCAAACTGAAAGAGGGCTGCAATCGTGCAGAAGCTTTAAGGGAGATAAAGGCAATTCTGAACAAATATTATCCGGTGAATGAACCATATGAAGCAGAATCTTTATTCCACAGAGAAATGACAGGATTCATTTTAATGAAGAATCTGTTTGCAGTATGTACCGTATTGGCTTTACTGATTACTTTGTTGGGGTTGTATCAGTCTATCAGCCTTGATACGGAACGCCGGCAAAAAGAGGTGGCTATCCGCAAGATTAATGGGGCAAAAAAAATGATCATTTACCGCTTGTTCGGACATAGATACATTGTTTTGCTGGCTATAGCTTATGTATTGTCATTGGGGGTATGCTATTTCATCTTACTTCTCAATAATTATAGCTTCAAGCTTGATGTGGCTACTATAAGTATCTTCACGCTGCCTTTGATTATCACTATTGGTAGTGGGACTGACTATCGGAGGAAAAATCTGGAAGATTGCCAATATCAACCCTGCGGAAGTGATAAAGAGTGAATAATAGTGTATGCCTACATTCTATATTAAACGCTTAGTCATTCATGCTCGAACGACTAAGCGTTTTAACATAAACGCCTAATCGTTTTTTATTTGTATAATTTGTTGCTTTTTTAGCTTAACTTCTTGTTTTTTTTGAATATATGTAAAAAAACAAGGAGTTTTTCTTGGTTATTAAATTAAGTATTGCCAACTTTGTAAAGTTAACAAAAAAAAAAAAAAATGAAAGTTTCTTATCTTTTAATGCTTTGTACAGCTTTAATGCTGACTGCATGTAGCGATGAAAATGGTAATGGTGGAAAACCTGAAAACATTGAATTAGTGAACAACACTCCTGAAAAAGTAGTAGTGAAAGCCGACGAAACAGAAAACGGACAGGCTATTAGTTTCAAGGCTGTTGCACCTTGGAAAGCCACAGTAAATGACGTAACTCCTACAAGAGCTGTTGAGGCTGGCAAAGAAGTGGAATGGGTTAAGTTAAGTGCCTACAGCGGTGAAGCTGGCGATGTTTCACTTTCCATGTCTTTTACAAAAAACTTTACAGGAATGACTCGTAAAGCCGAAATTATCATTGAATGTGGCGATACAGCCGTAAAAATCACTATCGAACAGGTTGCTGAAAACAGCGATGGAAGTGTGACAAAACAAGTGAAAACAGTAAAAATGATTGTTGATTATCCAAGTGAGTTTATAGACAATCCTAATTATAAGCCTGGAAGTCAAGAAAGTATATCCAATAGTGTAATGACATATCATTATGACGACAAAGGAAGAGTTTCACGCATTAGCGACCTTGAAGACGGATACGAAGAAAGCGAAATAGTATACGACTATAGTGTTGTAGGAGAAATAAGTGTTACTTCAAGATATAATTATGACGGAGCTACAGAAGAAGAAAAATATATCGTTACACTAAATGATAAAGGAAATGCCGTAAAAGTACGTGAGTTTAATAAAGAAAAAAAACAATATTTAGATAAGCACAAACTTGATTATAATGAAGACGGCAGACTGAAAAATTTAACCACTTATGACAAGGCCTATGATCGCAAATATTCATCTAACTTTGAATATAAAGAAGGATTTTGGACAAGATTAGAATACAAATATGATGAATATGATTCTAGTGTGGATGTATATAATTTTGATATTCCTACTTACTATCCTAATAAATGTCCTAATAACAATATTATAGATATGACGGCATTCTTAACCAATTTTGATGAATTTGATTATGAATCTTTTACAATTATATCGTCTATTGGCAAGATTGGTAAAACAAGCGACTACTTAATAGAACGTATAAAAAAAAGATATGAATTAGCAAATGTATCAGAAGGAGAATCATACGAAAAACCAGGAACAATAATATATGAAAGAACACATAAGAAAGCTGATTTCAGCGAATATTATGACGAATATAAATATGAGTATGACAAAGACAAGAACTTGTCTAAAGTAATCTTGACACAAAAGTTTGATATTATAGAAGTAAAAGAAAAAGAAATTGTAACAGATGAAGTAATCAAAGAATATCCTGGACAAACAATCAAAAAATATAGAACAAAAATAGAAAGAAAATACAAAAAATTAGGAGAAGGCAAAGATACTGTAACATATACTTTAGAATACTGATTATAAAACAATAACAACAAGGTCTTCAATACGTTTTCTACTACGTTTTGAAGACCTTATTTACTAAAAGCCATTCAAGTTTCTTGAAAAAAGAAAACCTTAAATCTATTACATAAAATACCAAAAACTTATTAATCTTTTTCTTTAAATAGTTGGTATAATATTTTTTATACATATATTTGCAGTTGCATATGCAACCAAACTACATATTCCACTTATTTATGAAAAGACTTTTAAGTTTTATACTTGTTTCAGGAATAACATTCAATGTATATTCCCAACGACTATTATCACTGGACAGCTGCAGAAGCCTTGCCATAGAAAACAACAAGGAGATAAGAATAGCTCAAGAAAAGATAAATGCAGCTCATTATCAAAAGAAAGCAGCTTTTACTAACTATCTTCCTAAATTCGACATCATCGGCACTTATATGAGGACTCAAAAAGAAGTTTCTCTACTTAGCGATGAACAAAAACACTCTATAGGAAATATCGGTACAACAGCAGGAAATCAGTTGCAGCAACAATTTCAGCAGTTACAGCATATTTTAGAGGGTAATCCTATGCTTGCACCTATATTAAAGCCACTGCAAAGCATTGTACCGGGGATGATTCAAGGTGTCACCAATGGACTGAACGGTGCAGGCCAAGGATTTGTAGATGCTTTGCGTACCGATACAAGAAATATGTTTGCTGGAACATTATCTCTTACACAACCTCTTTATATGGGTGGAAAAATAGTGGCATACAACAAGATAACAAGATATGCCGAACAGCTTGCACAAAATCAGCATGCCACCGGAATGGAAGATATCATATTGAGTACCGACCAGGCTTACTGGCAAGTTATATCTTTGGAAAACAAAAGAAAACTTGCTGAAAGTTATGTAAATCTTCTAAAGACACTCGACTCTGATATAGAAAAGATGATAAACGAGGGGGTTGCCACCAAGTCGGACGGACTGAGCGTAAAGGTAAAGCTAAACGAAGCTGAAGTGACTCTTACAAAAGTGGAAAACGGATTGAGCCTGTCCAGAATGGTGTTATGTCAGATTTGTGGTATCCCACTAAACACAGACATTGCATTGACTGACGAGAATATTGAAAACCTGACATTGCCCGAAACTTTTACAGAGAGCAATGTGGATATAGCATTGGCAAATAGAAAAGAACTGAAAAGTCTGGAACTTGCCACCAAGATTTACAATCAGAAAGTCAATATAGCACGCTCGGAGTTTCTTCCTTCCATTGCCCTAACGGCAAATTATGCGGTTACCAATCCGTCACTTGTAAATGGTTTTGAAAACAAGTTCAGAGGCATGTTTGCAGCAGGTGTTGTGCTGAAAGTTCCTGTATTCCATTGGGGAGAAGGTATATATAAGGTAAAGGCAGCAAAGGCTGAAGCCAATATAGCCAAATATCAACTTGCAGATGTGCGTGAGAAAGTAGAACTGCAAGTAACACAAAATTCATATAAAGTGAACGAAGCTATAAAGCAACTTGCTATGGCTGAACAAAATATGGATAAAGCAGAAGAAAATCTCCGTTTTGCCACACTCGGATTCAAAGAAGGAGTTATACCTACAAGCAATGTGCTTGAAGCACAAACAGCGTGGCTGTCTGCCAAATCGGGCAGAATAGATGCGCAGATAGACATGAAAATGAGTGAATTATATTTGAAAAAATCAATGGGTACTTTAAAATAAGAAATTTTATGACAGAAAAATCTCAACGCAGCAGTATTCTGCTTGCATTCCTTACTTTATTGACAGTTGTAGTAATAGTCAGCATTATAGGTTTGTTCAGTTTCAGCAAAGGACCTGAAATTATACAGGGACAGGCAGAAGCTACAGAGTATCGTGTTTCGAGCAAGGTGCCGGGACGTATATTGAAATATTTCGTCACAGAAGGCGACAAAGTGAAAGCAGGTGATACACTGGCTATACTTGAAGCTCCAGACGTGATGGCAAAACTAATGCAGGCACAGGCTGCAGAACAGGCCGCACTGGCAATGAACCAAAAAGCTATAAAGGGTACAAGAAACGAACAGATACAGGCTGCATTCGAAATTTGGCAGAAGGCTAAAGCCGGACTTGAAATCGCAGAGAAGTCATACAAGAGAGTGAGCAACCTGTTTGAACAAGGTGTGATGTCTGCACAAAAGAAAGATGAAGCAAAAGCGCAATATGAAGCTATGAAAGCTACAGAACGTGCAGCAAAGGCACAATATACGATGGCCAAAAACGGTGCCCAACAGGAAGATAAAGCTATGGCAGCAGCACAAGTGGAAAGAGCCAAAGGAGCAGTGGCAGAGGTGTCGTCATACATCAGCGAAACTTATCTTATAGCTATGGCCGACGGAGAGGTGACAGAAGTTTTTCCTAAGGTGGGAGAACTTGTAGGTACAGGTGCTCCTATCATGAACGTGGCACAACTGGACAAGATGTGGGTAAGCTTCAATGTGAGAGAAGACCTTCTGAAAAACTTTACAATGGGAGAAGAGGTAATGGCTTATATTCCTGCATTGGAAAAAAATATTGTTTTCAAGATATACAACATAAAAGACCTTGGAAACTATGCTGCATGGAAGGCCACAAAAACAACCGGTCAGTTTGACCTGAAAACATTTGAAGTAAAAGCAAAGACCATCAATCCGGTAGAAAACCTTCGTCCCGGAATGTCGGCTATAATTGAAAAATAATATTTTAATCATGTCGAATACCACCTATAGACTTTTAGATATAATGAAACGTGAAGTGCTACGACTGGGCACAAAACCGATGTATCTGTTTTGTATGATTATAGCACCACTGTTCAGCTACATATTTTTCGCTTCTCTGATGGAAAGCGGATTGCCTACTGATTTACCTGCCGGAGTGGTGGACCTCGACAATACATCTACTACAAGAAATATAATACGGAATCTTGACGCTTTCCAGCAAACAAAGATTGTGTCGCACTACAGTAGTTTGAACGAGGCAAGAAAGGCTGTACAAAAAGGAGATATTTATGCGTTCTATTATATTCCTGAAGGTACGACAGAAAAGGCTTTGGCCAGCAGGCAGCCTAAAATTTCATTTTATACTAACTATTCGTACCTCATTGCAGGTTCTCTGATATACAGGGATATGAAAATGATGTCCGAACTGGCAGGAGGTGCAATAGGAAGGGCTACACTATACGCAAAAGGTGCAACCGAAAAACAGGCTATGGGATTCCTGCAACCGATAGTAATAGATACTCATCCTATAGGGAATCCGTGGCTAAACTATTCCGTTTATCTGTGTAATACTATTTTCCCAGGTATATTGATGCTTATCATATTCCTTACTACAACGTATACACTTGGCAGCGAACTGAAAGACAATACTTCAAAGGAACTTATGAGAATGGCAGACGGTTCTATACTGAAAGCTTTGGCAGGGAAAATTTTTCCACAGACTATGGTATTCCTTGTTATGGCTACATTCCAGAATGTTCTGTTGTATGGATTCATGCACATTCCATGTAATGGTGGTATAGGGACTATGATGTTGGCTGGAGTACTTCTTGTGCTTTCGTCGCAGGCACTTGGAATATTCTTTTTCGGATTGTTCGGGGCTATGCGTCTGGCTCTAAGTACATCGTCTTTGTGGGGGGTAATATCATTCTCTATCTCCGGTTTTACTTTTCCAGTAATGGCTATGCACCCTACCCTACAGGCATTGAGCAATCTGTTTCCATTAAGACACTATTTCCTTATTTATGTCAATCAGGCCTTAAACGGTTATCCTATTATATATGCATGGAAATCTGTAGCAGCATTACTACTGTTTATGATACTTCCATGTTTTATCTTAAAAAGGATGAAGCATATTATGGAGAATTATACGTATTTACCATAAAAAGATATGTAGACAATGAACAATGTTTTTTTTAATATAATACGAAAAGGTGCAACAAACCTTTTTATTATGTGCAATAAAGAAATTAGGAATATATTAAAAGATCAAGGTGTTCTTATTTTCTTGATTCTGGTACCTATAGCCTATCCTCTTCTGTATGCTTTTATATATACACAGGAGGTGGTAAGGGATGTACCTATTGCTGTGGTAGATGATAGCATGACTTCTATGAGCCGTAATTTCATAAGAATGGTAGATGGAACTTCTGAAGTGAAAATACAATCGTATTGCACTGACATGGAAGAAGCCAAGGAACTGATAAAAAAAGGCAATGTATATGGTATTATATATATGCCCGAAGATTTTACCGACAATCTCACTTCCGGAAAACAATCTGTTGTAAACATTTACAGCGATATGAGCGGTTTGTTATACTATAAATCGCTACTTATAGCAACTACAAATGTATCGCTTGAGATGAACAAAAAGATAAAGATACAGAGAATGGGCAATTCAACTGACAGACAAGATGAAGTTGGAACAACCCCTATTGAATATAAATCAATATCTATGTTCAATCCTCAAGACGGTTTTGCCAGTTTTCTTATTCCAGCCGTGTTGGTGCTTATAATACAACAGACACTATTGTTGGGAATAGGTATGTCTGCCGGAACTGCCAGAGAATCAAAAGGAATGAATTATCCTGATTTTATAGGCAAGAACAGTAGCGGAACACTGTATGTTATATTAGGAAAATCACTGGTTTACTTGCTTATATATATCTTAGTGTCAGCCTATATACTTTGTGCTGTACCAAAGATGTTCAGTTTAGTACAGATACCTGACACATTTACTCTTGCCATATTCATCTTACCTTATCTGCTGGCATGTATCTTTTTTGCAATGACATGTTCCATGTTCATACACCACAGAGAATCGTGTATGATGCTATATGTTTTTACATCCGTACCGCTATTGTTCATTTCCGGAATTTCATGGCCAGGTTCTGCAATAAGTGACTTCTGGAAAGTCGTTTCATGGATAGCTCCTTCCACTTTTGGAATAAACGGATTTGTAAGAATAAACAGTATGGGGGCTACCCTTTCTGATGTAAGCACAGAATTTCAAGCTTTATGGATTCAGGCATGTATATATTTCATCACTACGTTTGCTGTATACAGACGACAAATTAACAAGTAATGTATTAGACTTAAAACAAAACAATTGTATATTAACAAATTGTAAAATAATCAAAGATTATAAAACTCTACAATATCCCTTGCTTTTGTTTTTAAATAATTGATAAGTACACATCTGTGAGTATGTTTTATCATTATTAACAATTCATCTTATAATATTCAAAAAGATTACTATTAGCTTTGCACATTATTATAAACATATGCAAAGCTATTTTTAATTTTACATGAAATCAATATATAAAATAATAATACTCACTTTTTTACTGCACTTTTTTTTGATGCAGACTATTTCTGCACAAAAAAATAAGACTAATTTCAAAATAGAAATAAAAAATTCCGTAGGAGAACCACAGACAGAAACATTCATTAAGATATACGGAACCAATGAAACATATAAACCAGACTCATGCGGAATTATTAAATTCAATTATGAAGTTCCTAAAAGCTATAAACGCAAAGCAGAAATCTATCTCAATTCCAACAAAAATAAGCCTGTAAAGACTTTTACTCTTGAGGAGATTTCAAATAATCTGTTTTTTACCATAGACACAAAAGAAAATCTACTGGAGTTTAAAAAAGACAATAACACATTCAATATAGAAGGTATCGTAACTGATGAAAATGAAAATCCCATAGAAGGTGCTATTGTAAGCATACAAGGTACAGGTAGATTTACCCTAACCGATAATATAGGGTTGTTTTCCATTGAAGCAGATTATAATCATCATATTATCATCAGAGCAGATGGTATGGAAAACATGTCACTAAATGCAACTCCATTCCTTTCAAACCAAGATGAGGTCTACAATATAAAAATGCGATATAAGAGCGACAACAAAATCTATTCAAGTATGGAAAAAAGGCCTCAATATCCTGGTGGTATGAAATATTTCAAACATTATATTGATAGAAATTTGAAATATCCGGAAAAAGCCAGAAGAGACTCTATAGAAGGTGTAGTAGTAATGCAGTTTATAGTAGAAAAGAATGGAGATATTACCAGTCCAAAGGTTGTCAGAAGCCTTGAACCAACATTAGATACTGTAGCGGTTGAACTCATCAAGAATATGCCTAGATGGACACCAGGATCTGATCATGGTATTATTGTAAGAGCCAAATGCTACATACCTATATCTTTCAAGATTACAAATCCCAAAAATATTATTGCAAACAGAGACTCTATTATTGGAGAAAATATAAAAACAAATATAGACAGTCTGGTAACAGATACCGATCCTTTACGTGACAATATAATCACAGACAATATCATGAAAGATAGCCTACTATCAGACAGTATCACCAAAGACTGTATCGTAATATCAAAACATGATTCTATCTCTAACGACTCTCTTGTTGTATCAAAAGTCAATGAAAGTATAAAGATTAAAAAGCAAAATGCTTTTGTAAGGTTCTTCAGATGGCTATTTGGAATAAAAGATAAAACAAAACAGGAAAAGATAATATAAACAAAGATAACAAACAATTATAACCTGAAAACTTGGAATATAATGAAAAAATTTTTCACTCTTCTGTTATTGCTTATAAGTATCACATTTGATACACAAGCTGAAAAAGTAAATATCAAAGATGTAGCACAAGGTACATATCGTGCACAAAACATCTATGGTTTGAGACCTATGCTGGACGGCGAGCATTACACTCAAATCAGTCCTGACAAAAAAAGAATAGTAAAGTACTCATTCAAGACTGGAAAAGAAGTTGGTACTATATTTGATGTAACAACTGCCAGAGACTGTAAACTGAAATCATTCGATAATTATATAATGTCACCTGACGAGCGTCTGATTCTCATACAGACTGAAACAAAACCTATATACCGACGTTCATTCACAGCAGTATACTACATTTATAATGTAAAGAATAATAAAATTGAGCCACTTTCAAACAATGGCCCTCAGCAAGCTCCTTTATTCTCACCTGATGGCTATCAAATTGCATTTGTAAGAAACAACAATATTTTTCTTGTAAAACTTCTTTTCGGAAACAGCGAATCACAAGTTACAAAAGATGGAGAATTCAACAAGGTTCTGAATGGTATTCCTGATTGGGTTTATGAAGAAGAATTTGCTTTCAACCGCGCTTTTGATTTTAGTGCCGACAGCAAGATGATTGCATACATAAAGTTTGACGAAAGTAAAGTAAAACAATTCTCCTTTCCATGGTACAAGGGAATGGCACCACAAAAAAATGAATACGAATATTATACAGGAGCATACGAATATAAATATCCAAAGGCTGGAGAGTCAAACTCTAAAGTAACGGTACACAGCTACGATATTAAGAGTCATGTAACGAGAGAAATTGACCTTCCACTTGATGAAGATGGATATATTCCACGTATAAAGTTTACATCCGACCCTGAGAAACTTGCAATAATGACATTAAACCGCCATCAGAACAGAATGGACCTTTATATGGCAAATCCTCGTAGCGGTGTCTGTAAACTTACCGTAAGAGATGAAGACGAAAAGTATATCAAAGAGCCTGCTTACTCTGATATATGCTTTTATCCTGAGCATATGGTAATGATGAGTGAAAAAGACGGATACAACCATCTGTACCTATATACTATAGGAGGCAATATAGTGAAACAGATAACTAAAGGTAAGTTTGAAGTTAAAGAGTTTTTAGGATGGAACCAAAAAAACGGTGATTTCTATTACATTGGTTACGACAAAAGTCCTCTACGTACAGCTGTATTCAAAGTAAACAAGAAAGGTGAAGTAACAAAACTTTCAACACGTACAGGCACCAACAATGCCATATTCAGCACTAATCTGAATTACTATATCAATACATTCTCAAATGTATCAACACCTACACTTATTACCCTAAACAATAATAATGGTAAAGAAATGGTTACCTTGTTGGACAATGAAGAACTGAAAGAAAAGGTGAAAAATCTGAATATGCCTTCCAAAGAATTCTTCACATTCAAGACAAGCCAAGGAATAGAACTTAATGGATGGATTATGAAGCCTGCGAACTTTGATGCAAATAAGAAATACCCGGTAATAATGCATCAATATAGCGGACCAGGTTCACAACAAGTTATCGACAAGTGGGGTATAGGAAGTTTTGGAGATGCAGGTATGTTCGAATCATATATGTGTGATAAGGGATATATTATGGTTTGTGTAGACGGACGAGGAACCGGTGGAAGAGGAGCTGAATTTGAAAAATGTACATATATGTATCTTGGAGTAAAAGAGTCACAGGATCAGATAGAAACTGCTCGTTATCTTGGAACTCTTCCTTACGTCGATGGGAAAAGAATCGGAATATGGGGATGGAGTTTCGGAGGATATACCACTCTGATGTCTATGAGTGACGGAACAGGCGCTTTCAAGGCAGGGGTAGCAATAGCTGCACCTTCATGCTGGAAATATTATGACACTGTATATACAGAAAGATTTATGCGTACTCCAAAAGAGAATGCAGAAGGATATAACGCTGGTTCTGCTATAGAACGTGCAGCAAGTCTAAAGGGAAATCTTCTGCTGATACATGGAACTGCAGACGACAATGTTCATTATCAAAATTGTGCAGAATTTTCAGAGGCACTTGTACAGGCTGGTATACAATTTGATATGCAAATTTACACTAATCGGAATCATAGCATATTCGGAGGAAATACACGCAATCATCTTATGACACGTGTAAGTGAATTTTTCATAAACAATCTGTAATACCAATAAAAGAACTGATACTATGGAACACATTAAAAAGCCTGAATGGTTAAAGATAAGCATTGGTGCAAATGCAAGATATGCTGAAACAAAAAAAATAGTTGATACCCATAAACTGCATACCATATGCAGTAGCGGACGATGTCCTAATATGGGTGAATGTTGGGGCAAAGGTACCGCCACTTTTATGATAGGCGGTGCCATATGCACCCGCTCATGTAAATTTTGTAATACATGTACAGGAAAACCTCTGCCACTAGATAATGAAGAACCAGAGAATGTGGCAAAATCAATAAGACTTATGAATCTTAACCATGCAGTGATAACATCCGTTGACAGAGATGATTTGGATGATTTAGGAGCATCACATTGGGTTTCTACAATAAGCAAGATAAAAGAGATAAATCCTGATACAACAATAGAGGCTCTTATTCCCGATTTTCAAGGTAAAAAGGAATTAATAAAAATGGTTATAGATACAAAACCTGACATTTTATCACACAACATGGAAACAGTAAGAAGAATAAGCCCTATTGTAAGAAGTGTAGCAAAATATGATACAAGTCTGGAGGTTATAAGGATTATAGCTGAAAGCGGAATAACAGCCAAATCAGGAATAATGGTAGGTCTTGGAGAGACTATAGAAGAAGTAGAAGAAACAATGGACGATATTGTCAATGCCGGATGTAAAATTCTTACCATAGGACAGTATTTGCAGCCTTCCCACAAACATTATCCTGTAGCAGAATACGTCACTCCAGAACAATTTGATATGTATAGAAAAACTGGAGAAAAAAAAGGATTCCTAAAAGTAGAGAGCGGTCCTCTTGTACGTTCTTCATATCATGCAGAAAAACATATCATACGATAGTGAACAATAGCATTTATATCTTTGTTGATAAATATAAATGCAACAACAATGAGACTAATTCTAAAGTATAAAAACCAAATTGTTTCAATAGGATTAATTCCTATTATAATTACACTTATAGGACTTCACTTTTTCCCAAATACACAAATGCTTGGAATAGGATTTACTTTAAGTGTAGTTATGATGATATACAATATAAGGAAGATGAAAGATTTGAATTTCTTTCTTCTTCTAGGAACTTTAGGCATTGGTCTGTGTTTTTTTCTTAGATTTTTTTGGGGTTATAAATATGTCCCGGTAAATACCATTACTCCTACATTAGAGTTTTCATTGCTGGTATTTGCATTTCTCTACAATACTGCACCCGAAATATACAATTATATTGTAAAGAGGCTTGGATTCAAAAATTGCAAGTCATATCAATTGGAAACGACTATTATACTTGCCTTGTCTAGTATTCATCTACTAGTAATTTACCTTATTGGATTTTTTGATTCAAACTGGATATACAAAAACAGTTTTATAATATTCAATGTAATTCCTGTTTCTATATACATAACATGCTTTATAATAAATGTAACTGGAATAAGAATTGCAGCAAAAATTGACTCTCCCAATAGCATAGACAGAATTGCATTGGTATGCAATGGGAAAATATTCCTCACTAAAAACAAAAAATCTATTCTTGATCTGCCATATCAGAAGATTTCGCAAGCAACCAAGAATGTAGACTTAGATAGTTTATCCTTAATTGGAAGTATAAAAAAACTGGTAAAGACTAAAGAAAAACCAAGATTAATAATGCGATATTCAAAAGATTATGGATGTGGATGCAAAATGGACTTTAATCTTTATGTGCTTCCATTAAAAAATGAATCGGATGTAAAAAACAAATCCGGAAGTTTCTGTCCAATAGAAGAGATAGAAAAACATCCGGAACTTTATAGTAATAATCTTGTAAAAGAATATATTTCACTTAAAAATGCAGCAGATAGATGGAAAGACTTTTATTCTACTTGTAAATAAGAAATATACAAGGGATTTTTGTAAGATCAGGTAGTTTACCTTTCCATTCTTTCAGACTCTTTGTCTTTATATACTCACCATCACAAGTAATATTGGCTGCAATACAAAGTTTAGTCTGCGGACGGCAAGCCTTAAGTATATCTTCCATCATCTTGTTATTCCTATATGGAGTCTCTATAAATAGTTGGGTCTGATGTTCGTTATATACTCTCTGCTCCAGTTCTTTAAGACGATTAATTCTTTCTCCTGGTTCAATAGGAAGATAACCATGAAAGGCAAAACTCTGTCCATTGAATCCAGAGGCCATTACAGACAATATTATGGATGAAGGACCTACCAAAGGAACAACCTTCATATTCTTACGCTGAGCAATAGCCACAACATCTGCTCCTGGATCGGCTACAACAGGACACCCTGCTTCAGATATAACTCCTATTGAGTTTCCTTCGGCAAGAGGTTTTAAATAACCCGAAATGTCTTCAGGTGATGTATGTTTGTTTAAAGGATAAAAAGTAAGTTCATCAATAACTATAGAAGGTTCTATTTTCTTTAGAAATCTTCTTGCAGAACGTACATCCTCAACTATAAAATGTTTAATACAAATTATTATTTCACGATTATAAGCCGGAATCACCTTTTCTGTTGATGTATCGCCTAGAGTAACCGGCAAAAGATATAGAGCAATTTCCATAATGAATAGTCAGTTTTTAGTTCAATTTACAGATTAATCGCATATGCAGGCAAATAGGATATAAAATCTGTCAGTCTATTTTTATACCTTTAAGCATTTTATGGTAATCTGTCTTTAAAAGCAATTGTTCAATTGTAACATCAGAGTTTTCGGACATGTATTCATCTATATATTGCATGCCAATCCAAACCCCAACCATAAAAGGAGCTGAATCTTTCAATATATAATTAGGCAAAGGAAGAACATACGAACGTATAATCATAGGGTCAGTGCTATCAAGATGTCCGGATTTTTCTAAGTTTGACAATATCTGTTTCTTATTTTCCTTACACCAGTCCAACTCTTTTTTTGTATATCCCAATGCACACGAGCCAAGTTTTTTTACATCAAGAACTTTCTCCGTAATCCATGCAATTTTTGCCTTATACATCATTACATCAAACAAAGTTCTATAATTATCTTCCCACGCAAATGGATACAGACTCGACAAATAGAATGATATACAATCAGGAAGTATTCTTTCTGAAGTCATGGATTTTCTCTGATATCCATAATAGTATTTTTTATACATAAAATAATCCTCACCCATATATTTATCTAGGCTGATACCCAACAGACTGTCAGCTACTATAACAGACTGATTCAAAGCTGAAATCTGAGAATACACAACAGGGACAACAAAAGAAGGTATCTCTTTTTTTAACTTCTTGAATACATCCGTAAGTTTTTCTTCATAAAAACTCAGGTCCTTATATTTCTCTTCTACATCAATCATCAGATTTACAAGAGAACTATCGGAATAGTATTTACAAAGCCTATCATTTATGTTCTCCCCTTCTACAGTACCTAAGACCAATACATCTTCTATAAGTATTTTAGTAGCATTAGGAAAATCCATATTCATTTTCTGCATTGCCGACACACTGTTCAATACAGAAGCTTCGAACTGCAATCTGTCGTATCGTCTTATTTTTATACTTCCATCAGATAAAAAAAAGTCCTTCTGCCTGTCATCACGACATGCAGGAAGGACTAAAAAGCTTAATATTATTATTAAAAAGTTTCTCATTTAATTCTATTGAAATTATCCGTAGATAACATTTCCATTTTCATCTTTGTATTCGTCAAGACCCTTTTCGTAAGTTGCCATAGCACGTAGACTCATACCTACACTAGAAAATCCACCATCGTGGAACAAATTCTGCATTGTAACTTTCTTTGTCAAATCAGAGAACATTACTATACAATAGTCTGCACATTCATCTGCAGAAGCATTACCAAGAGGAGACATACGATTTGCAAAATCAAATAACTTATCCATTCCTTTCACTCCTGAACCTGCTGTTGTCATAGTAGGCGACTGTGAAATTGTGTTGATACGTACATGATGTTCACGTCCATATATATATCCGAAGCTGCGAGCTATAGATTCAAGAAGAGCTTTGGCATCAGCCATGTCATTGTATCCATAGAATGTACGCTGAGCAGCTACATAACTCAGAGCAAGAACAGAACCATATTCACTAATAGCATCCAGTTTTTTTGCGCTCTGAATCATCTTATGGAAAGAAAGAGCTGATATATCCAATGTCTTGTCCAACATGTCATAATCAAGATTATCATAAGTACGTTTCTTTCGTACATTAGGAGACATACCGATAGAGTGAAGAACAAAATCAATCTTACCTCCCAATACCTCCATTGAACGCTTAAATACGTTTTCCAAGTCTTCTACACTTGTTGCATCTGCCGGAATTACTTCGCAGTTAAGTTTTTCAGCCAATGCCGAAACTTCACCCATACGCACAGCTACCGGTGTGTTAGACAAAGTTATCACTGCTCCTTCTTCAACAGCTCTTTCTGCTACTTTCCATGCAATAGACTGTTCGTTCAAGGCTCCAAAAATAATTCCTCTTTTTCCTTTTAGCAAATTATAACTCATATATTCAAAATTGATAAATTTGTTACAAAGATAGACAATTTATTTTACAAACTTTGCATAGTATAGTCTATTTTATAAAATAAAGCAAAAAAAACTCATACAGAAGTTCAAAGACATTCTCTGCATGAGTTTTTATGTTTCGATCAAGATATTTTTTTATCCAAGGAAAGAGATAAGCACTCCGGCTGCAACTGCCGAGCCTATCACACCTGAAATATTACTTGCCATACAATATTGCAAGACATGATTCTTAGGATCATATTTCAACGCTATCTCATTGGCTACACGACTAGCCATAGGAACAGCACTCAAACCTGTAGCTCCGATAAGCGGATTGATTTTCTTCTTTGTAAACATATTGTATATCTTGACAAAGAATATACCTCCAGAAATAGACAATCCAAAAGCAAGGAATCCACCAACCACAATACCTATTGTAGTCCAGTTCAAGAAAGCATCTGTAGTCATTGTTGCTCCTACCGAAATACCCAAGAATATAGTAGCTGCATTCATTATACTATTCGACGCTGCATCAAATAATCTAGAAGTATTAGCTCCGATTTCCTTCACAAGGTTACCAAACATGAGCATACCCACCAAAGGTACTGCACTTGGAACGAACAATGCTACAATTGTAGTTACAGCTATAGGGAAAAGAATCTTCAGAACTCTCATATTCTTTATTTCTATTATAGGAGGGTATTTCTTTTCCTGCTCCTTCATATTTATACAAAGTTCTTTTTTTGTACACCATAGTCTGACTACCAAAGGTATTATAACAGGAACCAGGGCCATATAAGAATAAGCAGCTATAGCTATAGGGCCCAACAAATGTGGAGCCAATTTTATTGTTGTAAAAATAGCCGTAGGACCATCTGCTCCACCAATTATACCCAATGAAGCTGCTTCTTGAGGAGTAAATCCTACCAATATAGCTACAAGCAGCACAGCAAATATACCAAGCTGAGCAGCAGCTCCAAATATCGAAAGACGAAGGTTTCTCAGCATCGGACCAAAGTCAGTCAAAGCTCCAACACCCATAAATATGATAGGAGGAAGGAAACCTGTCTTAATCAACATATAATAGATGAAGTTCATCAGTCCCAATTCATGCGCTATTTCATGAAGAGGCATTTCCCAAATATTCTTCATCACTCCATTCACCATAACCATACCGTTTTCATCGGCCTGTATAACACCCATATCACCTCCAGGGAAATTGGCCAACAACACACCGAATGCAATAGGAACAAGAAGCAATGGTTCGTACTGTTTCTTTATTCCAAGATACAAAAGTACAAAAGCTATGGCATACATTATAAGAAACCGCGGATCAGCAACTATATTACTGAACGCAGTCATGTCATATAATCTTGTAAAAATTTCTTCCATAAGTTTTACTGAATCTTCATTAATACATCATCTTCTGATACAGAATCGCCCGAATTCTGGCAGATAGCAGTCACAGTACCACCAAATTCGGCATTTACTGCTATATAAGTTTTCATTGCCTCAACATAGCATAATGTATCTCCCGGATTAACTTTGTCACCTACTTTAAGAGGTGTTTCCTGAGCTGATTTTGTCAGATAGAATTTACCTTCCAAAGGAGAGAGCACATCTTTTCCTTCACCACTGGCAGCAGGAGAAGCGACCTGTCCTGCAGAAGAGGAAATGCTAGAAGGAGCTACATCACCATATGCTACAGTCACTTTATAAGCCTGGCCATTTACGTCTACAGTAAGAACCTGAGTTCCTTCTTTAGGAGTATTATGTCCTTCAGCCTCAGCGCGACGTTTCTTCACATCTTCAAGGAAGTCTGCCTTAGCTTTTCCACTCTTGTATGCTTCATATTGTGCTGGATGCATTGCATATTCAAACAGTTCTTCATCATCTTGTCCAGTTTTCCATCCTTTGTCAGCCATCATCTGTCTGTATTTATCCAATTGATCCGGATAATTATCTTGAGGATTACCTGTAAAGAATGTTCTTCCTTCTGTTTTTGCCTTTTCCACTATTTCATCTGCCAAAGGACCAGCCAAAGCACCCGCCTTGCCAAGAATCATATCCCATACATCATCAGCAATCATCGCCCAACGGTCTTTACCTTTTTCCATCTGAATCACATTCATCATGGCCAGATTCTTGACGTATTGGCTAAACGGAGTAACAAGACAAGGATAGCCAACACGAGGCCAAACATAAGCCACTTCGTCAAACAGCTTGATAAGAAGTTCATCTTGAGTCATAAGAGGAAGATTCTTCTTTGTCTTATATTTGTTTATAGACTCAAGATTTGTTTCAAGGTCTGCCATAAGACTTCCCATCATACCTCCCGGAAGTCCTGGAGCAATAAGTAGAGAATTCATCAATCTGTTCTTAGGACTGATATACAATCCAAGAAAATCATCCATAAATTCCTGAATCATACTTCTCACCTTCATGTAGGCATTCATATTTATATCCTTTACCTTAAAGCCAGCATCCTTCAACATGGCCTGAACACTAATAATATCTGCATGACCTGTACCCCAAGACAATGGATCCATACCACAATCTATATAATCACATCCAGCTTTACAAACTTCAAGTATAGAAGCCATATTAAATCCCGGACCTGCATGAGAATGATATTGAATAGTTATATCCTTTATCTTCTTGATGCCAGATACAAGTTTACCCAAAAAAACAGGACGACCTATACCTGCCATATCTTTAATACATATTTCGTCACAACCAGCATCTATCAGTTTCTTAGCCATACTTAGATAATACTCTACTGTATGAATTGGTGAATATGTTATACAAAGACAACACTGCGAAATCATTCCTGTATCATGAGCATAACCGATTGAAGGTATTATATTTCTAACATCATTCAGTCCACAGAAAGTACGTGCTATATCTGTTCCTTGTACTTTCTTTACTTTATAGAACAATTTTCTAACATCAGAAGGGACAGGGCTCATTCTCAAGCCATTCAAGGCACGGTCTAGCATATGAGTCTGTATTCCTGCTTCATGAAACGGCTTTGTCCATTCTCTGACTGCTTTATTAGGATTTTCACCAAACAAAAGATTTACTTGTTCGAAACCGCCCCCATTTGTTTCAACCCTGTCAAAACATCTCATTTCGATTATTGCAGGAGCTACCTTTACCAACTGGTCTACACGTGGAACATATTTTCCGGCACTTTGCCACATATCACGAAAAACCAGACTGAATTTTACTTCTCTTTCCATTTTAATAATAAGTTTTCTTTATCTGTCTTAACCATAAATAAATCTGTCATTTTGTTAATACCATTTGACAGAATATAAACAGACAATTAGATTTTAATTTTTTATCAATTCAACTTCTCTATATTTACCACTCTGCCCTTTCCTGCTGTAATTATATCAACAGCAGCCTTAATGGCCTCGGCAGCACCTTTATCTGCAGAAGATTTGGATGCAGAAGGCTTAGGTTTAGCTATTTCTTCAGGAGTAGCAAACCTATTCACCACTTTTATCAAAAGTGTACTAAGCCAGATAACAATGAGAAGAATCACAAACACCGTGCACATACCTACGAGCATCAGCATTAATCCTGTTTCTATATTTTCCATATAAATAATGTTTTGATTCTTAAATTAAGGTATCAATATGTTTTTTCTAAAAAAATCCCCCAAAGGTAAACAATTTTATAATACAAATCCTTTTACTATATTTACAATATGTTAAAGAGGGTGAATATATATCATAAAGACACATATTCACCCTCTATCATAATAACACAGAGATGCCATCACTTCAATATACCAGTTTCAACATCTTTAAGATTTATATTTTTTGATGATGATTTATACTTTCGTCCGGCATTAAACTTCCATGTTACTTTAAGTGTTACCATATTAGCACTATCACTACTATATAAAACCGAACTTTTCTTCAAGTTTTCATTATGCAACTCAGATTCAAATATCTTATACCTTTTTATAAAAGGTTTTTGCCATGTTGCAGAAAACTGCCAGCCTTTATATGAATATGCAGCTTTCAATGATATATCACCACCGCTATATCCTTTGGTCTCACCTTCCATAAAACGAAACCCATTATCGGCGTATGCATATAAAGAAAACTTTCCCATATAGGCTGCAATGGCACCTGTTACAAAATAAGATGTATTACAATGTATATAATTGTCACCAAAATTAAAACATCTGAAAAGACCTCCATTAACCGAAACCGACAGTTTATCAGGAATAACCCACCAATTAACATACCCAATGACATTAAGTACATCTATCTCCTTCTGATTGCGCTGAGTATATATAAACTTATTATCATCTGTTCTCTCGTACAAAGCCATATTGGGATGGTGACATACTTTATAATATCCTTGTATAAAAGTTTGTACTTTAGAATTGTTATACGACAACTTCAATGTGTTATGCACATCTCTGCTTGGTCTTAGGACAGGACTTCCTTTTGTCCACTCCATACTGTTGTTCCTTATAACAGCATCACTTATCATTGCTATCTGAGACATCCTGTCGTTCGACATGAAATTATAGCTCAATTGAATCTCGTTGGTAAAATTATATGCAAGAAATAGCTTAGGGCAAAACAGCCAGTCTTTATATTTGTACTTCTGTTGTTTATAATCAATGTAACTAGCACCTATGCCTACAGAGTATCGCAAATCACGTATACTACCTTTAATTTCAGCAAAGCCATACAACCGGCTGTTATCTATAACATTAACAGAAGAAACATCCCCTATATACTTGTTGTCTGTATGCTTATATTTAAAGTTTAATCCAGCAGAAAGAGTAAGAAGTTTCAAGCGATTTTCGTATATAGCTTCACCCAATACAGAACCTGTCTTCCCTTTAACACCATATTCATACAAATTCCTTTCATCATATTTATCTTTTCCAGAAGTCTTTATATACGTACCTACAACGTTTGCTGTGAAAGACTGCTTTGAAGTGATTTTTCCAAAATAATACAAATCCAGCACAGGACTTTCCGAATTCCTACTGTAGTTTTTCACAGCAACATACTCTTCATTACATTCTGTTATATTCTTCTTATTATAATTATCGGGAGTCTTACTGAAATTTCCACTCAATGATGCTTGAAACACATGATTGGTAGAATCTGCAAAATTATATGTAAGCTTCACATCATGCCCCAGTGAACGGCTACGTGATGCAAAATCCTCTCTTTTTATCGTATACACAGAACCATCTGTAAGATGATAATCAGCCTTCTCCTCCATCCTGTATCCTTTAGAATCACTATATCCAAAACCATAGTTTACAGAAATCTCACTTTTTCCCGTATTCCATTTCCCATAAACATTATAGTTACCATTGTTTGCCGTAACAGCCTGCATGGCATCAACTCCTATATTATACCCATTGTCATCTCTACGAGTATAGATATCTATCACATATGCTAGTCCGTCGCCATAACGTACACCTGGATTATCAACTAAGTCTACTTTCACTATTTTTTCGGGCAATAATGACAACATAGCATTTTTATCGGCCACCACTCCATTTATACGTATCTGAATACCACCTCTCATATCAATTACCGAAACATTATTAGCTACATCATCAACCCTTATGCCTGGGAGGAAAAGTTTCTGAAGAAAATCATACCCTGAAGTAGAAGATGATTTCTGCTCCTTTGTAGGAAAAACTATCACTCCATCTACCTTATTGATTATTTTTGCAGCCTTTATTTCAACCTCTCCTAAAGATACCGATTTGTCTACATTCTGAGAATAAGAGACAAAAGGGGAAACAACAATACCCGAAAGGCCTATAAAGTACTTCATGAAATATCGTCTTTTAATGAAAGACATTGATTTTTTTTACCATAAATACCATTTACTTTTATTTTTTAAACAAATGTATCATCTTATGGTATTTTAAGCACTAAGAACTTACTGACATTTGTCTGACAAAACAATGTCAACCGTCTATTTTCCTAATTTCCAGACTATAACATTTCCCTCTATCAGAAACTATGCTCAAGCATGTATTGGTTTCAACAACAACTTTAAGCCTTTTTATAAGAGTATACAACGTATCGTTTGCATCAATTTTCTTAGGCCAAAGCTCATCACATATCTCTTCTTTTGTAAGCGAATGATTAGGCGAATTCCAAAACATCATTACCAGTTTATGTTGCATAGGAGTAAAGTGTATGGCCGAATTGTCATTCCCATAAAAACATCCATTATCTTCCGAAAAAGAAAGTCCTCCAAAGTCTGTATTACATTTTACCGACACACTTCTTTTAATATACACTATTGATAATACAGCCCAAAGCAATGCCGATATAGCAAAAGCCAAAGACATCCTTTGGTCGGACATTTCAAATATTGCAGCCGAAGAAAGTCTTGCATACCCCCTCACAGCCAGTACATCACCTCCATACCCTTCATTTAAGATAATCGTATCGCTGCTTATCACAGAATTGTCGGTAGCAGTATTGTTATAGTTGTCATCAACTACATCAAAAGTTATGAATGAATTATTTCTCAACTTTCTATTACCTAAAAAACGGCAAAATCTTTCATCTGATACAGCTATAAGCACTCTTCCATCAGCAGAAGAAGCACGAAGCTGCTTATAAGCTTTTATCGTATCTTGCGTAATTACACTTCTGACACCATTATTCAGAGTCATGACTAAAGCATGGTTCAAATCGGCTGTTATTCCATTTTTTGTTACACTATAGTTATGATGTACAGAGAATAAAGACGACATCATCAGCATCATAAACATAGCAACTGGTATAAATTTATTTTCCATAATATTTTATACAATTTCAAAAGAATCTGCATCATTCAAAACCGGAAATTTCATACGGAATTCCTCAAGTTCTGACATATCCAATTCTACAACAGCCTCACAAGCCTTATTGTCTTCACACTCTGCCACAACCTTGCCGTAAGGACTTATAACGGCACTGCCTCCGCTATAATCGCAGTTAGGGGCTTTCCCTACTCTGTTCACACCTATAACATAACACTGATTTTCTACAGCCCTGGCTTTCAGCAACAAGCTCCACGCATCAACTCGTGTAGAAGGCCAACTTGCCACATATACAGCTACATCATAGTCACCATGATTTCTGCTCCATACCGGAAATCTCAAATCATAACAAACCTGTAACAAGAACCTTACTCCTTTGTAATTGACTACAACACGTTTGTTCCCTGCTGTGAAATGATTGTTCTCTCCACCATATGTAAACAAGTGTTTCTTGTCATAATATTCTACTATACCTTCTGGATGTACAAAATAAAAACGATTATAGAACCTCCCTTCTTCTTTGCAAATAACACTACCGGCAATAGCACATTCTCTTTTTTTTGCTGCCGTCTTCATCCACTCCAATGTTTCATAATTTATGGCATTTCCTTTCATCCCATCAGGATTAACACAATATCCGGTAGAAAACATTTCAGGAAGAATAAAAAGGTCAACTTTGTCATATTTGTCCAAAATACTTTCAGCCCTGCATATATTTGAAGCAGGATCTACCCGAACTATATCTGTCTGTAAAATTACGATCTTCATACATTTACATTTTAAGCCGTCCAAAGGTAACAAAATACATATTACAGACAAAAAAACGCAACAATTTATTTATTTAAACGGCATAAAAACATCTTTTTTGACACATTTCTATAACTATGCCATTGAGTTATATTCCGACTTTATGCAAAAAGAGCCTAATTTATAAGTGTTTATTCCGAAATGTTTCGTATTTTTGTAACCAATAATGAGTTAATATATTAACAAATGAACGTATTAGAACTAAGTGAACAGGAAATAATCAGACGCAACAGTCTGAACGAAATGAGAGCTATGGGCATCGAACCGTACCCTGCAGCAGAGTATGTAACCAACGCATTTTCGACTGATATAAAAGATAAGTTCAAAGACGATACAGAACCTCGCGAAGTGTCTGTAGCAGGTCGTATCATGTCTCGCCGCGTAATGGGTAAAGCTTCATTCATTGAACTGCAAGACTCTAAAGGTCGTATACAGGTATATATCACACGTGACGACATCTGTCCGGAAGAAAACAAGGATTTATACAACGTAGTTTTCAAGCGTTTACTTGACTTAGGCGACTTTGTGGGAATAGAGGGATTTGTATTCCGCACTCAGATGGGTGAAATTTCCATACATGCCAAGAAACTAACCGTTCTTTCAAAATCTATCAGACCTCTGCCTATCGTCAAATACAAAGACGGAGTAGCTTACGATAAGTTCGACGATCCAGAATTGCGTTATCGTCAGCGTTATGTAGACTTAGTAGTAAATGAAGGAGTGAAAGAAATATTCCTAAAGAGAAACAAGGTCTACAACTCAATGCGCGAATATTTCAATACAAAAGGATATATAGAAGTTGAAACTCCTATACTGCAATCTATAGCAGGAGGTGCAGCTGCACGCCCTTTCATCACTCATCATAATGCTCTGGATATTCCATTGTATATGCGTATTGCAAGTGAACTTTACTTGAAACGTCTTATTGTAGGTGGATTTGAAGGTGTGTATGAAATAGGAAAGAACTTCCGAAATGAAGGTATGGACCGTACCCATAACCCAGAATTCACATGTATGGAAATATATGTGGCTTACAAAGACTACAACTGGATGATGATGTTTACAGAAAACATGATAGAGAAAATATGTCTTGACGTAAACGGAACTACAGAAGTACAGGTGGGAGAACATCTCATAAACTTCAAGACACCTTTCAAGAGAGTTACAATGCTTGATTCTATCAAGGAATTTACAGGATATGACCTTACAGGCATGAACGAAGAGCAGATTCGTGAAGTTTGCCAAAAACTCAATATGGAAATTGACGACACAATGGGTAAAGGCAAACTTATAGACGAAATTTTCGGAGAATTCTGTGAAGGAAACTACATACAACCTACATTCATTACCGACTACCCTATCGAAATGTCTCCGCTTACAAAACGTCATCGTAGCAATCCAGACCTGACAGAGCGTTTCGAACTTATGGTAAACGGAAAAGAATTGTGTAATGCTTACTCAGAGCTGAACGATCCTATAGACCAGCTTGAACGTTTCGAAGAACAGATGAGACTGAGCGAAAAGGGTGACGATGAAGCTATGATTATCGATAAAGACTTTGTTCGCTCTTTGGAATATGGTATGCCTCCTACATCTGGTATGGGTATAGGTATGGACCGTCTCGTAATGCTTATGACTGGACAAAGCACTATACAGGAAGTCTTGTTCTTCCCACAGATGCGTCCTGAAAAAGTAATGCCAAAGGATGCTCCTGCCAAATTCATGGAATTAGGCATTTCTGAAGACTGGGTACCAGTGATACAGAAAGCCGGATACAACATGGTTTCGGATATGAAAGAAGTAAACCCACAGAAACTCCATCAGGACATTTGTGGTATAAACAAAAAATACAAGCTTGAACTAACTAATCCAAGTGTTGATGAAGTAAGCAACTGGATTGGTAAAATACAGTAATTTAAAATTATCAAAGTGAAATTCCCCGGTAAAATAGCTATAATGGGAGGAGGAAGCTGGGCTACAGCAATTGCAAAAATTGTTCTTGCCCAAGCTGAATCGATAAACTGGTATATGCGCCGAGATGACAGAATTGAAGAATTCAAGCGTCTCGGACATAATCCGGCTTACCTTACAAGTGTACGCTTTGATGTGAACAATATCAATTTTTCTTCGGATATAAACAAGATTGTGAAAGAATCCGATACCTTGATATTTGTCACCCCTTCTCCTTATCTGAAAATACACCTTAAAAAGCTGAAAACAAAGATTAAGGACAAATTCATAGTTACCGCCATAAAAGGCATTGTACCCGACGAAAACCTGATTATTTCCGATTACTTCAACAAAGTATACGATGTACCAGAGGAAAACATTGCAGTTCTTGCTGGTCCGTGCCATGCAGAAGAAGTAGCCCTCGAAAGGCTCTCGTATCTTACGGTAGGTTGCAAAGACATAGAAAAAGCGCACCTTTTCGCAAAACAACTAAGAGGACGTTTCATCAAAACTTCTGTAAATACCGATGTTGCCGGAATAGAGTATGCATCTGTATTAAAAAATGTGTATGCTATTGCAGCAGGTATATGCAGCGGATTGAAATATGGGGATAACTTTCAAGCCGTACTTATATCGAATGCAATACAGGAGATGAACAGATTCCTCAACACTGTACATCCAGTGGAAAGATGTACAAATGAATCGGCTTATCTCGGCGATTTACTTGTAACATCATACTCCAACTTTAGCCGAAACAGAGTTTTTGGTACCATGATTGGTAAAGGATACTCGGTAAAAAGCGCACAGATAGAAATGGAAATGATAGCAGAAGGGTATTATGGAACAAAATGTATAAAAGAACTGAATAAACATCTTCATGTAAATATGCCTATCGTAGATGCCGTATACAATATCTTGTATGAACGCATTTCTCCAATGATAGAAATAAAACTACTGACTGATTCATTCAGATAAAAAAAACAAGTTATGGAAAATATAAAACTAAACATCGAAAATTCGGCTTGTTTCATTGAAGAAAACAAGCTTGCTTCTTACGAAGGAGCTGTAAAGACATATATGGAAACGCTTGAAAAAGGAACCGGACTTGGAAATGACTTCCTGGGATGGCTACATCTTCCTTCTTCTATCACACAAGAGCACCTTGACGACATAAAAGCTACAGCAAAGACTCTACGTGAGAATTGCGAAGTAGTTGTCGTTGCAGGTATAGGAGGAAGCTACCTTGGAGCACGTGCCGTAATAGAAGCAATGTCAAATAGCTTTATTTGGCTTCAGGAAAAGAAAGAGGGAAATCCTGTCATCTTATTTGCCGGCCACAATATCGGTGAAGACTATCTATACGAACTGACTGAGTTCCTTAAAGGCAAGAAATTCGGTGTTATCAACATATCTAAGTCAGGTACTACAACAGAAACTGCACTTGCTTTCCGTCTGCTGAAAAAACAATGCGAAGACCAATACGGAAAAGAAATGGCACGCAAAGTAATCGTTGCTGTTACAGATGCAAAGAAAGGTGCTGCACGAGTTACTGCCGATAACGAAGGGTATAAATCATTCATTATCCCCGACAATGTAGGCGGACGTTTCTCTGTTCTTACCCCTGTGGGACTTCTTCCTATAGCCGTTGCAGGTATTGACATCGACAAACTGATAGAAGGAGCACGCAAAATGGAAGAGGTTTGTGCAAACGAAAATATGTACGAAAATCCTGCTGCTCTTTATGCCGCTACACGCAACGAACTTTACCGCAATGGTAAAAAGATTGAAATCCTTGTAAACTACCAGCCTAAACTGCATTATTTCAACGAATGGTGGAAACAGTTGTATGGCGAATCTGAAGGTAAAGACAACAAGGGTATCTATCCTAGTTCGGTAGATTTCTCAACAGACCTCCACTCTATGGGACAATGGATTCAGGAAGGAGAACGTACTATATTTGAAACTGTAGTATCTGTAGAAACTCCAAACCACGAACTTCGTGTTCCTTCAGACGAACAGAACCTTGACGGGCTGAACTTCTTGGCAGGAAAACGTGTTGATGAAGTAAACAAGATGGCTGAACTTGGAACACAGTTGGCACACGTAGACGGTGGAGTTCCAAATATGAGACTGTCTGTTCCTGTATTAAACGAATACTACATCGGACAGCTTATCTATTTCTTTGAAAAGGCATGTGGCATCAGCGGATATCTTCTTGAAGTAAATCCGTTCAACCAGCCTGGAGTAGAAGCTTACAAGAAAAACATGTTTGCTCTTCTCAACAAGCCAGGATATGAAAAAGAATCAGAAGCTATTCAGGCACACCTGAAGAAATAACAACAATCAATACTGATTTAAAGAGTTTAAGACTTTATTTTATCAATTTTTCAAGAGGTTGTGTCAGATTTTATATAAATCCGACGCAGCCTCTTAAAATTAATGTTCAAGTAATGTTCAAAGAAGAAATAAAAAAATATCTTGCAGAAAAAGATTACTCAAAAATCAACCTTAAAGCAGTTCTGTTCGATATGGACGGAGTTCTGTTCGACTCGATGAAGAATCACTCTGAAGCATGGAATAAGGCAATGTCTATATACGGCATGACTCTAAGCAAAGAAGAAGCATACATGCACGAAGGGCGCACCGGAGCATCAACTATAAATATTGTAAGCATCAGAGAAAGAGGAAAAGAAGCTACAGAAGAAGAAATAAAGGAAATATATAATACAAAAAGCGATATATTCAACAGCCTTCCTAAAGCCGAGCCAATGCCAGGAGCTTTTGAACTTCTAAAACAAGTAAAGGAAAGCGGACTTACACCTGTACTTGTTACCGGCTCAGGACAGTTGTCTTTAATTGACAAGCTAAACCATTACTATCCCGGAATCTTCAAAAAAGGACTTATGGTTACTGCTTTCGATGTAAAATATGGTAAGCCTAACCCAGAACCTTATCTTATGGGGCTTAAAAAAGCAGGAATAAGTGCCGATGAAGCGATTGTGGTAGAAAATGCACCGCTTGGAGTCAAAGCTGGAGTTGCTGCCGGAATTTTTACAGTAGCAGTAAATACGGGACCGATACCCGACTCTGCACTGACAGATGAAGGAGCAAATGTTTTGTTTAATTCTATGAAAGATTTTTCGGAAAAATGGAATATACTGAAAGAAGACATCATGAACCATTAAAAAAGTGGTCACTCATATCTCCACAAAAGGAAATGAGTGACCACTTTTCTTTTTTATCCAATATTATATAGACAATTCATCATTACTTAATCAAATAACAAACACGTTACTTCTGGCCAACAAAGCAGAACCTATAGCATTTGCACTCTCTTTCAGTTCAGACAAAATAATGTCAGAATCTCTGTACATCATATTAAGAGTATACTTCCTTATTGCCGAAATGACCGGATGAAGAAGATAATCACCGGCTATTGAAAGTTCTCCTCCAATTATTACCTGTTCAGGATTGAATATATTGATAAGACTTCCAATATGTCTGCCTAATTCTCGCCCTATCTCTTCAACCAGTTCTATAGCCAACACGTCCTCTCTTGCTACAGCATCGAAAATGTCATCAAGAGTAATGTCTTCAATTTTTTTCTCATTCAGTATAACAGAACTCTCACCCTTTTTAAGTCGTTCAATAAATTTACGATACAAAGCATAACAAGAAACTTCGGTTTCTATACACCCTTTTTTACCGCAATGACAAATCTGTTGATTGTCATATCCATAGTTATGTCCAAATTCGCCAGCAAATCCCGACATACCGTTATACAACTTTCCGTCTATGATTATGGCAAGTCCCAATCCCCAACTCAAGTTTATGAATATCACGTTCTTAGGACATTTCACTGAATGTTTCATATATTCACCATAAGCTGTAGTGCGGCTATCATTATCGATACATACATTCAGCCCTATCCTCTCTGACACCATTTCCGAAACCGGAGTCTGAGCAAAATTGAATGTTCCGAAACTACATCCTGTATACGGATTTACACGGCCATGCAATGAAATACAAACATTAAGATATTTATCTTTGTTATATGGCAACGAATCTATATATGCCAAAATCTCACTACACATTCTGTCAAGACATTCCACACTATTTTCTTTCACAAAAGGTATGTGTGACTTGTAGTCAAGGACATCCCCCCTAAAATTAACTACACAAAAGTTAAGATATGATTTTGACACCACGACTCCCAAAAAGTATGCTGCATCCGGATTCAGCCCATACAGATTAGGGTGTCTGCCTCCATTAGTTTCCAGTTTACCGTTGTCGTCTACATAACCGTCACTACACATTTCATCAATCAATTTTGTAATAGTAGGAATACTCAAATCCATATCCTTGGCCAGATCTGTAATTGTAGCATCACCATTATATATGAAGTGGGTTACTATACGGCGTTTCATAGTGGCATTTTTAGTACCTTTTTGGATTTCCTCCAACAGTGCTTGTCCCATTATTTTTATTTTTATAGTATGTGCCACAAAATTAATAGTTTTTTTTTATATCCCAATCGTGAAAATTCTTTTTTTATTTGTCTTTCTAATCTATGATCAATATCTTTGCATTGTTGTCATTTTTTATCTAAATCAATGACTGTTTACTTATTAATAAAACAATTTTAAAAACTTAAAAATCATGAGAGTTATTATCGAACCAGACTACCAGTCTATCTCTAACTGGGCAGCTAACTATGTTGCAAAAAAAATCAATGCCGCTAATCCTACAAAGGAAAAGCCATTCATTCTTGGTCTACCAACAGGTTCTTCTCCTCTTGGCATGTATAAAGCTTTGATTGAACTAAATAAACAAGGTAAAGTTTCTTTCAAGAATGTCGTTACTTTCAATATGGACGAATACGTAGGTCTTCCAGAATCACATCCAGAAAGCTACCACTCATTTATGTTCAATAATTTCTTCAATCATATCGACATTTGCAAAGAAAACATCCATATACTTAATGGTAATGCAAGTGATCTTGAAGCTGAATGTGCAAACTATGAAAAGGAAATCGAAAAATTCGGCGGCATTGACTTGTTCCTTGGAGGTATCGGTCCTGACGGACACATCGCTTTCAACGAACCAGGTTCTTCACTTACTTCACGCACAAGAGTAAAAACTCTTACTACCGACACTATCATTGCAAACTCACGTTTCTTTGAAAACGATGTAAACAAAGTTCCTAAGACAGCCCTTACTGTAGGTGTAGGTACAGTTCTTTCTGCAAAAGAAGTTCTTATCATCTGCAACGGTCACAACAAGGCACGTGCTTTGCAGCATGCAGTAGAAGGTGGTATCACTCAGATGTGGACTATCAGCGCACTTCAGATGCACCAACACGGAATTATCGTTTGTGACGAAGCAGCTACAGACGAACTAAAAGTTGGTACTTACAAGTATTTCAAAGACATCGAAAAGAACAATTTATAAGAATTAATTGTTTAATTATTAGCTAATGGTAATCATTACAATATTAAAAAACCAACAATTATATAATTAAACAATTAAAAACTTAAAAATCAGGAGGATAATTTATGCGAACTAACTTAACATCGCTAATCTCCCTAAACAATGTTTCTCCACGTTATTACAAGCCAGAAAATGCAGTTGACCGCTCTGTAATAACAAGATTTGAAAAAATTACTACTAATATTTTCGAATCTATGGATGAAGGAACAGCCAAATTGGCTGATGAGATTATCGCAAAAATACAAGACCGACAACGTGAAGGCAAATTCTGTACTATAGCATTAGGTACAGGCACATCTTTACGCCCATTGTTCGGCGAACTTATCCGTCGTCATAAAGACGAAGGAGTAAGTTTCAGAAACGTAATCTTGTTCAACCTGTTTGAATTCTACCCTATCAACGAAGGAGCTGGAAGTACTTTCAGCCACCTTGTGAAGATTTTCACTTCTCAGGTTGATATAGACAAACAAAATATATTCACAATGGAAGGCAGTATCCCACAGGATGCCATTATAGACCATTGCAGACTATATGAACAGAGAATACAAACATTTGGCGGACTGGATATGGTTATTCTAGGTATCGGCCGCAAAGGTATAATAGGAATGAACGAGCCCGGCTCACAAATAAGTTCTTCTACAAGACTCATACTTCTTGACAATTCTTCACGTTCGGAAGCAGCCCACAACTTGGGTGTAGAAAACGCTTCTTCGTGCTCTATTACAATGGGCATAAAGACTATACTCGAAGCAAGAAAAGTGTATATGCTGGCATGGGGAGAAGACAAGGCAGAAATAATACGCAAGGCTGTAGAAGAAAAGATAACGGATACACTTCCTGCCTCTTTCCTTCAGATGCACACAAATGCTGTAGTATTTACCGACCTTGACGCCGCTGCATACCTTACTAGAATACAACGTCCTTGGCTTGTTGCAAACTGCGAATGGAACGATAAGCTTATAAGAAGTGCTATCGTATGGTTATGCCAGTTATTGCAGAAACCTATCCTCAAACTTACCAACAAAGACTACAACGAAAATGGTCTGAGCGAACTTCTTGCCTTATACGGCTCTGCATACAATGTAAACATCAAGGTGTTCAATGACTTGCAGCATACCATCACAGGATGGCCTGGAGGCAAACCTAATGCAGACGATACTTACCGTCCCGAAAGAGCCAAACCGTTCCCTAAAAGAGTGATAGTTTTCTCTCCGCATCCTGACGACGACGTGATTTCGATGGGTGGAACCCTGAGAAGACTTGTACAGCAGGGTCATGAGGTACATGTAGCCTACGAAACTTCAGGAAACATTGCCGTAGGCGATGAAGAAGTTTCAAGATTCATGCACTTCATAAATGGTTTCAACCAGTTATTCGATGACAGTAAGAACGAGACTATAAGCGATAAATATGCAGAAATAAAGAACTTCTTCTCTGAAAAGAAAGAAGGAGACATGGACTCAAGAGACATTCTTACTATAAAGGGACTGATAAGAAGAGGTGAAGCGCGTACAGCATGTACTTACAATAACATACCCTTGTCACGCTGCCACTTCCTCGACTTGCCCTTTTATGAAACAGGAAAGATTGAGAAAAATCCTATCAGCATAGCCGATGTGGAAATTGTTCTCAATCTTCTAAGAGAAGTAAAACCTCATCAGATATACGTGGCAGGCGACCTTGCAGATCCGCACGGAACACACAGAGTATGTACTGATGCTGTATTTGCTGCTATAGACGAGGAAAAGAATCAAGGAGCCGAATGGCTTGACGACTGCCGTATATGGATGTATCGCGGTGCATGGGCTGAATGGGAAATTGAAAATATCGAGATGGCCGTACCTCTTAGTCCGGAAGAACTGAGAGCAAAACGCAACTCAATCCTAAAACATCAGTCGCAGATGGAAAGCGCTCCTTTCTTGGGCAACGACGAACGTCTGTTCTGGCAAAGAAGTGAAGATAGAAACCGTGGTACAGCTTCGTTGTACGATGGACTGGGACTGGCTAGCTATGAAGCTATGGAAGCCTTCGTTGAATACAAGCCTTTGTAAGTTTCAAGAACTATAATATAGTTAAAAGGAAGATATATCAATATTATTATATATTATGTATCTTCCTTTTTTGTTGATGTATCTAAATAAAACGCCTAACCGCTCAAAGCAAAGCGATTAGGCGTTTTATTTTACTATAATACCCAAAAAGTATCTGTTTTTTTATTACAGGACTACAATTTCATCTACAAACAAGACTCCGCCAAACTCCTTGCTTGGCAATGCCTGATAACGTACGTATCTGCCTTTTGTTTTTCCTTTCCAACCGAAATTCTTGAAAGATACTGCATCATCTTTCACCACTTTATGATCAACTTCGACCAGCTGAGTGAAGTTCTCTCCATCGGCAGAAACAGATATTATGGCTTTGGCAGGCATGAATACGCCAGGACCGCATATCTGCATGAAATCGGCTGCAATGGAATGTATTTCAGTTTCTGTCTCAAGGTCGATTACCACATCTACACCATCTTTTGTTACAAATCCTTGCCACATACGGTCATTATAGTTCCATCCTCCACGGTGTCCGTCTGTCAGAGTATTATCACCATTGGCAGGATAGTTTTTCCATGCAGAAGCATTATACTTTACTTTCTTACCTAAAGCAAGATGCTCTATTGGCGACTGGGCTTCCTTACGGTTTCCCACTTCATTCTTCAAGTCGAAAGCATTATAACCTTTCTGTTTCAGTTGGTCTACAGTCTTAAGGGCACGTATGTGGAAATCTTCCCAAGAACGATTTTCTTGTCTTGACCATCCTACTTCTGCCAAAGCAATCATACGCGGATAAAGCATATATTCTACATGTTCTTTTGTAGGTACATATTCTGTCCAAAGATTTCCTTGAACCCCATAGATTAGTTCCTTTTCAGATTTTGACAGAGAGTCAGGAACCGGATTATAACTATATACCTTGCTCAATGGCAAATATCCGCCTATTGCTTCAGGTTGCGTTTGTGGTGCATCCTGATAGCCATCAAAATAACAATATTGTCCAGGCGTCATAATAGTTTTATGTCCTGCCTTTACAGCCTTAATACCACCTTCGGTTCCTCTCCACGACATTACAGTAGCATTAGGTGCAAGTCCACCTTCAAGTATTTCATCCCATCCCAAAAGATTTCGTCCATGACTGTTCAAGAATTTCTCCATACGATGTATCATGTAACTCTGAAGTTCATTCACATCCTTAAGTCCCTCTTCCTTCATACGTGCCTGACAAAGTCTGCATGTCTTCCACGAAGCCTTGCCAGCCTCATCTCCTCCTATATGTATATATTCAGAAGGGAAAATCTCCATAACCTCAAGAAGTACATTTTCAAGAAACTCGTACACCTTTTCGTTACCTACACAAAAATCAGCCTGTTTATATGGTACATGTGTACACGAAAGTTCAGGATATGCAGTAAGTACCTCTTCCGAATGGGCAGGCATTTCTATTTCAGGTATTATAGTGATATATTTCTGTGATGCATATGCCACAAGTTCACGAATATCATCCTGAGTGTAATATCCTCCATGTGCATTAGGGTCTGTTTCTTCACAATACTTTCTGTCGCCATTCCACCAATCTTTCCAAACAGCCTTGGTACGCCATGCTGCCAACTCCGTGAGACGAGGATATTTCTTTATTTCCAGACGCCATCCAGCAGCATCGGTAAGATGAAGATGAAGACGGTTTATCTTATAATAAGACAACAGGTCTATCTGTTTTTTCACAAACTCCTTGTCATAAAAATGTCTTGACACATCAAGCATCATACCTCTATACTGGAATCTAGGTTCGTCATTTATCTTTACGGCAGGTATTTCGGGAGACTCAGATGCCATCTGGAGAAGTGTCTGAACTCCATAGAAAAGCCCCGCTCCTGATAGTGCTTCTATCTTTAGAACATCATCATCAACAGAAAGTTCATATCCTTCCATAGAAGTAAGACCATGAAGAGCCCCTACCACTTTGAGAACTATGTGATTGTCCGATTTATTGTTTTCGGACTTCTTTATACCAAGTGAAGAAGCCAGAATGAGAGATTCTATATTGTTCTTGTCAGCCTCGGAAGCATCGACACTGAAAGTTGTTGACGGAGTAATTCTGAAAACTCCTTTCTGCCATATAACTTCAGAAGGTACAGGAGTAACATACAACTTGCCTTCAACTACATCCTGTGTACATGATGCCAAGTTCATTATTACTGCCAAAGCCGTAAGACTTACAGAAGAGAAAAAATTAAAGGACTTCATTTAAACTATTGCTTTATATAGAAATGAAAAAGCAAAGAAGGCCATCCCAAGAACAAGCCTCCTTTACCATTGAAAACGAATAATTGTATGACGGACATATAAGAGATTCAAAACAGTCCGGCAATATGAGATTTTGCAAATTTCTATTCTACAGTAAGTTCATCTACAAACAAGAAAGCCGGATTTCCCTTACCACCATGCCAAGAAGGAATGTTATGTTCAGCAAGAGCCTTAACCTTGACATAGCGTGCCTTGACAGGAGAAAACTTTAGATTATATACATAAATCTTATTAGGGTCTGTCGAATTCATTGCTGGATAAGACCTTGAAACCACTTCCTTGAACGACTTATTGTCATCCGATACAGATACTGTAATACCTCTAGTGCCAAAAATCCAGTCACCTTTCTCTACCAAAGTGCGCATATTAAGAGAAGAAACCTCAGTAGGTTCCTTAAGGTCTATTACAGCTTCAAGATCATTCTTATAGAATCCCAACCAACGTCCAGTCTTGTAATTCATATTTCCAGTCATACCGTCAACAAGCACAGACTCTCCTGTAAACTTATACTGATTGTTGATAGGCTGAAGCATTGTAATAGGTTTCATAGATGATTTGCTGAACTTGATAGTATCTGTAGTGACATGAGATTTTCCGTTAGGACGAATAGCCACAGTACGCAAAACACATGGCTTGTTTATCTTGACTACGTCAGTATACAGATTGGACTGTTGTGTAGGTTCGCTACCATCAAGAGTGTAATACACAGGAGCATTGTCTATAGTACGTACAGAAGCATCAAGTGTTCCATTTTTACTATCCGGAGTAAGAGAAAGCATTACATCAAAGATGTGCTTTGCATAGTTCCATCCTTTCATCTCGTATATATCAACAAGTCTTACTAGCCTTTGCAGGAACTCATCATAATTCTTCTTGTCAGGAGTACACCACTGCGATTCACAAAGTGCAGCCATACGTGGCAATACCATATATTCGGCCTGGCTGAATACAGGAACATATTCTGTCCACAAGTTAGCCTGAACTCCTACTATATATTTCTGTTCTTCTTTTGTAAGAGAAGACGGCATCGGTTCGTAATTGTAAACACGCTCCATAGGCAGATAACCACCGATAGCCAACGGCTCGCTATCAGTATCCTTCGACTGATAATAGTCGAAATACAGATATGTATTAGGAGTCATTATGACATCATGTTTCTGCTTGGCAGCTTCGATACCTCCACCTTCGCCTCGCCATGACATCACTGTAGCATTAGGAGCCAGTCCACCTTCGAGTGTTTCGTCCCAACCTATCATCTGACGTCCCTTTGAGTTAAGGAACTTCTCGGCAGCATTTATCACAAAGCTCTGAAGGCGTTCTTCCTTAGTATGCTTGTCGTCACTCTTAAGTCCAAGAGCCTTTATTCTAGCCTGACACTTAGGACATTTAGCCCACTGTACCTTAGGACATTCGTCGCCACCCACATGTATATATTCAGAAGGGAATATTTCTATTATTTCGGCCAAAACATCCTGTATAAACTCTATAGCCTTATCATTTCCGGCACAAAGAACATCGTCCGACACTCCCCATTGAGTCCACACTTCATATGGTCCGCCTGTACATCCCAGTTCAGGATAAGCCGACAACGCACCAAGCATATGCCCTGGAAGGTCTATTTCCGGAATTACAGTGATATATCTCTGTGCTGCATACTCTACAATCTCCTTTGCCTGCTCTTGAGTATAGAATCCACCATATGGTTTTCCGTCATATTTTCCCGAATTGCGTCCTATAACAGTTTCCTTACGGAATGCTCCTACTTCAGTAAGCTTAGGATATTTCTTAATCTCTATTCTCCATCCCTGATCTTCTGAAAGATGCCAATGGAAACGATTTATATTATGAAGTGCAAGAATGTCGATGTAAGTCTTTATTTCATCCATTGTGAAGAAATGACGGCCTACATCAAGCATCATACCACGATAACTGAAACGAGGCTTGTCAACAATATCAACAGCGGGAAGCTCTATTTCGGATGCTTTATTTACAGATACCGACTTACGCAAAGTCTGTATACCATAGAACACACCTGCTTCAGTAGGAGCGGAAATAACTACCTTGCTTCCGTCCACCTTCAACTGATAAGCCTCAGGGTTTTCATTTTCAAGTCCAAGCTGGAGAACAATACCGTCATTCTGTCCGTCTCCCTCCTTTACTTCAAGTTCTATACCTGTCTGCTCTTTTATGTATGAAGCAAGAAATTCAGCATTACGCTTCATCATTTCGTTACCTTTAGGAAAACACACAGTAACACCATTCTTAAGCACAAAAGAAGATTGCTGAAGTGAAGACATTTCGAAAGGAACAGGAACTACATCGTAATCAGCCTTTACCGACTCTCCTGAAGAACAAGAGGTAAAAATAATACCGGCCAATGACATTCCCAACAAACTAGTTTTAAAGAAAGGTTTCATTTTTTGTTATTATAAATTAAATGATTAATAGTATACTAAATATTTTATAAGTCCAATTTCATAAAGCTAAAACCAACATATAACAAACAAATTGATTTAACGAAGTAAAATTAATGAAAATTTTCTGACTTTCCATAAAACGGAAGATATTTTATGAAATACTATATTAACATTACTTCATTTTAAGCAATATTCAAATCCTCACAACTCATAATTATATAATTGAATTGCTATAAATATTTTAAAAAATTTTATCTATCAGTATTAAATCATTACCTTTATCTCAAAAATTTTAAAACTAAACATTTATATGATCAAACAAATCATTTACACTATGAGTCTGGTTTCGGCATGCAGCTTTTATTCATGCTCTACAGACAGCCATTTCATTAAAGAAAATGATTTTCGCGCTAAAGTAGAAAATGACTTTAGTGAAAAGCAAAGAATCATGAAACATGGAAACATGTTTGAAGTTTTCAATGAACAAATGACACTGGAAGAAAAGGGAGCCATGCAATTCCTATATGCTTATATGGCTATAAGTGATTTAGCAGACTATTCAGGCGATTACTTCCTTAAAAACGTAAGACTTTCACTCAACAACAGAAAAGAATCGTCATGGGGAGCAAATATCCCTGATTTGATTTTCAGACATTTTGTACTTCCTGTACGTATAAACAATGAAAACATGGACAACTCTAGAGAAGTTTTCCAAAAAGAATTGTGGCCTAGGGTAAAGAATCTGTCTATGCACGATGCTGTATTGGAAGTAAATCACTGGTGTCATGAAAAAGTAGTATATACTCCGTCAGACTCACGTACAAGTAGTCCGCTTGCAACCGTAAAGACTGCCTATGGACGTTGTGGTGAAGAATCAACTTTCCTTGTGGCTGCATTGCGTGCTGTAGGTATCCCTGCCAGACAAGTATACACTCCAAGATGGGCACACACCGATGACAATCATGCATGGGTAGAAGCATGGGTAGACGGCAAATGGTTCTTCCTGGGCGCATGCGAACCTGAACCTGTACTAAACCTTGGCTGGTTCAATGCTCCAGCAAGCCGAGGCATGCTAATGCACACTAAAGTATTCGGTGCTTACAACGGTCAGGAAGATGTAATGAAAAAGACAGCAAACTATACAGAAATCAATATTATAGACAATTATGCAAAGAGCGCACCTGTGACAGTTGTTGTAAAAGACGAAAACGGAAAAGCCGTAGAAGGAGCAAACATAGAATTCAAAGTATACAACTATGCAGAATTCTACACCGTATCACATAAGTTGAGCGACAACAAGGGACAGGCTTCATTGTCTGCCGGACTTGGCGACATGTTGGTTTTCGCTTCACACAACAACAAGTTCGGAATCAAGAAAGTTTCATTCGGCAAAGACAAAGAAGCTGAAATTGTATTGAATCTTACAGAAGGAGAAGTCTACACAGAAGCCTTGAACATCATCCCTCCTGTAGAAAACACTATAATGCCTGAAGTAACTCCTGAACAACGTGCCGAAAACACACGCCGCATGGGTGAAGAAGATGCTATACGTAACACATATACTGCTACATTCCCTACAGAAGAAAAAGCAGCCGAATTTGCAAAGGAAATAGGACTTGACAAGGTAAAAGCATCAACATTCATTACAAAATCAAGAGGCAATTATGCAGAAATAATGAACTTCTTGAAAAATGCAACACAAAAGAACATGGGAGAAAGAGCCATGGAACTTTTAAGCACCGTTTCTGACAAAGACTTGAGAGATACACCTTGTGCTGTATTGGAAGACCACCTTTACAACACTCCTGCCGATGCAGACGTAGAGCATATACTGGCTCCTCGTATATCAAACGAACTTCTTAGCCCTTACCGCTCTTATCTGCAAAAGAACATTCCTTCCGAACTGGCAGAAAGCTTCAAGAACGACCCTCAGAACCTTGTAAAATGGTGTAAGGAAAATCTTGAAATACGTACAGATCTGAACACTGGTTCTACAGTAACTTCACCTTCAGGAACATGGAAGAGCAGAGTTATTGATGCCAATTCACGCGAAATATTCTTCATAGCTGCTGCCAGAAGCCTTAACATACCTGCATGGAAAGATGAAGTGAACGGCAACGTATACTATACATGGAAAGGACAAAGAGTCCAAGTAAAATTTGAAGCAGAAAGAAACGTCAAGATTACAGAAGGAAAGGTAAAGGCTACATATAAGCCTATATCAAGACTAAACAACCCTAAATACTATACACATTTCAGTATATCGAAGTTCGACAACGGCAGTTTCCGCCTTCTCAACTATCCTGAAAGTACTACATGGGAATCGCTGTTGAAAAACGGCGCTACAGTGGAAACCGGATACTATATGCTTGTAACAGGTAGCCGTATGGCAAATGGAGGAGTAATGAGCAACACTACTTTCTTTACTGTAGAAGAAGGAAAGACTACAAATATTGAACTTGTAATGCGTGAAAATGCAGAAGAGATACGTGTAATAGGAAACTTCAACTCTGAAGCAAAATATATTGACGTGAAAGACATGTCAGAAACATCCGTTCTGGCCACTACAGGCAGAGGATATTTCGTAGTAGGTGTACTTGGAGTAGGTCAGGAGCCAACAAACCATGCACTGAAAGACATAGAAATCAAGAAAGATGAATTTGAAAAATGGGGTAGAAAAATCTTACTGCTATTTACAGATGAAGATTCTTACAAGAAGTTCAATCCTAAAGACTTCCCTAATCTGCCTTCAACTATTTCCTATGGTATCGATAAAGATGGAAAGATACGTAAGGAAATAGCCGAAAACATGAAACTGAACAACGGAGGACATCTTCCGGTATTCATTATCGGTGATACATTCAATCGCGTAGTGTTCGAGATTGACGGATACACCATAGGATTAGGTGAACAGATGATTCACGTTATTCAAGGTCTGTAAGAGACTTTATAGTATTGCGGACACGGTTTGGAGTAGTTACAGAAGTTACATACTCGTCTATTACAACCGGTCCTCCCATAGACAAAGCCGGATTGCGTAACAGCATCCGGCTTTCTTTGTTTTCACGGGCAGAAAAATGAAATTCGGAAGCTCCTGTTATAGATGCCAGCTCTGATATATTCGATTCATTGACACCACATCCTGGCATAATTATTATTCTTCCTGCTGCCTGTTTTACCAAAGCCGACAACAATTCCGCACCTTTTATGGCAGAAGGCTGCTGACCTGAAGTCAAAATTCTGTTCACTCCCATTTCTATAAGAGTTTCCATTACATCTTCAGGACTTTTCACATAGTCAAAAGCACGATGGAATGTAACCGAAAGCCCCTTTGAAGCCTCCATCAAACGTTTCATGGCAGGAATGTCAAGTTCACCATCTGGAGTAAGGCAGCCAAAAACCACACCATCAGCTCCAGCTTCCTTTGCAGCAAGAATGTCTTCCTCCATAATGTCAAGTTCGAGCGGTGAATACAGAAAATCGCCTCCCCTAGGACGGATGATAACATGAAGTTTGATGTCAATCAATTTACGTGCCAACTTTATCTCTCCCAAAGAAGGAGTTGTACCACCTTCAGGCATACCTGCACAAAGTTCTACACGATGCGCCCCACCCTCTTGTGCGGCAACACAGCTCTCAGCCGAATTGGCGCAAATCTCAAAAGTATATTTCATATCTATATAAATAAATTAATAAGTTGTTCTGGTTAAAGAATAAAACAAGTCTACAAAAACAAAGCACATACTATGCATATCGGACAAGAGTATATGTCGACAGGCATAACATGTGCTATTATAACCAGTACGCCCATGGGGAGTCGAACCCCAATCGATGGAACCGGAATCCATTATTCTATCCATTGAACTATGGGCGCATAAAAAATACTCTTTTTCAGAGTTAATGCAAATTTAATCAATTATTGCTACCTATAAACATTTTTATATTATTTTTTTCATCACTATGCCAGCCAATCAACCACAGCATATATCATTTTAGAAACACAAACAAAAATTCAGCAACAATTTGACAACATTTATCAAATAAATAATTGCAAAATTCATAAATATAAGTATCTTTGCCAACAAAACTAATATTATACATAAACAATGAGTTACTTAATAAAACCAGCCAATTATAAAGTCCTTCTGGATATGAAACAGACTGAATTGGCCATAAAACAAATAAAAGATTTTTTCCAGCAGAATCTATCATCCGAACTAAGACTACGTAGAGTTACAGCTCCTCTTTTTGTACTGAAGGGAATGGGTATCAACGATGACTTGAGCGGAACAGAAAGAGCTGTGAATTTCCCTGTAAAGGATTTGGGAGATCAAAAGGCAGAAGTAGTACATTCTCTTGCTAAATGGAAAAGACTTACACTAGCCGATTATAATATAGAACAAGGATACGGTATATATACAGACATGAATGCCATACGTGCCGATGAAGAACTGGGAAATCTACATTCACTGTATGTCGACCAATGGGACTGGGAAAGAACAATAACAAACGAGCAGCGTACTGTAGATTTTCTAAAGAACATAGTTACAAGAATATATTCAGCAATGCGACGCACTGAGTACATGGTATGTGAAATGTATCCACAAATCAAACCTTTTCTGGGCCACGATATATTCTTCATACATTCAGAAGAACTACTACAGATGTATCCTGACAAGACCCCAAAAGAAAGAGAAAATCTTATAACCCAAAAACACGGTGCAGTATTCATTATAGGTATAGGTGCAAAACTTAGTAACGGAGAACCACACGACCTGCGTGCCCCCGACTATGATGACTATTCAACTATAGACAAAGAAACCGGACTTTCCGGACTCAACGGAGACCTTCTGGTATGGAATGAAGTACTTAGTAGAGCTATCGAACTTTCATCCATGGGTATAAGAGTTGACAAGGAGGCACTGCTGAGACAACTTAAATCTTCAGGTAAAGAAGAAAGAAAAGAACTTTATTTCCATAAAAGATTGATTGAAGGTTCTTTACCACTAAGTATAGGTGGAGGTATAGGGCAGTCAAGACTGTGTATGCTTTATCTCAAAAAAGCACATATAGGCGAAATACAGGCTAGCATATGGCCTAACGAAATGAGAGAAGAATGTGAAAAACATGGTATGAATCTTATTTGATTTTGATTATTATGCGGTTATTTATAGCAAGGTCTACGAGATACAATTATCTTAGGACCTTGCTATTTTCGTTTAATGAAGACAAACAAACGAAAACCATATTTTCATTTGCCTCTACATTTTACTTTCATTACCTTTGCATTTAAAGATATTTCTAAACAGAAGACAAAATGAACGTACAAATAGAAGAAACATGGAAGCAGGTTCTTAAAGATGAATTTTCTAAAGATTACTTCATCCAACTTACAGACTTTGTAAAAAAAGAATATCAAACTGCAACAATCTATCCTCCTGGAAAACTTATATTCAATGCTTTCAATCTTTGCCCATTCAACAGGGTTAAGGTCGTAATAATAGGACAAGACCCTTATCATGGACCAGGACAGGCTCATGGGCTGTGTTTTTCTGTAAACGACGGGATACAGCCTCCGCCTTCGCTTGTAAATATATTCAAAGAAATAAATAATGATTTTGGAAAACCTGTACCTCTATCGGGAAATCTTACCAGATGGGCAGAACAAGGGGTACTGCTACTAAATGCCACACTTACAGTGAGAGCGCATCAGGCTGGCTCGCACCAGCGTAAAGGATGGGAAGAATTTACAGATGCCGTAATAAGAAAACTGGCTGAAGAAAAAAGAAATCTTGTCTTTATTCTTTGGGGAGCCTACGCACAAAAGAAAGGGGCATTCATCGACCGCAACAAACATCTTGTGCTGACATCCGTACATCCGTCTCCACTATCGGCATATAACGGATTTTTCGGAAACCATCACTTCAGTCTGACCAACGATTATCTTATCAAACATGGGATAGAAGGAATAGACTGGTAAAGTATATAATGCAATATATAACATGCCAAAAACTAATCAAGTCTTGAATTTATTATGTAGCATTTCAAGCACGTCATACATTTTTCTTAAAGCGCCTAAGCGTTTAACTTCAAACGCTTAGGCGCTTTAAGAAAAATGACCAGTCGCTTTAAATTACCCGATAATTGTTCAGAGGTTACATCACAAAATTACATACCATATTTTTCATAGCAACAACTCCTCAACAATAAAAAAAGGCGTATCAATATTTATAATATCAATACGCCTTTTTTTTATAAAAATCCAATACCATCAATACCATCTCACCGAACTTCCGGTGTTGCTTCGTTTATCCCACTTCAAGGCATCCGTCAGCATAGATGAGTTTGCACGAATAGTAAAGTTATACGAAGTAAAAGGTCCGAACACCAAACCACAACTCATATTAAAACAGTGTAGGTCACGTGTAATGTTAAATGTAGTCATAGACATTTCCTTCATTGTAAAGTCATAACCAGTAGAATAGTTCATATTCCATCTGCTACCAATCTTGAAATTGCCCGATACATTGAGCGAATGTGTCAGCTTGTACGGGTATCTCATCTTCTTGATATTGATTTTCTTTCTGTCAGAGTTATCCTCGCGTATGCTATAGCTATAGCTCAAGCTTATACTCCAAGGCAGTTTGAAAGCCATATATCCATCAGAGTCTATTGATGCATTTTCGGTTTTTCTGATATTCGAATTATTCTTATTTTCATCAGATTCTATATCCTCTTCATCATCATTGCCTTCTCCTTCTTCATCCTTTTTGTTTTTGTCATCCTTCTCGTCCGACTTTCCAAAGAGTTTCTTGAAAGTATCGTTATTCAATGTATAAGAGAAAGAACCACTATATCCCTGGAAACGTCCGAAACGTCCATAAGACCACTCTGTACGATCGCCAACTACCACATTACCATTTTCATCAAATTTATATGCATAAGTTGCAAAGGATGCATTCATATTGAATGTGTAGTTTTTTGTCAGTTTCAAACGAAGGTTCATACTAAGGTCGCTCCATCTGTTGTTTGCCATATCGTACGACATGCTTGCGCCCAACTGGTCAATAAGACTTATTTTCTTATAACCTGTAGAATCTTTGTCCGATTTCATCTTCATCTCAATATTATTATCGATAGAGAATGAGATATTCTGCGACATATTCTTGCCAGGCACACCATAGCTCATACCTTCGTATGGAGAATACTCCACTGTACGTACTTCGCCCTTTTCGTCTGTATAAGTATACGTGTCGTAATATCCAAATCGTTTCTTGCCGAAATCTGGAGTAAATGTATAGCTTACGGTAGGAGTAAACACATGCCTTACCTGTATTTCCTTACTCTTCATAAACAAAGGCTTATACATTCCATACAGCTTGGTATTCATCTGCAATGCCAGGTTATAGTCATAAACTCGGTTGAAACCGTTTATAGTATCCCTTCGGATATGGTCCGAAGTATTGAGAGTCGGGTCATATTCACGTTTCACCTTACTCAGATACCATCTTTCAGTATAATTGAAAGCTGGAACAATATTGATATATTTGAACAAGTTGAAAGTTGCCGAAACAGGAATCTTATGCTGGAACCCATTTTTCCAATGAGAAATAGGGGTCTTGAACAACAAGTTATCCTTAGTACTTATACTATTGGTCATGGCACCTGTATACTGAAGAGAGATTTTCTCATACCAACGCTGGTCGCCTACAACCTTTTTCCTCTTGAACGGATATATACGGTTCAACGAAATGTTGACATCAGGCAATGTCATATTGATAGACGAGTCTCTTGTATTCTGAGTGATGTTAAACGAACCTGAGATATTAAGTCCTATACTGGGAAAACTTCTTGAATAGCTGACGCTTGAAGCTTTAGTATTCTGAGCATATAACTGAGGTTGGTACAAACTGCTCAAACTTGAACGGTCGTAGCTGCTTGTTGCAAAGTTCACACTTGCCGAGAACGAACTGTTGGGACTAAACTTAGGGTCTTGACGATGATTCCATTGGATACGGAAGTCTTTAGACACTGAATAGTCGGGCATATTCTTCTCCCCCGTCTTCGTCACAAGGTAGCTGGCATTAAACGAACCGCTGAACTTGTATCTCTTGTTGTAATTGGATGCAGCAGACAATCCCCAAGAACCCTTGGTAAAGATTTCACCAAGAACCTTCAGGTCCATCTTGTCGCTGATGGCAAAGTAATATCCTCCATCTCTCAGATAAAATCCTCTGTTCATTTCGTCACCATAACTCGGCATTATGAATCCTGACGAATAGCTGCTGTTGAAAGGGAAAAAGCCAAAAGGAATGGCTATAGGAAGAGGAACATCTTCTACAACAAGATAGGCAGGACCAAACACTACGTTTTTCTTTGGACGTACTTTTGCCATAGACAATTGGAGGTAGAAGTGAGGATGTTCATGATTGTCACACGTAGTGTACTGTCCATGCTGCATATAAATCTCATCATCGGCTCCTTTTTTGGCATCACGACTGGTTACATACCCTTCACCTTGCTGAGTTACAATGCTATTTATGAATCCTTTTTTCGTCTTGAAGTTATAACGCATTATTTTCGATTCATAAGGAGTTTCACCATCCTTAAATACAGGAAGTCCTGATTCTAGTCCTGTTGTGTCCTGTATACCACGTGCATACACTGTACTGCTGTCCATATTCATGGAAATAACAGCAGAGGTAAGTTCTATCTTCTGATAATTGACCTTTCCTTCACCGTAAAGATGTGCAAAACCTCCTTTTGTAAAGACAATAGAGTCACTTGCCTCATATACTACAGGAGCATCGAGAGCATCTTTTTTCTTGATTGAATCAGATACGATTGAATCTGACGACAACGAGTCTATCGCAATAGAATCTAATTGAAAAGAATCTTTTCCGGAAACTGTTTTAGAATTTACACCAGAATGATTACCTTTTCTTACACGCTGTGCCTCAGCATAAAAAGTAGAAACAAATCCTAGTATAAATAAAGCTATAAATGTGTATGTAATTCTTCTAAACGATGTCATTATTTATCTTTTACGCAATATGCGCTGCAAAAATAAGCATTATCAATCAATTTCCTGTCATTACATATTATTTTTAATTTGTTTTTTCAAAAGAATTACATCAAATCAGGTCATAATATTTACATATTTCAATGTAATGATGTAAAAATCCGTTCGTATTAATCGCTAAAACAAACTTGAGAACAATAAACAGGCAACTTGTATACTATACTTTTTTATCAGCTTACCATTACAGGAATATCTTACACCACTCATCAAATCTTTTCAGTCCTTCCTCACCATGTCTTTCAAGACTCTTCATAGCCTGTTCTATAGTTTTCTCGCTATCCAGACGTGTCTTTGAATAAAACTTATCTGCAAAACATATTATCTGTTCTTCTATACTTACAGGAAGCATGTCTCTATGGGGTATAGGCAATTCTCTTTCGATTATAGTCTTTAGAGAGAGTCCGGCACCGGTGTGTCTCTCGCATACCAAGGCATGGCGTGGAAATCCTTCCTGTCTTACCAAATCTGCACCAAGATATCCATGACAAATATAAGGATTTGACCCATAACAAAATATACCATCTGCATCTGTAAGGAATATTCCTATATCATGAAGCATGGCCGCTTCTTCTATAAACTGCAAATCCGGATTAAATTCGGGATGACTACGCGCTATAGCAAGAGCTTTATCTGCAACTGAACGACTGTGTTTTAACAAGATTCTTTTCAATTCACTGTCTTCCGGATAATATTTATCTATTATTTCGTAAGGATTCATATCTGACTATTTTTAATTTATAAGTTTTTATTCCTAACTTTGTGTTAGTGATTACTGAATACAAAGTTAATAATTATTGCCACATACATATGAGAATTCCATTTATTTTACTTTTTGCAATATTCAATACATTTTATGGATATACACAGATCAGAAACGGTGCAGAACATATAGACGAAATAATCAACAAGATAAGTGGAAAACGTATAGCACTTGTTGCCAATCAGACATCTATAGTGGGCAATACACATCTTCTTGATACTCTTTGTGCTTTGGGCAAGAAACCAATAGCTTTGTTTGCTCCAGAACATGGATTCAGAGGTAAAGCCGATGCCGGTGAAACCATAAAAGACGGAAAAGACATAAAGACTGGAACTCCTATTATATCATTGTATGGAAGGAATAAAAAACCTACATCTCAATCTGTCAGTAATATAGATATCATGGTATTCGACATTCAAGATGTAGGAGCCAGATTCTATACATATATCAGTACTTTGTTTTATATAATGCAATCGTGTGCAGAAAACAACAAGGAACTTATCGTTCTTGACCGTCCCAATCCTTGCGACTATATAGATGGCCCTATAAGAAAGCCTAAATTCAAAAGTTTCGTCGGAATGCTTCCTATTCCAGTACTTCATGGATGCACCATAGGCGAACTTGCACAAATGATAAATGGTGAAGGATGGTTGGGAAATAATCTAAAATGCAGATTGTCTGTCATAAAAGTAGACGGCTGGAAACACGGACAACCATACTCATTACCTATAAAGCCGTCTCCAAATCTTCCTAATGACTTGTCTATTGCACTTTATCCTTCATTATGTCTTTTCGAAGCTACATCTGTAAGTATAGGTAGAGGTACTTATTTCCCATTTCAGGTTATAGGTTCGCCATTGCTACCTAAAGTGAAATACGGTTTTTCATTCACTCCAAAATCACTTGAAGGATTTGACAAGAACCCTCTGCACAAAAATGCGGAATGTAGAGGAATTGATTTAAGAGACACTAACATATCAGGGATAAAAGGATTTTCTTTAGAATACGTCTTGATGATGTATAATGAATTCAAGAAATTGAAGAAAGGCAATATGTTTATAACACGTCCACAATGGTTTGACTTGTTAATGGGTACAGACCAAGTACGCCTTGATATATTAAGAGGTAAAACAGAAGAGGAAATCCGTTCGGCATGGACTACAGAATTAAACGAATACAAGGGTATGCGGAGCAAATACATTCTTTACTAACTTCTTTGTTTTCTCATAAACCTACATTCTAAAAACAGGTTCTGCCATATCATTACTATAAAAACATACAATCAGTGTAGCAATAATGGTATGACAGAACCTGAACACTTCATTTTACAGTCCAATGAATATCAGCTATTCTCTTTTTATATATAATAATCACTATTGACGCCTATTCTTTTTTCTTATGGCATAGCCTGTATACAGACACCACATAGTTAATAGTCCTGACAAGAATATATAAAACAAAGAAGCACTTCCAAGTATTGTATAAATACGCCCTGTATGTACTTCAAGAGATAAATTCCATAAAGACATAGGCAAAGAAGCCAATTCGTCGGGCATAGCTATATCATCTGTTCCACTTCCAGAACCTACAATTATGTCTTTACCTAAAAGATCGTCTGTATATCCAGATACAGCAAAAAGTCCGAAAGGAGGACCAGACCTTTCTTCTGCAACCTTTCCTGTTGTATAGTCCGTTATACAGGAATTATCTCTATTCCATATATACATACCGCTGAAAGATCCAACAAGCCAATTTCCTTTAAAATCTTTTTGCAGCACATTCAACCCCATGACACTTACAGGCGGTGCTTTTTCAACAGCTACCGGGGCAACATATAATGACGACATTGAATACATCCCATCCGAAGTAGAAAGCAGCCAGTCATGCTTATCATAATCATATCTTATCACTCTCAGCTTATCTTTCCATGCATTATCACTGTCTTGCTCAGTAAACGGTATAGGAGGTATTCTTCCCGAAGCTATTGCTATAAGCACAGGAGGACGAAGACACCATCCCGTAAACGATAAGAACATAAGAACAAAAAACGTATATCTCCCTAGTTTATCATGCCAATTCAAACTTCCCTTTAGCCATTTAGTACAAGCAACCGTGTCTTTACCTTTTTGTTTTAATCGACGAATTCTCTTTGGCAGAAGCCAATAAATAATCCCTGTTACACAAAGAATTATCAAAACAATGGCCATTGCATCAATAAAAAGCTTGCCGGTGATACCCAGTATTTCACCGCTATGCATCATCCATATAGTACGAAACAGAGAAACTTTTCCATCATATCCTTTGGGAGCCGAAATGGTAATAGTAGAAAAATCAGAATATGGAGGCAATGATACATATAGCCTGGACCTTCCTGCTACTACCAATGTATCTCCTCCAAGTGTTATATCTGCTATTTTTTCATCATACTCTAAATCCAATAATCTTTTATTCCATTTCTTTTCAGAAAAATCATATCTGTATAATCCAAACTGAGATGCAGCCCATAAGCTGCCTTCAGATGTCTGAGCCATCCCCTTTATGTTACGTGAATCAACTCCTTTCGAAAACCCTGAATTGAAATCAGAAAACGAAGCTGCCAAAGAGTCGGTAGACCAGATACCACTATTGCCATACAAAAAGACAGTACCTTCCAAGTCTGGATTTTCTCCACAATACTTTAGTGTGCCACGCAACAATCCGCCATTCCATTTACGCAAAGCATAGTCCGATGGAAGGTATTTTCTACTTATATCAATACCGGACACTGCTTCACGATGATTCAATATGATACCGCTCACACAAAACATAAGCATAAAGAAAGCAATAAGTATCCCAAACAACTTATGATGTTTTCTTAATGTAATTTTCTTCATTAATTCTTTCTCCTTTTAAATTTTGAAATTACTTAAAAAAATCAGACAAAAGTAGAGGCATTACACCGCAACGGCAATACCTTACTCAAGGTATATTAACCAGATTGGTTATTTCACCGCTACCTATACATATTTCAGAACTATTATCATATATTACCCCAAACTGTCCTGGTGCTATTCCTTGTATTGGAGAATAACTGCTAACCTTTACAGTATTTCCGTCTGTCAACAATATACCTTTCATAAAAGTATCTGTGTGTCTAATCTTAAATGAAATTTCTTCATCAGGTCTATCATCCCATGGTGATTCTGTTATAAAATGAAAATCACGCAAGATAAAGTCTTTACCATATTGTTTGTCTGTATCATAACCTCTTGACACAAATACCGTATTTTTATCTATATCTTTTGCTACAACGAACCAAGGACCTCCACTTAGTCCGAGTCCTTTTCTTTGACCTATAGTATGAAACCAATAGCCTTTGTGTAATCCTATTTTCTTGCCTGTTTCTATTTCTATTATATCCCCTTCTTTTTCCCCTAGAAAGCGCCGTAAGAAATCATTGTAGTTTATCTTGCCTAAAAAACATATCCCTTGACTGTCTTTTCTATAGGCACTTGGCAACTTCATCTTCTTAGCTATATCTCTTACTTCCGACTTCATAAGTCCCCCCAAAGGGAAAAGTAACTTTGACACCTGAAGATAATCTATCTGTGCAAGAAAATCGGTCTGGTCTTTTAACTGGTCTTTTGCTGTTGCCAACCATACTTTTCCTTCCTTTTCTATAGTCCTGGCATAATGTCCGGTAGCTACCTTGTCATACATATAGCCCACTTCTTTCTCGAAGCAGCCAAATTTTATCAGTTTATTACACATCACATCAGGATTAGGAGTAAGTCCCTGCTTTACTTTTTCTATTGCATACGATACTACATTGTCCCAATACTGCTTATGAAGATCCACTACATTCAATGTCAATCCATATTTACGTGCTGTTGCAGTACAAAGTTCTATATCCTCTTCTGCTGTACAACTCATTTCCGTATCACCTTCCATCCCTATCTTTATATAAAAGAGGTCTGGTCTATAACCTTGTTCACACAATAAATGTACTGCTACTGCACTATCTACACCACCTGAAATTAAAGCTGCTATATTCATTCTATACTTTATTATTTATATACATTCTAAATATATAACATAGAATATCAGAACATGTTCATTTGCCATCTCTTAATTTAACAAAAAAACAGTGGAAATATAATATTAAAGCTTATTATATTTCCACTATCTTAAAAACCAACTATATAGCTATGTTTTATAAATTAGGATTCGCATCTACTTCTGTCTGAGGGATAGGAATTGCATGACGAGGGTCGTTATACTCTATCACCACAGTAGAAGGGTTTATAGTATTAAGATGCCATCCGTCTACTTCTGTCCTGTCTACTGGAATCTTGTTTCTGGTATAGTCATATACGGCAAGTCCTTCTCCTACAAGTTCCTTTCGACGTTCCTTCAATATTCTGTCTAGAGTGAATTCACCATCAGAAACTGTTTTTGACGGATTTGCACGACTCACAATAGCATTGAGATATCCAAGAGCTTTTGTTTTATAATTTCCTCCAAGTTTAAAACCAGCCTCAGCCGCATTAAGGTATATCTCTGAAAGTCGTAATATACAAATGTTATTATCTTGAGGATTTCCACTTTTTCCGGGATATTTATTAAGAAATACCGGTCTTGTCCTAGATTTTTCCGGCAATCCTCCATTATTCTCTATAACAGACTTTTCCAACAAGCAATGACGAACATCATCAGGATCCTCATCCAGCAAATCGAGGTATGACTTTGTAATTATCAGATTATTCCAATCAAATTTCTCCTCGTTCTCGTATACCATCGGAGCACCTTCTCCACCGGAACCCCCTGAAGGTTCTGTCAAACTGAAATAAAATTCAAATATAGATTCACTCTGAAAATCCTTTCCCCACACTGTAGGATACTCCTCATTTGTATACAATTGGTATATAGACTTACTGTTTTCTATTATATCTTCTGCTGCATTATAAGCTTTTTCATTATCACCCATATTAAGATAAACTCTTGACAACAATCCTTTTACAGCCCAATAATTAAGATAGCCATCTCTCTTTTCCTTGCTTAATCCGTCCAAAGCATTTGTCATATCGTCTATAACCTGAGAATAACATTCTGCCACAGTTTTTCTGGATGGCTTATGATTAAAGTCTGTAATTTCTATTTCTATCGGAACTCCCAATGATGCACCATTGTCAGACATGTATGGCATACCAAACAATCTTGTCAAGTCATAAAGGGCTAGCCCTCTCATAGCAAGAGTTTCGGACTTTATTCTATCAAAATTCACTTTATCATCAGTTTTAATATTCTGAATATAATGTAATATGTTGTTAGTCTGACGAATAACCTTGTATGCCTGATTCCAAGGCAATGAAGTATTAAAAGCATCATCTGCCTTTACACTGTATTCATAATAAGGAGAGACACGTGACCTGTCTCCAAGACTGATTCTTGCCTGTACATCAGCTCCTCTACAATCTCCAAAATACAAAAAGTTGTCTCCGTAATAACTATGAGATGAAGCAAGACGATAAACACCGTTCAAAGCATTTTGAGCATCCGAAATTGTTGACATTGCATTTTCTGTAGGAAGAGATGTAGACGGATCCAGATTCAACCAATCGCCGGAACACGAACTTAGAGATATTCCAGCTGCAAATATATATAATGAAAATCTGTTCATATTTTTTATATATTAAACTTGTTATACATTAAAAAGAAAGTTGTACTCCAAAACTGAAAGTTCGCATAGCAGGAGCCTCACAAAGCACCTCACCATTAACAGGAGTTTCAGGATCATACTGATTCCATTTAGCCCATGTAAGAAGATTGTTTCCTGAGAAATATACACGTGCTCTGTCAATCTTCATCTTTTTTGTCCATGAATCTGGTAGAGTATAACCAAATGTAAGACTCTTCAAACGAAGATGATCAGTACTGTGTATGTATCTTGAAGAGTTTGACAATGTAACATCATCACCATACACAAATCTTGGAATATCAGTCTTGTCTCCAGGCTTCTGCCAACGATCTTGTGCATATACAGGAAGATTATACTTAGCTTCATAAATATTCTTTGTACCGTTCTCTATATACGTGCCAGCTTTATCAAATGAATATCCACCCAAAGAATAAGTAAGCGTAAAGCTTAAATCAAACCATTTATAATTCATGATATTTGTTAGACCGCCAGATATTTTAGGGTTTACAGATTTATATGCTATGGCCGAAGCTTCCTTCACATTAGTTGTAGTACTTCTATCACGTGTACCATCTTCATTAAGTGTATTTTTATAATACATAGCCTTGCCCGTCTGAGAATCTACTCCTGCAAACTCCTTTACATAAAATGAATAATATGGTAATCCTACTTTATGAATAAACCACGAGCCTTCTATACTCTGATCAATAACCCCGTTAAGAGAAACTATCTTGTTTTTATTATGGCTTAGATTAAGAACTGTTGTCCAATTGAAATCATTGGATGAAACATTTACAGTTCTCAGTTCCATTTCCACACCCTTGTTATTGAGTTGTCCGATATTGCTCAAATAACTTACAAATCCAGTTGTGGCACTTGTAGGCATACTATAAAGCAAGTCTTTTGTATCTCTATTATAATATTCCAGACTCAAGAATATTCTATTAATGAATCCCAAATCAATACCGACATTTAAATTATAGTTCTTCTCCCATCCCAATTTATTATTAGGCAATGACGATTCATACGAGCCTGTCTGTCCCATATAGCTCTGTCCAAATGTGTAAAGTCCCATATATCCATATAAAGCAGACGGCTGATTACCATTTACACCATACGATGCTCTTATCTTAACGTCATTGAGTACAGGCTTCATAGGCTGCATGAATTTTTCATTACTTACATGCCACATACCTGATACAGACCAAAAATTGCCCCAACGATTTTTTGGAGAAAGTCTAGAACTTCCATCCCGACGAAAACTTCCTGCTATATAATACCTATCATCATAATCATAGTTGAGACGACTCAGATATGATATAAGCCTATAGTCTTGTGTAGATGATATAAAACTCTTCAATACAGCACCATTATCAGGCTCCAAAAGCTGGTCGGACGGCATTTTGATACGCTCACCAGAAGATTTGTCCAAAGAATAACTCTCTACTTCATAGCCGGCCAATACATCAAGATGATGCTTTAGAGCAAAAGTCTTCACATAATTAATTGTAGTAGAAGAAAGAATCTTGCCATATTCAATAAACCCTTTGGCACTCTGAGCGTCATTGCCACTCTTAGGACCCGCAGCACTAAGAGGATTATAATATCTTGAATCTTTCTGGATATTATAATCATAACTTAAGGTTTCCTTCAATTTCAGTCCCTTTAAAGGTTCTATCTGTGCATATCCTGTTGTAAACATACGTGTCATACGTGTATGGTTATAATCAGTCAATATATCTCGCAAGGGGTTGAGTGATGTTCCAGTATAGGCTCCAACATAATCTCCTTTTTCATCTCTGACCATCATGGAAGGATTCATTTTTACAGCTGTACAAAAATAAGGATTTATGGCAGATGTTCTTTCTTCATTCAGTTCCTGGTTCAATTGTGTAAACATAATATTTCCTCCTATTTCGGCCATATCCCATAGCTTTTGAGACATATTAAGGCGAGCTGAATATCTGTCTAAAGAAGAATTCTTTGCCAAACCTTCCTGACTGTTATATCCTAACGAAGCATAGAATGTTGTCCTGTCATTTCCTCCCGACACCGATGCCTCATAATTCTGATTAATAGCAGTACGCAACAACTCTTTCTTCCAGTCTGTATATCCCATAGAAGGTTTATAAGCATATTCTCCTATATTCTGACTTGCATAATCATCAGGCGACTGCATACCTTTATCTACTGCATAATTATAAAGTCCTTCATACAGCATTTCATATCTTTGGTCTCCATTAAGTGTAGGGCGAAAATCAACAGCTGCATTAGAAAAGCCACCAGACAAGTTGAAGTCCACCTTTGTCCTGCCTGTCTTTCCCTTCTTTGTAGTGATAAGGATAACACCGTTTGCTGCACGCGAACCATAAAGAGATGCAGCAGCAGCATCTTTTATCACTGTAATATTTTCTATATCCGAAGGATTTATAGAACTCATTATATTTGTCTTTGAGTTATTCATATATGATGCATCAGCTCCTCCAGTACTAAGACTACCAGAAGTGACAGGTATACCATCAATAACAAAAAGAGGTTCTGATGTTGCATTGAACGAACCCATACCACGTATTCTTATACTTTGATTGGCCCCAGGCTGCCCTGAACTGCTGGTAATGTTTACACCTGTAGTCATTCCTTGAAGTTTCTGCTCTACAGTCATTACAGGTATATCTTTCATCATGTCAGCCTTTATGGTATTAGCCGAACCCGTAAATGAGGACTTTGAAAAATTACCATATCCTGTAACAACAACTTCATCTATTCTCATAGCATCTGGTTTCAGCTCAACATTAACCACATTTCTTTGTGGAACTCTCATCTCTATAGTCTTCATTCCTAGATATGAAATAACAAGTATTTCATCGTTACCGTCTATCTCAATAGCATATTTACCATTGATATCAGTAACAACTCCCTTACTCTCGTTTCCTTTTACAGAAATTGTAGCACCTATTAAAGGTTCGCCGTCTTCAGAAGAGGTAACAAACCCTGATATAAGTCTGTTTTGGGCAAAAATATGCTGAAAGGCAAATAACAGCATAATAATAAATAAAAATCTACACTTTGACATTTTTTCTATTAATATTAATTACAATAGAACAGAAACAAAAAATGTACCAACTTTTATACCAAAGAAGACCTTTATAAATTACTTTATTAACTATCAACGCCTTACAATTTGACAGGATAATATATCTCCATATATTTACTACATATCATTGTGGAAAATATCTACAATAATCCACATATATGTATAAAGGAAAGACGGATCAAGGCATCATCAAATAATGCTTAATCCGTCTTTAAACCATTATGAATTGTAGATTTATTACATCATTACTTTTTCATCTTCTGCATCAAACCAGCCATTTTGTTACCTGTAACCATTTTCATCATCTTACGTGTTTGGTCAAATTGTTTCAACAGGCGATTCACTTCTTGAATATTTGTACCACTACCCTTTGCAATACGATTACGACGCGAACCATTCAATATCTCAGGATGCGAACGTTCTTGAGGAGTCATTGAATATATAATCGCTTCAATGCTTTTGAATGCATTATCATCAATATCAATATCCTTTATAGCCTTTCCCACACCAGGAATCATAGAAGCAAGTTCCTTCAGATTACCCATCTTCTTTATCTGATGTATTTGTGTAAGGAAGTCATTGAAGTCAAACTGATTCTTCTGGATTTTCTTCTGAAGACGCTTAGCCTCTTCTTCATCATACTGTTCCTGAGCACGTTCTACAAGTGAAACGATATCACCCATACCAAGAATACGGTCTGCCATACGTGCAGGATGGAACAAATCCAATGCATCAAGTTTTTCTCCTGTACCAACAAATTTAATAGGTTTGTTTACTACAGTACGTATTGAGAGAGCAGCACCGCCACGAGTATCACCATCGAGTTTTGTAAGAACAACTCCATCAAAGTCTAATCTTTCATTAAACTCGCGTGCTGTATTTACAGCATCCTGACCAGTCATTGAATCAACAACAAACAATGTTTCATCAGGATTGATTGCTTTCTTTATAGCTTCAATCTCATTCATCATCTGCTCATCTACAGCAAGGCGTCCGGCAGTATCGACAATCACCAAGTCGTATCCTTTTGCCTTTGCTTCCTGAATAGCATTCAATGCTATCTGAACAGGATTTTTACTATCAAGTTCCGAATATACAGGCACTTCAATCTGCTGACCAAGAACTCTTAACTGCTCGATAGCAGCAGGACGATAAACGTCGCAAGCTACCAACAGAGGTTTGGCATTCTTCTTGCTTTTGAGCATACGAGCCAATTTACCAGAGAATGTAGTCTTACCAGACCCCTGAAGACCTGACATAAGAATTACAGCAGGATGACCTTTAAGATTTATTTCAGCGGTTTCACCACCCATCAGCTTGGTTAGTTCGTCATGAACTATCTTGACCATCAACTGACTTGGTTTAACAGCAGTAAGCACATTTTGCCCAAGTGCCTTTTCCTTTACTGTATCTGTAAAGTTCTTGGCTACTTTATAGTTTACATCGGCATCAAGCAAAGCACGACGAACATCCTTAAGAGTCTCTGCAACATTGATTTCAGTGATTTTACCTTCACCCTTCAATATTTTGAATGACCTTTCTAGTCTTTCACTTAAATTATCGAACATATCTTATTTATTTTTACTTTTTTCTTCTGATACAACAGAGTGCAAAAATATAAAAAAAACACACACACTCAAATCTTTTTATTCTGCCATTTAGCTTTTTTCAGATATAAAATACTAAATAAGAGCATTAAAGAATAATATATAACCTCTGTGGTAAAACATATTTCAACTGGCTTGCGAAGCAGCATACCAACAACAATGACATAAATAGAATAAAAAGACTGCACACCTACTTCAAGTATAAGCGCAGCATGTGTGTTGCCTGTGCCCGAAATTCCATTGAAATAAATATTCGCAAACGATGCAATCAACATTGATCCACAGACTACATACAATGCAGGTACTGATTCTGAAATCAAACTGTCTTGAGACGTATATATAGAAAGAATTTCATGCGAAAACAATATAGTAGCTGCTACACAAACTATCATTATTATAAAAGAAAAGCCTGCTATCCTGTTAAGAAGACTGACAACCTTCTTTACACCACCCGAACCTATAAGATTGCTTACCAAAGAATTAGCCGTAGTAGAAAGAGCTTGTACAGGTATAAGAAGTACTACATACACACTTCTAACGATATTTGCTATTGCCAGTTCTCTCTGACCTAACCTTTCGAGAGCCATAAAAAACACAAACCATATAGCCATTGACAAAAAATATTGAAGCATAGTAAACATAGATATTTTTAATATCTTGCATACAATGTCAAAGTCAAAACCTAAGAATCTTTTGAGACCATACTTCTTCATATCTACTTTATAATAAGTATATACAAAAAAGAAAACCATAGATACAGCCTCAGCTATAACAGAAGCAAGTGCTGCTCCCTTTACCCCCATTTCAGGAAATCCTAATTTTCCGAAAACCAATCCGTAATCTAATACTAAATTTACAATAGCCATAATAACAGAGCCTAACGTCAATACCTTAGTCTTTGTTATTCCTATATAGAAACTCCTGAACATTACATTAAGAAAAGCAAACAAGAATCCCCATACACGCCATGTAAAGAATTCATATGTAGTTTCATAAATACTATCCGACGTTATAAGCATTCTTATCAAAGGACCAGCACACAAAAACATCACTACAGCAAGCACAAGTCCCATCATAAAGCTGAATATACTGCCCTGAAGCATTATCGGACCTACATCATGATGATTGCCTTCACCATTTCGCCTGGCTATGAGAATCTGCGAACCGACACTGAAACCAAAAGCTATAGTATACACACATATATACAATAAACCACCCATAGCAGCTGCCCCCAATGCCACCTCGCCAACATGTCCTAGGAAAGCTGTATCCGTTACATTAATCACATTCTGAGCCAACAATCCCAAGAGTATAGGATATGTAACTTGCCAAATTTTCTTATTCGTATACATCGACTAATTGCTTTAATATATTTAACTAGAAACTTAATCCTGCAACAAACCATGCACCATCAGTATATGGATTCCATACTACCTGACCATAAAAAGGAATCGAAAAATGTTCTGTTATCTTTAATTCTTTTGTTGCAGTGATACTTACAGAAGACACTTGAAAACCTTTTCCACCATCATTATAGTAATCATTACTCCATGGAGAAGCTCCTACTTCAGCACTCCAGTCAATACTTCCAAACTTAAAAGGTATAGAAGCCGAGACGTAAGATGCGTACACTTTCTTTCCATTATCATTATACCCTACATTACCTGCAAAGTTTGTAGACAATGATAAAGAAAAAAATCCAAAATTATATGCTGCACATGCTTCAAATGTATGAGAAGTATTGTCAGAAGAATAATGAAAATAACCTACATCTCCACCGACCCAATAATCTGTTATGCTAATAGTCATATTACCTAATGAATACTCAAGAATCAAATCAAGTTCCTTTGTATCCGAATCTGTAAAGCCCAATGACCCCCAGGCTGATAAAGAAAAACCCTTGTAATGTATATCCAAACTAGGCTGAATACTTATATTACCCAAATCTTGTCCACGCCATATATAGGAACTGACAATATCAGTTCCAAGCGAAGCCTCTACATTGTCATGCGAATTGACACTCGATAACGGGGAAAAAAATAATAGTATTAGAAATAATGTTTTTTTTATCAGTACTTTGCTTTTACCCATATATTACCTTTGTATATTTTTTACAAAGATACGGATATTTTTAATCACTCTATGAGATTGACTTACATAAAATGACAGTTAAACCCATAGAGTGATTATCTATAAAAGCCTATTATTACTTCTTACGAATAAAAACCAGACCTGTAACATCATTACCACCATCGCCACAAGCATTCAAATCGATGTAGAAAGGTGTTCCTGCTTCAAAATCATTGACAGTAAATTCAAATGTAACAACAGGATTGTCAGGAGTTAAAGAAACATTGTTGTTGTTCTCGCCCAACACTTCATCTCTTTTCCATAACTTGGATCCACCTACATTCAGATTGTTTTTACCTTTTGTCCTTATAAAACTTATTTCATAAGAACCATTTCCTGAAATTTTTCCAGTACACTCAAATCTTATTGGCTGCATGGATGTCTGTACTTTCATAGGAGTCCACGACTGTACAAATTTACCATATTGCTTATATGCCGAATAATCTGGAGCAAAATAAGTAGGCAAAGAATACATTCTGTCATTTACCACTGTCATAGCATGAAATTCACTCTTGCTTTCGGCAGATACGGGAGACTTGTATTCCTTTGAGTGAATATTAGGATATTCACCATTTGTGGTATATACTATTTTTGCTCCCTCTACACTAGGTTTTAGTTCAAATGTAACATTTCCATCAGATGAATTCTTTATTGATACAATTTCAGGTTCTGGAACACGATAATTACATCCTTTATAATCCAGCTTTTTATAGTGTCTGCTTATTCTTTTCTTGAAATCATCGTAGTCCTTGCTCGACATTTTATCCCATGCCACTTCTGATAAGGCCAAAAGTCGTGGGAACGTAAGATACTCCGCATAGTTTTCCGATCTATTTTCATTCAATAGTCCGAATTCCTGTAATACAGTACCATGAATAAACTGGTCACTCCAAAAACATCCCTGTACTCCCAATACTGTTGAAGTGCTTGAATAATCATTCAAATCCATAGAATAGCATTTCTCCAAAGAAATAGGAGGCATCCATGTAGCAGATTTAATTTCACCAGGAGTTCCGCTTTCAGGAAAGTCAAAATACATGTGAGTGGCTGGAGTAAGAATAGCCTTATGTCCTGTTTTTGTTGCATGAATAGTATCATTCACATTATGCCATATCACTGCTACAACAGGATTGTTAATTTTTCCGCGCTGTATGATTTCTTCCCATCCCACAACTGTACGATTCTTTTCCTTCATCATGTCAGATACTATGTTAGTAAGATAGCCTTGAAGTTCTGAAACCTTATTAAGTCCTTCACGTTTCATTACTTCATTACATTTAGGACATTCCTCCCAACGCGAATATACGGCTTCGTCTCCACCTATATTTATATATGAAGAAGGGAACAGACTGACAGTCTCTTCAAGAACATCCTTCAAGAACTGATAAGAACTTTCCTTACCTACACAAAGAATGTCACGACTAATAAAATGCTGGTCAGGCAATTCATGTTGTTTTCCTGTACAAGACAACCAAGGGTATGCAACTACAGCCGAAAGCATATGAGCCGGAAACTCTATTTCAGGTATTATTTCAACATTTCTCTGTTTGCCATACTCTATGATATCCTTTATATCTTCTTGTGTGTAATATCCACCAATACGCTTTCCTTTCTTTCCTGCCCATGCTCCAACTTCTGTCAGACGAGGATATTTCTTTATTTCAAGTCTCCATCCCGAATCGTCAATAAGGTGAAACTGCAATTTGTTCAGTTTATACATAGCCATCATATCTATGTATTTTTTCACAAACTCCTTATCATAAAAATAACGTGCCACATCAAGCATCATTCCTCTCCACGGACGCTCAGGAGCATCCTTTATATTTACAGCTGGAGCCTTCCAGTCAATGTTTCTCTGACGCTTATCGCTGTAAACTTCAGCAGGAAGTAGCTGAAGAAATGTTTGTATTCCATAAAACACTCCGGCATTGTCTGCACCCGAAACCAAGACCTTATCAGAATTAACCTCCAGTTCATAGCCTTCACTTTTACTTATTTTCTTATCAGATATACTTAACTGTATTGTCGCTTTTCTTGAAGATTTAACCAATTTCAAGTCCCAACCAGTAGACTGGCTCAACAGATTCTGCAAGAATTCAGCCTGTGGTCTACATTCAGGAGTATATCCGATTGTAGAATTCTCAGTCAGTCTGAAAGAACCTTCATTCTGTTCTATAATTATAGGTTTAGGGATAATTGATATATTATCTGCATGAGCCATAAAAAGGCCAGCCGACATAATATAAGACAAAAATAGAGCTGCTGTTTTTTTCATATTTATCGTTTTTCTGTTAATACATTTAATTCTATAGTACCCAAAGATTTTTTTGCCATCTGCTGTCTTCAGTACATCAATCTTAATATATCTACATCTCATTGTATTTATTTTCACAATTTGCATTGTAGGATTAACAAACATTGATCTGAATTTCCATACCACCATTATGAATCATTGAAAGTATTCATACTAAAATGTACAAAAGCATATGCCTCCATATTATGCCAATTTATTTAAGCCTTTGATGAAACGGGACCATATACTATAGACTATGTAATTTTTGAACACAAACAAGCCAACCCGGCAAGAAACAAAAGTTGGTAGAGTTTCATTAGTTGTTAAATTTATAAAATAATTTAATAACCACCTATATATCAATAATAATTCTATATAACTCTTGTGCAAGTATACATATTTTTTAAAATCAAAGCAATACCTATATATATGTTATATAACAGATATACGTATAAACTAATAAAAATGTATTAGAAAAGAATTTTCAAAGTTTACATAATTTATATATAATAATTGGATACAAAAAAGCCCCGAAGTATTTCTACCTCGGGGCTTCCGTCCTTAAAACGGCAACTACCTACTCTCCCACAATTTGCAGTACCATCGGCGTGACGAAGCTTAACTTC